>JAYUNL010000073.1:0-2439 GCA_043761745.1 Rhodocyclaceae bacterium
AGGAAGGCAACGTAGCGCTCAAAGTACCAAGCGCGAATGTCGCGGTCAGATGGTTTGCCGAGCGCGACTACTCGCGTCTCGCGCGGGCTCAGGTGTGCGACGATGCGCTTGATGGCACTGTCCTTTCCAGCCGAGTCTCGGCCCTCAAGTAGCACCAGGATGCGGTCGCCATGAGCAATGAAATGACGCTGTAGCTTAACGAACTCGACCTGCAGGTCGTGCAGTTCGGCCTTGTAGTGCTTGCGCGATATCGCCATCTCTTCGTGCAGACCATGGGTGGAAATGCTCGCAGTGCCGCCGCAGCCGAATTCGGTGGTGTCCTTCATCAGCGTCTGCGCACCGGTGGTAATGGTTGCCATTGGTCTGGGATTCAGGTTCATGATCTTCACGATGTAGCGTGGGAAGACGCGCTTACGTCTGGCGCGGGCGCTAGATGCGTGAAATCTCGGTCTCGCGTTTTTCGGCGTCGGCCCAGTAGCCAGTGCGGCCGTAATGTCCATATAGAAGGCCTTCGTCGGCGCGGGTGGGACTTGCTGCCGGGTCGTAAGCGGGCGCGTCCTTCACGGCCTTGCGTGTCAAACTAACCGAAACGGTGCCATCTGCCCAGCTAACGCCTTCGATCCACTTCGGCGCGATGAGCATCTGATGACCAACCCACCAGTTGCTGGTGTCGACGATAAGGTAGCTCACGGCCCAGGTCTCGTCGTCAATCAGCATGCCGCTGACATGGCCGATGTCACCGTCGCTTGCGTGGATGTGGTACCCATTGATGGCAGCGCAACTGCGAAGATGGGGGTCTGCGTTGCTGTCGCGAGTAGCCTCTGCTCGCGCTCGGGCGTTCTGTGCCTCGGTTTCTTCGACGTTCAGGATTGGGATGCCACCGTAGCCCGACAACATCATATTGGGGTACATACCTCCGCCCCAGTACCCCGTACCGCCCCAATAGTACGGGTAGCCGTAGTATCCGGAATACTCCATTTCATGTTGTCGCGTCACCGGCTGCTCAGAGTCGAAATTGGGGCTGTTCTTGACCTGCTCCTTGGTGATTAAAACCGGCAGCAGCCGATTCGCCCAGTCCGGATGTCCGATGGCGATCGGCGAGATCAGCACCTTTCGGCTTGAAAGCCAACTGCCGGTTTCGACGACCAGATAGCGCACGACCCACGACTTGTCGTCCAGATAGAGGTCCTTGACGTGACCGATGTCGCCGTCTGTGGCGCCTATACCGTAGTCGTGCAAATCCTTGATAGTTCGTAACATGTTTTCGCTCCTTCAAAAATAGTTGAGGTTCAGTGACAATCGCGTGACCTCGACGCAGTAAGTCGTCAAAACGCCGCTTGCCCGCGTTTATCGTTTATGCGACTCTGAACTCTCCAGTGGCAACCGTCTGTGCGCCAGCGCACAGACCGCAACTTCTTGTATACACATCATGTGATCAGTCAAACACTTCGCCGCCCTGCCCAGCTTGCAAACCTCGTCCATGTCCGAAATTCAGGTCCTGTCCAACGGCTCTAACTCCTTGATGGTGACGGCTTCCAGCAATGTGCGTAGCCGCTGGGAATGCAGGGCGACAAGCGCTGGTTCGCGGACGCTGTACACGGCATGGGCGGTGCGCTGCGCTACTTGCATGATGACGAGGCCCGACGCACCTGGTCAACTGCGATCCAGCCGGGCCGCCCTCAATCCGAGGTCTGCGGACATCACTTTGCAGCCGGCAGAAGCACCTTCTGGAGACATAACCATGGTATTGAAACACGTAGCGAGATCGCAGTCTTATCAGTCGATTTCGTAAAGCTGCACCGCATCGTTTTTACAAATTTTTACTTTCAGCAACGCACACTTAGCGCGACTGGAGGTGACGCCATCACGCTGCGGAACGGTGGTCAAGCGCACGCAATCGCCGTGAACCTTCCCTTTCGTCGCGACACAAATTTAACTCAACGGAGAAAAACATGCAGCTCGGAATGATCGGTCTGGGGCGGATGGGAGCAAGCATGGCGCGACGCCTGATGAAGGCGGGCCACAACTGTGTGGTTCATGACACGCGAGCCGATGCGATTGCCGATCTGGGCGCGCAGGGAGCGGTCGGCGCGAGCACGTTGCAGGAGTTGAGCGAAAAGCTGACTCGGCCACGCGTGATCTGGCTGATGGTGCCTGCCGCCATCGTCGACACCGAACTCGAGCAACTGGCAGCCCATCTGCAAGAAGGCGATATCGTCATCGACGGCGGAAATTCTTACTATCGTGATGACGTGCGCCGCGCAACGCGCATGCGTGAATCCGGTGTGCATTACGTTGATGTGGGCACCAGCGGCGGCATCGCCGGCGAGGAGCGCGGCTATTGCCTGATGATTGGCGGCGAAAAGCCCATCGTCGAACACCTCACACCGATCTTCTCTGCGTTGGCGCCGGGCATCACATCTGCGGGCCGCACCCCCG
>JAYUNL010000074.1:0-20749 GCA_043761745.1 Rhodocyclaceae bacterium
AATTCTTTCCCGACTGCCGCACATGCGGGATCTCGATCAACTCGAACGACGCTTCGTGCATCGGCGCCTTGAACGCTTTGTAGCGGTCCCAATCGCAATAGGCTTTCTTGACGACGATGCTGCCTTTGAGCAACAGGCGCTCCAGCACGCGCTTGATGTCGAACTGTGCGGTCTTGGCGTCGCGCACGCCCAGGGCGATGTTCTCGAAGTCGCAGAACAAAGCCATATTCTTGATTTCAGGTTGCATTGCCATAGCGCTAGCCTCAGTGGTGTAGGATTTTCGAAAGAAATTGCTGTACGCGTTCCGAGCGCGGCGTGCCGAAGAAGTCCTCTTTATGGGCATCTTCAACGATACGCCCATGATCCATGAAGATCACGCGATGCGCCACCTTGCGGGCGAAACCCATCTCGTGCGTCACCACCATCATGGTCATACCTTCCTGCGCCAGTTGCACCATAACGTCGAGCACTTCGTTGATCATTTCTGGGTCCAGGGCGGAAGTGGGCTCGTCGAAAAGCATGCAGATAGGGTCCATGGCCAGTGCTCGGGCAATGGCGACGCGTTGCTGCTGGCCGCCGGAAAGCTGGCCCGGATGTTTGTCGGCATGATCTTGCAAACCGACGCGGGCGAGTAGCGTGAGTGCTTTCTCCGCCGCTTCCTCCTTGCTGCGCCCCAGTACGTGCGTCTGCGCCAGCGTGAGGTTGTCGATGATGCGTCGATGTGGGAACAACTCGAAATGTTGAAAGACCATGCCGACGCGGGCGCGCAGTTTGGGCAGATTCGTTTTCGGGTCGCCCACGGAAATGCCATCCACCACGACCTCGCCTTGCTGAAAAGGCTCCAGGCCGTTCACACACTTGATTAACGTGGACTTGCCCGACCCCGACGGCCCGCAAACCACGATCACTTCGCCTTTGCTCACGTCCGTCGAACAATCGGCCAGCACTTGAAACTGGCCGTACCATTTGCCCAGATTTTTTATGGTGATCAAGCGACAACCTTTCCACGCAAATACTTCACGCCCAACGAGGCGGCATAGCAGACTACAAAATACACCGCACCGGCAAAGAGCAGCAATTCAACCAGCCGCCCATCGCGATCGCCCACTTTGTAAGCGGCGCCGAAGAAGTCGGCCAGCGCCGAGACGTACACCAGGGAGGTGTCCTGAAACAGGATGATGGCTTGCGTGAGCAGCAGCGGCAGCATATTGCGCAAGGCTTGCGGCAGCACTACCAGACGCATGGTTTGCAGATGCGTCATGCCCAGCGCGTAGGAAGCCGCCACCTGGTTTTGCGGCACGCTTTGGATGCCGGCGCGAATGATCTCCGCGTAGTAGGCCGATTCGAATAGCGCGAAGCCCACCATGGCCGAAGCCAGCCGCACGTCGCTACCCGCCTGCAAGCCGAGCAGGTTGTGCAGCACCTGTGGCACGATGAGAAAAAACCACAGCAGCACCATCAGCAGCGGCACGGAGCGAAATAGATTCACATAGGCTGCGGCCAGCCAGGATAGCGCGGCGTTTTTTGAAAGCCGCATCATGGCCAGCAGCGTACCCCACACCAGGCCGACGACGATGGCGACCGCCGTGATCTTCAGCGACAGCCACATGCCTTGCAGCAGGAAGGGCAAGGCGCCGGGGATGGATGACCAATCGAGGTCCATCGTCAGCGCTCGCCGATATAGCCCGGCACGTGGGCGCGCGCTTCGACGCGCTGCATGAGCGCCATGACGACCACGTTGATGAGGAAATACATCAGCGTGACGGCAATGAAAGATTCGTAGGGCTGCGCGGTGTAATCGACCAATTGGCGGCTCTGCGCGGCGAGTTCCAGCAAGCCGATGGTGGAGCACACGGCGGAGTTCTTGAAGATGTTGAGAAACTCCGAGGTCAGCGGCGGGACGACCAGGCGTGCCGCCATAGGCAGCAAGACATAGCGATAGGTTTGCGGCAGCGTTAGCCCCAGCGCCAACCCGGCGTTCTTTTGCCCCGGTGGCAGCGATTCAATACCGGCGCGCACCTGCTCGCAGACACGCGCGCTGGTAAAAAGGCCAAGACAGATCCACGAGGCGAGGAATTGCTGGAGTACGGGATTGAGTTGTTTATAAGCGTTGCCCCATGGCGTAGGCAGCAGTTCCGGCAGCACGAAATACCAGAGGAACAACTGTACCAGCAGCGGAATATTGCGGAATACTTCGACATAGCCCGCTGCCAAGCGCGAGAGCGCCTTGTTCGGCACCGTGCGCAGCACGCCCATGAGGGCGCCGATTAGCAGCGCCAAGATCCAGGCGGCGAGCGACAGAGAGACAGTTATCTTGAGACCGGAGAGCATCCAGTCCAGATAGGTTTCGCCACCAGTCGGCGTGGAACTCAGGAATATCTGCCAGTTCCAGTGGTAGCCCATGGACGCTGCTTGCGACGATGATCTGCCTACTCGTAAGCCTTGTCGTTGGGCGCTTTGTACAACTTGGCGACGTCATCACTCATAGGGAAATTCAGATTCAGGCCCTTGGGCGGGATGGGCGACTGGAACCATTTCTTGTAAATATTTTCAGCTTCGCCTGAAGTCATGGCTTTCGCTAGCGCCGCATCGACGATCTTCTTGAAAGCCGGATCGTCCTTGCGCAGCATGCAGCCATAGGCTTCCAAGGATTGCGGCGTGCCGGTCACCACCCAGTCGCCGGGTTTTTTCGCCTTGGCGAGTTCACCATAAAGCAGGGCATCATCCATCATGAACGCTACTGCCCGCCCAGTCTCCAGCGTAAGAAAGGATTCGCCGTGGTCCTTGGCGCTGATGATGCTCATGTTCATTTTTTTGTCTTCGTTCATCTTGCGCAGCAGGCGCTCGGACGTGGTGCCGGCGGTGACGACGACGTTCTTGCCCGCCATATCCGCGAAATCTTTGATGCCAGCGTCCTTGCGCGCCAGCAGCCGTGTGCCGATGACGAAAATGCTATTGGAAAATGCCACCTGTTTCTGGCGCTCGGTATTGTTGGTGGTGGAGCCGCACTCGATATCCACGGTGCCGTTTTGCACCAGCGAAATACGGGTTTGCGAAGTCACCGGCACCAGCTTGGATTGTAGATTCGGCAGTTTAAGTTCGGCCTTGACGGCGTCAACCACCTTGAACATCAATTCCTGCGAATAGCCGACCACCTGTTGCTTGTCGTCGTAATACGAGAACGGGATGGACGATTCGCGATGGCCCAGGGCGATGACGCCGGTATCCTTGATTTTCTTTAGCGTACCGCTCTCTTGCGAAAGCGCGGGTGCTGAAATCAGGATGGCGGAAATACTCAACAGCCCGAGATAAGTTAGACGCTTCATGATGGCCTCCTCCAGTGACGGCATGCGGGCATTCTAGCGCCGATGCCGTGATGAAACGATAGCATTGGTAGGATGGGTGGAGCGTAGCGCAACCCATCATCGAGCGCGAACAACGCGATGGGTTGCCCAAAACACAAATGAGGCTCCACCCATCCTACGAGAACTGTCACGGCAACACACTTGATTCGCGCTCATCCGCGTAATCCGCGTCTGGCTGTGTTTGCTTCAGACTGCCTCTGCGGCTTCGACCTCCGCTTCCTGCTGTTGCAGCGACCACATTTGCGCGTAGGCGCCACCTAGCTCCAGCAGCGTGCGATGGGCGCCGCGCTCGACGATGCGACCCTGGTCGAGTACGAGAATCTCATCGGCGTTCATCACGGTGGACAGACGATGCGCGATGACCAGTGTGGTGCGCCCGACGGCGATGCGTTCCAGTTCCGCCTGGATGGCATTTTCGGATTTCGAATCGAGCGCCGAGGTGGCCTCGTCAAAAATCAGAATGGGCGGATTTTTCAGCAGGGCGCGCGCGATGGCGACGCGCTGCTTTTCACCGCCAGACAATTTCAAGCCACGTTCCCCAACCCGCGTTTCATACTTGTCCGGTGTGGATTCGATGAAGTCATGGATGTGTGCCGCCTTGGCCGCCGCGATGACCTCGTCGTGCCCGGCATCCGGTCGGCCGTACTGGATATTGTAGAAAATCGTGTCGTTGAACAGCACCGTGTCCTGCGGCACGATGCCGATGGCGGCACGCAGGCTGGCCTGGGTGAGCTGGCGTATATCCGTGCCATTCACCTTCACCGCCCCGGATTGCACGTCATAGAAACGGTAGAGCAGTCGCGCCAGGGTGGATTTGCCCGAGCCCGAGTGACCCACCACCGCCACTGTTTTGCCGCGCGGGATGGCGAAGTCCACATCGAAGAGGATCTGCCGCCGCGCGTCGTAAGTGAAACTCACGCGATCGAAGCGCACGTCCGCCGCGCCCGCTGCGAGCGGCCGGGCATCGGGCGCGTCGGCAATTTCGCGATTTTCGTTCATCAGGACAAACATGCGCTCGATGTCAGTGAGCGACTGGCGAATTTCGCGATACAGCACGCCCAAGAAATTGAGCGGGATATAGAGCTGGATCATGAAAGCATTGACCAGCACGATATCGCCGATGGTCATGCTGCCACCAACCACGCCCGCCGCCGCGCGCCACATGATGAGCGTCACACCGATTGCAATGATGGCGGACTGCCCCATATTGAGCAGCGAGAGGGACACCTGGCTTTTCACCTGGGCTGCTTCCCACTTCACCAACTGGCTGTCGTAGCGGCGCGCCTCGAACTCCTCGTTGTTGAAGTACTTCACCGTTTCGTAGTTGATCAGGCTGTCGATGGCGCGGGTATTGGCGGCCGAGTCCAGCTCATTTACCGAGCGGCGCAAATGGGTGCGCCAGTTGGTCACCGCCACGGTAAAGACGATGTAGATCACCAGTGAGGCGAACGTAATCAGCGCGAAGCCCGGCTCGTATTTCGTCGCCAGGATGCCCAGCACCAGGCTGATTTCCACCAGCGTCGGCAGGATGCTGTAAATGCTGTAGCTGATCAGTGTGCCGATGGAACGCGTGCCGCGCTCGATGTCGCGCGTGAGTCCGCCGGTTTGTCGCTCGAGATGAAAACGCAGACTCAGCGCATGCAGATGGCGGAAGACCTTGAGCGCGATGTTGCGCACCACGCGCTGGGTGACGCGGGCGAACAGCAGTTCGCGCAACTCGGTGAACAACATGGTGGAGAAGCGCAGCAGGCCGTAGGCGGCCAGCAGCATGACCGGCACCGCCAGCATGGCCTGCTCCTGCGTGAGTGCATCGACAATCTGCTTGAAGATCAGCGGCACCCCGACATTGGCGACCTTGGCAGCGACCAGACAGGCCAGGGCGAACAGCACACGCCCCTTGTAGGCCCAGATGTGTGGGAAGAGGGTGCGCAGGGTCTGCCAGTCACGGCGGTCGCCTTGGGCGGGTAGGGGCAGGGCTTGGGTGCTGGAGGGGCGCATAGGCCAATTCTAATGGAGTTCGCCGACCAGGCCGTGGCTCCTTGAACGCCGCAAGGCCAAAGTCCGCAGGCGATTCATTTCGGGCCGCGCATGGCCGCATGCTAAACTTAATCAAAATGCAGTCAATAATGTCATCAACTGTAATTGGCCTGGATAACGCTATGGATGGCTTGAAACCGCCCCCGTTTAATTATTCCTTTGGAGAACGTCATGGGTTTGCTGCGTGTATTTTTAGAAGTGGATGGTGCGATTGCCCGCATTGAAAAGGCCTTGTTCGGCTGGATTTCGGCTGATGTCTGGCTACTCGTCGGCCGCATTATACTGGGCCTGTCACTCATCATGAACGGTGTGGGCCAAGCCATGGGCGAACTAGTCGGACCCGAAAAAATGATGTCCGCCATGATGACTATGCGCGGCGTTTCACTGGACTTGATGTGGCCGGCGATCTTGGTTTCCTTCCTCGGCGGGTGGGCCATCCTGCTGGGCTGGCGCATTCGTACCACCGTGTTCCTGGTCGGCGTCTATTCCGTGGTGGCCACAGTCATGTTCCACGGTACTTTTATGGGTTGGGAAAACAAGCAGGTGATGCCCCCATTCAATCTGGAGGCCTGTCGCGCCATGATCGCCTGGGACAAGCTGCCGCCAGCCTCCGATGAGTTCGTCAAAGGCTGCGCCTACTTCCGCACCATGTCGGACATGTTCTCCTTCCAGAAGCATTTCACCATGCTGCTCCCGGCGCTGATGCTGCTGATGGCCGGCGCCGGCCGCTTCAGTGTCGACGGGTGGACGCGCAAGAAGCGTGACGCTCTGAAGCCCTGATTCTTCCTGCATAACCAGCCGAAAGCCCGCGCCAGTCGCGGGCTTTCGGCTTTTATGCGCGCCGCAATTTGGGCAAACTCGCCTAATCCGTGCATCTCGCCTGCAAATCGCGCCTTGACAGTGCCGTCTAACGCCGTATCATTCAAACATCCGTTTGAAACGAGCGTTCATCCTTTCTTTCCTCCCTATGTCAGCCGAGGCAAAACACAATCCGGACACCTGCGCCCGCATCCTCGATGCGGCCGAGTTGCTGTTCATGCAGCACGGCTTCGAGGCGACCTCCATGCGCATGATCACCGGCGAGGCCGGCGTCAATCTGGCGGCCATCAACTACCACTTCGGCGGCAAGGAAGCCTTGGTTCAGGAGGTCTTTCGTCGCCGTCTCACTTGGCTCAACCAGGAGCGACTGCGTGCACTGGATGCGTTTGAAGCGCAAGCCGGCGGCGCGCCACTCAAGCCGCATCACATCGTCGAAGCCTTCTTTGGTGTTGCGTTGCGCATGGCAGCGGATACGGCGGGAGGAGGCCATGTCTTCATGCGGCTGTTGGGGCGCACCTACACCGAGCCGACGGAGTTCGTGCGCAAGTTTCTCGCCGAAGAGTATGCGGCGGTGGTGATGCGCTTCAAGGCGGCGCTGATCAAGGCTTTGCCGGACGTGCCGCGCGAGGAAATTCTCTGGCGCTTCCATTTCATGCTGGGGGCGATGTCCTACGCGATCAGCGGCACCGACGCGCTGCAACTGGTCGCCGGCAGTCGCCTCAATGAAAATGACCCGGAGGCTCTGGCGCGACGACTGATGCCATTTTTGCTCGGCGGTCTGCGCGCGCCATTAGCAAAAACGAAATCACAGAAAGCCTTCGAGCCGCCGTTGAAACCCAAACGGGTACGAAAAGTGGTTTAAAAGCAGCATTGAAAATGCGGCTTGAGTATGGCCAAGACTTGCCGATAACAAAAAGTACGACGCTGGAATGTTTCCGCGTCAGCAACAGGAGCGTAACCAAATGAGCAGCACGATCTGGTGGATTTTGCTTAGTGTTCCCTTCGTCAAGCTTGCGCTCGCCTATGTGCGCGCGCCGGTGGCGGTTTGGGCCATGGTCGGCGCGGGCTATCTGGCCGCATTCGCGACTCAAGGGCAGTGGTCGGCCGGCGTTAGCTATGCCGCCTTCGCAATCTATTTCGCGCTGGTGTTTGTGTTCGCGCTGCCGCTGCTACGGCGTGCCTTGATTTCCGCGCCCGTCCTCGCCCTCTATCGCAAGATTTTGCCGCAGATGTCGCAGACTGAACGCGAAGCGCTGGAAGCAGGCACCGTCTGGTGGGAAGGCGAACTCTTCAGCGGCAAGCCGGCTTGGGACAAGCTGCTCGCCTATCCGCAGCCGCGCCTCAATGCGGAAGAGCAATCCTTTCTCGACCACGAAACTGAAGAGCTTTGTAGCTTGGTCAACGATTGGGAAACGACGCAGGTGCATCACGACATGTCGCCTGCCGCCTGGGCTTACGCCAAGGAAAAAGGCTTCCTCGGCATGATCATTCCGAAGCGCTATGGTGGCCTGGAGTTTTCGGCCTACGCGCATTCCGAGGTCGTCACCAAACTGTCCACGCGTTGCAGTGCTGCCGCTGTTTCCGTGATGGTCCCCAATTCACTGGGCCCGGCCGAGCTCCTGCTGCACTACGGCACCGAGGAACAGAAAAACCACTACCTGCCGCGTCTTGCCAAGGGTCTCGACATTCCCGCCTTCGCGCTGACCAACCCGCATGCGGGCTCGGATGCCGCCGCCATCCCCGATCGTGCCATCATCTGCAAGGGCGTGCACGAAGGTCGCGAGGTGCTGGGCATGCATGTCACCTGGGACAAGCGCTACATCACGCTGGGGCCGATCTGCACCGTGCTCGGGCTGGCCTTCCGTCTCTATGATCCCGAGCACCTGCTCGGCGACGTCGAGGACTTGGGCATCACCTGCGCGCTGGTGCCCACCAAACATCCGGGCGTGCATATCGGTCGCCGGCATTTCCCGCTCAACGCGGTGTTCCAGAACGGCCCCAACTGGGGGGCGGACGTATTTATGCCGCTGGACTGGATCATCGGCGGGCCGAAAACAGCCGGGCAGGGCTGGCGCATGTTGATGGAATGCCTCGCCGCCGGCCGCTCGATTTCGTTGCCGGCGTCGAACACCGGCATGCAAAAACTCGCCGTCCGCGCCACCGGCGGCTATGCCCGCGTGCGCAGCCAGTTCAAGCTGCCCATCGGCCGCTTCGAGGGTATCCAGGAGCCGCTGGCGCGCATGGGTGGCAACCTTTACCTTTGCGATGCGGCACGCGTCATGACGGCCGGCGCTATCGATCTGGGCGAGAAGCCTTCGGTGGTTTACGCCATCGTCAAATACCACATCACCGAGCGCGCGCGTCAGGTGGTGAATGACGCCATGGACATCCTCGGCGGCAAAGGCATCTGCCTCGGCCCCAACAATTTCATGGGCCGCGCTTACCAGCAGATTCCCATCGGCATCACAGTCGAGGGCGCCAATATTCTCACGCGCAGCCTGATCATCTTCGGCCAGGGCGCGGTGCGCTGCCATCCTTATGTGCTGAAAGAAATGCAGGCGGCGCATGAGCCGGATGCCGCCAAAGCGCTACGCGATTTCGATGCCGCGCTGTTCGGCCACATTGGGTACACCGTCACCAACGGCGCGCGTGCGCTGGTGATGGGGCTTACCGGCTCGCATTTTGTCTCGGTGCCGGAGAGCGCTGTCAGCAGCGTTGCGCCGGAAACGCGGCGCTATTACCAGCAGATTACGCGCTTCTCGGCAGCCTTCGCCTTCATCTCCGATGTTTCCATGCTGGTAATGGGGGGGGATTTGAAGCGCAAGGAAAAACTTTCCGCGCGCCTGGGCGACATACTCTCGCTGATGTATCTCGCCTCCACGGTGTTGAAGCGCTACGAGGCCGAGGGCCGTCAGCAGGCCGACGCGCCGCTCATGCATTGGGCCATCTGGGACACCATGTTCAAGGCGCAAAACGCCTTCGAGGGGGTGATCTCCAACTACCCGAGCGCGATCGCCTCCTTCATTTTGCGGCGTTTCATCTTCCCGCTGGGCCGCCCCTATGTGGTACCTGCGGACAAGCTTGGCGGCGAGGTCGCCAAGCTCCTGATCGAACCTTCCGCCACGCGCGACCGCCTTACCGCCGGCATGTATGTGCCGCGAGATGAGCACGATGCGGTCGGTGTTATTGAACTGGCGCTAGACGCAGTGCTCAAGGCCGAAGGGGTGGAGGCCAAAATTCGTTCCGCGCAAAAGACCGGGCAGATCGACGGCCACAGTGGCGATGAACTGGCGCAAGCGGCACTCAAAATGGGCGTTATCAGTGCCGAGGAAATGGCGCTGCTGAAACGCGCGACGGAACTGCGCAACGCCGTCATCCGCGTGGATGATTTTCCGCCGGATTTCAGTCACGAGCAGCAACAGCCAGCGGCGCATCGCGCTGTCGCATGATTAAGTAAGGGCTCCCCGACATGCAACCGACTTGCCATTGCGAGAAGAGAGGTAGTTCATGAACTTTCAACCTGTCTATATCGTCGACGGCGCGCGTACGCCTTTCCTCAAAGCGCGCAATGCACCCGGCCCGTTTTCGGCGGGCGATCTCGCTGCGGCGGCGGGGCGTGCACTGCTGGCGCGTCAGCCCTTCGCGCCGGAGGCCTTCGATGAAGTGATCCTCGGTTGCGCCTCGCCCGCGCCGGATGAAGTGAACATCGGTCGCGTCGCTGCGCTGCGCATGGGCTGCGGCGACAAGGTGCCGGGCTGGACGGTGATGCGCAACTGCGCCAGTGGCATGCAGGCGCTCGATTCCGCCATGGCCAACATCCAGGCTGGCCGTTCCCAACTGGTGTTGGCGGGCGGTGTGGATGCGCTTTCCCGTGCGCCGCTGCTCTATTCGGATGTCATGGTGCGCTGGTTTGCGCAAATGAGCATGGCCAAAACCACGGGGCAGAAGCTCGCCATGTTCCTCAAGCTCAAGCCGGCGGCCTTGCTCGCGCCGGTGATCGCCCTGCTCAAAGGCCTGACCGATCCGGTGGTGGGGCTTTCCATGGGCCAGACGGCGGAAAATCTCGCCTGGCGTTTTGGCATCACCCGCGAAGCGATGGACGCCTATTCCGTACGCAGCCATCAGCGCACCGCCACCGCACAGGACGTGGGCCATTACGCTGAAATCGTTCCGATGGTTGGTCGCGACGGCAGCGTTTATGCAATGGATGATGGCCTGCGGCGCGATTCCTCAATGCCAGGGCTGGCCAAGCTCAAACCCTTTTTCGACCGTAAGGTCGGCAACATCACGCCGGGCAACAGCTCGCAAATCACCGACGGCGGCGCCTGGCTGATCCTCGCTTCCGAAGCGGCAGTGAAGCAGCACCAGCTTCAGCCGCTGGGCAGAATTCTCGATGTGCAATGGGCCGCACTCGATCCGGCACAGATGGGCCTGGGTCCGGTGCATGCCGCCACACCGATATTGCAACGGCATGGCCTGGGCCTGAACGATCTCGATGCCTGGGAAATCAACGAAGCCTTCGCGGCGCAGGTGCTGGGTTGTCTCGCGGCGTGGAAAGATGCCGCCTACTGCAAAGAGCAGCTCGGCCTCGATGCGCCGCTGGGCGAACTCGATCAAGCCAAACTCAATGTCGACGGCGGCGCCATCGCGCTGGGCCATCCTGTCGGGGCATCGGGGGCACGCATCGTGCTGCATCTACTGCATGTACTGCGAGCTTATGGAAAACCTGGCGGCAAACCCGGTGCGCGCGGCATGGCGACAATCTGCATCGGTGGCGGCCAGGGTGGCGCCATGCTGGTTGAGGCTCTTTGAGGAACGACCATGACATTAAAACACTGGAAACTGGAACGCGATGCTGAAGGCCTCGCCTGGCTGCATTTCGACCAGGCCGATGCCTCCACCAACACCTTCTCTAGCGCGACACTCGATGAACTCGCACTCGCCCTCGATGTGCTCGACCGCGAGCCGCCCAAGGGCCTGGTCATCCTTTCCGACAAACCCAATGGCTTCATCGCAGGAGCGGACATCGAAAGCTTCACCAAGCTGGCCTCGACCGCTGCGGCGCGGGTGCTGGTGGAGCGCGGCTGGACGCTCTTCAACCGTCTCGCCGCTGTGGCTTATCCGACGCTGGCCTTGATACACGGCCACTGCATGGGCGGCGGCCTGGAGCTGGCGCTGGCCTGCCGCTATCGCCTGGCGGTGGATGATCCCGCTACGCGTTTGGCATTGCCCGAAGTTATGCTGGGCATTGTGCCCGGCTGGGGCGGCATGTTGCGTCTGCCTGAACTCATCGGCCCGGCGGCCGCGCTGGACCTCATGCTTACTGGCAAAAGTGTTGACGCGAAACGCGCGAAGCGGCTCGGCCTGGCTGACGATTGCGTGCCGCCGCGCGTGATGGTGAACGCCGCACGCCTGCTGGTGGTGTCGGGCCAGCCGCGCCGTCAGGCGCCATTCTTGCAGCGCCTCATGAATGCCGCGCCGCTCAAGAGCTATGTCGCGGCGCAAGCGAGAAAGCAAGTCGCCAAGCGCGCCCGGCGTGAGTACTATCCCGCGCCCTACGCCATACTCGACATCTGGGCCAACTACCACGGCAACGCGCTGGCCGTACCGGCGGAAAAACCCAGCTCGCTGGAATCGATATTCAGTTCACCGACCACCAGCAACCTTATCCGCGTTTTCTATTTGCAAGAACGTCTGAAGGGCTTTGGCAAAAGCGGTGACTTCGAGCCGCGCCATCTGCATGTGGTCGGTGCCGGTGTCATGGGCGGAGACATCGCCGCCTGGGCCGCGCTGCGCGGCCTCACCGTGACCTTGCAAGACCAGACCATCGAACGCATCGCGCCGGCCATCAAGCGCGCCGCCGAGTTCTATAAGAAGAAACTGCGCGACGACAAAGCCGTGCGTCTTACGCTCGATCGTCTGATTCCCGATCCCACCGGGCTGGGCGTGCGTCAGGCCGATGTGGTGATCGAAGCGATATTCGAAAATCTCGACGCCAAGCAGAAACTCTTTGCTGGCATGGAGCCCCTGCTGAAGCCGGGCGCCGTCCTCGCAACCAACACCTCCAGTCTCAAGCTCGAAGATATCGGCGCCGCGCTCAAGCGGCCCGAGCGCTTGATCGGTATTCATTTCTTCAACCCGGTTGCGATGATGCCGCTGGTGGAAGTGGTGGAAGGAACGAACACCGAAGCGGAGGCGCTGACGAAAGGGCTGGCTTTCGTGCGCAAGATTGACAAGCTCGCGCTGCCCGTCAAAAGCATGCCGGGTTTTCTGGTCAATGCCGTGCTCGCACCCTATATGCATGAAGCCATGATCTGCGTGGATGAAGGTATTGCGCCAGAAACCGTGGATGAAGCGGCGCTCGCTTTCGGCATGCCGCTCGGCCCCATCGAGCTGGCCGATACTGTGGGCCTGGATGTTGCGGTAGCCGCCGGCAAAAGCCTCGCTGGTCCCGGTGCGCAAACGCCGCGCCGCTTGCAGGAACTCGTCGATGCCGGCCATCTGGGGCGCAAGAGCGGGCGTGGTTTCTATCAGTATGTTGAAGGCAAGCCGCAGAAGAACGCACCCGGAACGGTGTTGCAGGGCCTGACTGACCGTCTCATTGCGCCGCTGCTCGCCGCAACCGAACGCTGCGTACGCGACGGTGTGGTGGCCGATGCCGATCTTGCTGATGCCGGTGTAATATTCGGCACTGGCTTTGCGCCTTATACGGGCGGGCCGATGAATTACCAGAAGAACCGGAGCAAGCCGGTATGACCGATCACCCCGTCACTCTGCCCGAGAAGCAACCGGCCCTGCGCGTCATGCCCATGCCGGCCGATCTCAACGCCGAAGGCGACGTCTTCGGCGGCTGGATCATGTCGCAGGTGGACATCGCCGGCGCCATCGCCGCCGGACGCCGCGCCAAGGGGCGCATCGCCACCGTGGCGGTGAATTCCTTCGTGTTCAAGCAGCCGGTGTACAAAGCGGATGTGGTGAGCTTTTTCGCGGAGGTTGTACGCGTCGGCCGAACCTCCATCACCGTGAATGTCGAAGTCTATGCGCAGCGCCGGCCGGAAACGGAAGAGATCACCGTGAAAGTTACCGAGGCGACGCTCACCTATGTCGCGCTGAATGCCGATGGCAGCAAGCGCGTGGTGCCCTCATTGAGTTAGTTTCTGCGCAAACAGCCCCAACCATTCATGCAGGGCGAAATAGCCTTGCTCCAGGCCGCGCTCGGTCGGCAACAGTTGGGTAACTTTGAAGGGCCTCATCGTCGTATAGACGGTCGGCGCGGGAATTATTTCCAGCCCGGTGTCGGCGAAGGCTGCCTGCGCGCGCGGCATGTGAAAGGCATAACTGACCAGCAGAATGCGAGTCACGCCCGCTGCGCGCAGCAGGGCGGCACTATAAAGCGCGTTTTCCCGCGTATCCAAGGAACGATCCTCGACCCAGCGCACCGGCACGCCGAAGTCGCGCTCCAGCGCCTCGCGCATGGTTTGTCCTTCGGGTGTGCCGCCCTGCGGTGCCCCCCCCGTCACCAGCAGCGGCAGGCCGGTTGCACGCGCTAGCCGCGCCGCGTAGCGCACCCGCTCTAGCGTGATGCGGCCCACCGTGTCGCCGCCGTACTCGGGCGCCGCGTAATAATTGCCGCCACCCAACACCACAATGGCCTGGGCGCGCTTGGCTTGCGCCATATCCAGCGGCGGCGCGGTTTCCAGCGTGCGCAAGAGCGCTTGGGCGATGAGCGGCGTCGCAATCAGCCAGAGAAAAACAATGCCGCTCCAGGCCAGCGCGCGGCCGAGACGGGGCCAGCGACGCAAGAGCAGCAGCCCCAGCGCGGCCAGCAACAACGGGCCGGCCGGCGGCAGAATCAGCGTGGCGAGAATTTTCTTGGCGAGGAATGTAATCATGGGTGCAATGACGTTGCGGAGCAGATGTCGTCGCAAGCATAACCCAGACATAGCCACTCACGAATGCGGACAGCAACTGCGCCTGCTGGCATAATCCACAATCATCGTATCGCTAAGGAACCTGGACATGATGGACTTCAGTGCATTCGGTTGGCGTGAAGGCGTGATCGCCGCCGCCGCGCTGATCGGCATCTATGCCAGCTTTATCATCATTCGCTTGAGTCGCCTCTCCAGCAAGCAACCGCCCGCACCCTGGAAGCAAGACCCGGCTATTTTCGGCGAACAGATTTTTCGCGATGGCGTCGATGCCGAACTGGCGGAGCTGCGCGGCCAGATCGATGCAGTGAAAGGCGAGGTTGAAAAACTCAAAGCGGCACGCAACGTCTCGCCGCAATATGGTGAAGCGGTGACGCTCGCACAGCAGGGGCTGGACGTGCTCAGCATCGCGGAACGCTGTGGTATTTCCGTCAGTGAAGCGGAGCTGGTGTGGGCGTTGAGTCAGAAGCAAGACTAGAAAATAGACCCGACCAAGGGAGGCAGCATGGCAATAGAAAAGCGCGCTGAAGAACCCGATGAGTTGAAGAAGAAGCTGCTGCGACGGATCGCCGTTGCCGTTGTGCTGGTCGCGGTGCTGTTGGGCGGTCTGTCATTGTTCGACGCGATGATGACGCCTGAGCCGGCGAAACTACTCGCCAAGCGCGCTTTGCCGGAAGCGCGGCCGCAGCCCCTACCTGCGGAAGCCAATAAAGCCGAAGCAGCAAAACCGGAAGAGACTAAGGAACCGGCAAAGGAGCCCGCCAAGGAGTCCGAAAAGGAGTCTGCAAAGGAACCGGTGAAAGCCGAGCCGGAAAAAACCGAAACGCCCGTGGCGCTTCCGCCGCCTGAGCCGCCGAGGCCCGCAGCAAGGCCCACCCTCAACACCAAGCCTGTGCCAGCGCCAGCCCCAGTGCGCACGGCGAAACCTACCGTGCAACCGATACCCGCGGCGCCGGTGAAGCTCTCCGAGTCTGCGCCCAAAGCTACGCCGCAGCCTGCCAAACCCCCGCCCCTCGCGCCAACCAAAGTGGCGGAGGCGAAGACTGTTGACAGTAAAGCGGCCGAAGCACCGGCAGAAGCCAAGCCGGCCCCGGCCCTCGCGGTGATGCGCGGCTTCGTTTTGCAAATGGGTGTCTTCACCAGCACGGCCAACGCCGAGGAGTTACGTGCCAAGCTGGAGAAGGCTGGCATTCCCTCGACCATCGAAGCGCACGTGCAGGTGGGGCCCTTCAAGACGCGCCAGGAAGCGATCGAAGCGCAAGCCAAACTGAAATCGCTGGGCTTGGGTGGCGGGATGTTGGTTCCGCCGCGGAAGTAGTTGAACTTCGAAAGTGCGTTGGGCGTCAATCCGTTGAAACTCCCGAAATTACCAGTTGGATTGTTGGTCGCATCAGTCTTCGTTGGTGGAGCGTTTGTATCTTTGCTTATTGCATATCTATTTCGCAATGTTCCAACACCTGAGGAAAGTTGCAAAGTGCAGTGCTCTTCGGTAAGCCGAGCAGGGCGTATGGTTTATGTCTATTCTTCGGAACAAACCGCAGGAATGAGAGGGAAGGGTCCTATGCGGTGTGAGTGTTACTGATGACGCAATTGTTTTATAGCCGCTTGTGTTTTGGGTGCGTGAAATTTACGCCCAACCCGCCAGTCAAGAGGGACGCTGCGCATGCCGGCATTCCATCTTTAGTGGTTGCTTGGTCATTCACCGCTCTTGCTGCTTTCCTTGGGGCGAAGCGCCCCTTACTTTGACGTCAGAAGGCCAAATGTCCCCACATCAACTCATCGCAGTCGCCGTAAGGCTCTTTGCCATATGGCTCGCCATTTACGCTGTCCGCTACGTTCCTGCAGTTTTCCTCCAGATTGAGAAATTTGGAGAGGGGCCTGGCGCTGCCATCTCTCTCGGCGTCTGCTTCGTAGTTATTGGCGTCCTGCTGATTCTCTGGTTTTTTCCTCGCACCATTGCGAAGAAGCTTCTTCCAGGCTCCCCACCACCAGAGCAGCAAACGTTTCCCCTAGAAGATTGGTTTGCAGTCGGTTGTAGTCTCATTGGTGTTTGGGTGATGACCGAAAGTATTCCTGGGCTTGTTCGCTACTTGGTAATTCTGTTTATCTCGCAGAGAATGGGTCCTGAAGCGTTCCCCGTAACGCCGGATTTTTATGTGGGCGCAATCTATTACTTGCTCCAGGGCTTGCTTGCGGCGTGGCTCATTTTGGGGACGAAAGGGCTAAAACGATTGTTCATTCGGTTACGGCATGCCGAGTAGCCCTACGTGTAGCGGACCGCCCGAAAGCGCCTCTTTGAGCGCCTTCCGCACTGTGCGTTCCGGCCTGGATATTTCAAACGATAGGAAACTCATGAGCAAAAAAATCATCGCCACCACCCGCGCGCCCGCCGCCATCGGCACTTATTCGCAGGCCGTGCAGGCCGGTAACACGATTTACCTTTCCGGCCAGATCGGCCTCGATCCCGCTAGCATGCAAATGGTGGAAGGCATTGATGCGCAAATCGTGCGTGTCTTCGACAACCTCAAGGCGGTCGCCGAGGCCGCCGGTAGTTCGCTGGCCGATGCGGTGAAGCTCAACATCTATCTCACCGATCTCGGCAACTTCGCCAAGGTGAATGAGGTGATGGCGCAGTATTGCAGCCAGCCCTATCCCGCGCGTGCCGCCGTGGGTGTGGCCGCGTTGCCGCGTGGTGCGCTGGTGGAGATCGACGGCATTCTGGTTGTCGAGTGAGTTGCGTCGTTGTGTAGGGTGGGCAGCTTCGCTGCCCACGCGGAAAAAGTGGATACACCATGACCGACAAACGCGTGGGCAGCAAAGCTGCCCACCCTACGAGTTTCACAAACGCCACCAATACTGCGCTGCCCGGCGTTACCGTAGCTACCGCCACCAAACTCGCCAAGCTGGGCATCCGCAGCCAGGCGGATCTTGTGCTGCATCTGCCGCTGCGCTACGAAGACGAGACCCGCATCACGGCGATCGCCGATTTATTGCCTGGTATGCCAGCGCAAGTCGAAGCAGATATCGTCGACAGCAGCGTGCAATATCGCCCGCGCCGCCAACTCGTCGTGAGAGTGAGCGATGCCAGTGGCACGCTTATCCTGCGCTTCCTGAATTTTTACGGCAGCCAGTTGAAGCAGCTCGCCGTCGGCCGGCGGCTGCGCATATTCGGCGAGCCGCGCGGCGGTTTTCTCGGCGACGAGATGGTACATCCGCGCTATCGCATCGTCGACGCGGGCGAAGCGCTGCCCGAAGTGCTACCCGAGGCGATGACGCCGATTTATCCGACCACCGCCGGCGTCTCGCAATCGCTTTTGCGCAAGAGTATTGCCACCGCGCTGGATAATGCCGATCTCGACGACACGCTGCCCGACACCGTGCGCAAGCCGCTCGCGCTATGGTCTTTCGCCGACAGCGTGCGACTGCTGCACCACCCCACGCCAGCCGTGCCGCAAGCGGCGCTTTCCGAAAGAGCGCATCCCGCCTGGCGCCGCATCAAATTCGATGAGTTGCTGGCGCAGCAGTTGTCGCTGCGTCGCGCGCACGATGCGCGCCGCGCCAAGACCGCGCCGCCGCTCAAGGCAAAAAAGAAACTCACTGCGCAATTTCTGCAACAGATCGGCTTCACGCTGACCGGCGCGCAGCAACGCGCCTGGGCCGAGATCGCCGCTGACCTGACTCAGCCGCATCCCATGCAGCGCTTGCTGCAAGGCGATGTCGGCAGCGGCAAGACGGTCGTTGCTGCGCTGGTCATGTTGCAAGCGGTGGAGAACGGCTATCAGGCCGCACTGATGGCGCCAACGGAAATTCTCGCCGAGCAGCACTACCGCAAGCTCGCGCCTTGGCTGGCACCACTGGGTCTGGAAATCGCCTGGCTCTCCGGCAGTCTGAAGAAGCGCGACAAGCTTGCCACTGCGGAGGCCATCGCCAGCGGCCGCGCCCAGCTTGCCATCGGCACCCACGCGTTGATCGAAGACACGGTGGATTTTTCGCGCCTGGGCGTGGCGGTCATCGACGAGCAGCATCGCTTCGGCGTGCATCAGCGCCTGGCGCTGCGCGAGAAGGGCAAGAATCCGCACCAGCTCATGATGAGCGCCACGCCCATACCGCGCACGCTGGCCATGAGCTATTACGCCGATCTCGATGTGTCCACGCTGGATGAATTGCCGCCCGGCCGCAAGCCCGTGCTCACCAAGCTGGTGGCGGAAGCGCGGCGCGATGAAGTCATCGCGCGCGTCCGCGAAGCCTGCGCGGCGGGTCGGCAAGCCTACTGGGTGTGCCCGCTCATTGAAGAAAGCGAAGTGCTGCAACTCAAGACGGCGGTGGAAACCTTCGAGCGTCTGCAAGCCGAGTTGCCCGAGCTGTGCGTCGGCCTGGTGCACGGACGCTTGAAGAGCGACGAAAAAGCCGCGGCGATGAGTGGCTTCGTTGCGGGCAAAACCGATCTGCTCGTCGCCACCACCGTGATCGAAGTCGGCGTCGATGTAGCCAACGCCTCGCTCATGGTCATCGAGCACGCCGAACGCTTCGGCCTCTCGCAACTGCACCAGTTGCGCGGCCGCGTCGGGCGCGGGACGGATGATTCGGTGTGCATCCTTATCTACGCTGCGCCGCTTTCCGAAACGGCGCGCGCCAGATTGAAAGTAATTTTTGAGAACGCCGACGGCTTCGAAATCGCCCGGCAAGACCTGCACCTGCGCGGCCCCGGCGAATTTTTAGGCGCTCGCCAGAGCGGCGTGCCCATGCTGCGCTACGCCGATCTCGAAGACGATCAAGAATTGCTAGCAGCTGCGCGTGCAACCGCAGAACTGCTACTACGCGACTACCCCGCAGCGGCGGACAAACACATCGAGCGCTGGCTGGGCGGGCGGCGGGAGTTGCTCAAGGTTTGATGAGGTCTTCGAGCTTTGCAATCAGTTCCGGCACACTTTTGCTGGCAACGGCGTACAAGCGCTCATAGTTGATATCGCCGTATTCGTGGGCAAGCACGTTGCGAAACGCAATGATCGCTTGCCATGGGATATCAGCATGGTCCCGACGTAACTCGGCCGATACCCTGCGTGCGGCTTCGCCAACAATTTCCAGTAAGCGTTCAACCGCCAACAGTCTGATCTCATCGTTCATGAGCGCTATGAAGGAAAGGCCCTCCATAAAGAGCCGAACCTGGTTCGCCGCATCCAGCATGTCCCACAGGTGCGCGGCGTCACGCTCACGTTGCTTCATAGAGCACCTTGAGGTCGGGCTCGATGGTCTTGCGCCGGTAAGGGTTGCGCATCACGCTGGGAGGCACGAGGTCCACTCTGCGATTTCCCAAAATCGCCGAAAACTCGCTTTGAATATTCGGCAGATCCCACAACGGCGGCGCTTTCTCGATATCAAACTCCACCATCAAATCCACATCGCTCTCCGGCGTCATTTCATTGCGCGCGGCAGAGCCGAACAGGCTGAGTTTCTTGATGCCGTATTTTTTGCACAGTGCGGCCAGCCGGGCGCGCGGGATGCGTAGTGGGGGCGATTTGGCCGTTGATGCCACGTCAGTTGCATAAGCAACCGCTGGGCTGTGCAGAGTTATGGCGCTGGCCGACGTCGCATCACCATAGCGTTTGCCCGACGCAGATGCTTTCGCTCTACCCGCCAGCTTTTGTATCAAGGCGGCCAACTCGGGAGCGGCGGGCGCTGCCGGGTTCGCCTGATAGTGCCGTTGGTTGCCCACCGACGACACCATGATCAAACCGCTTTCGCAAAGTCGCGCCAATTCGCGTTGCACCGCGCCGGAGCCGGAGCCGGCAAGCGCAATCAACTCCGTTGCGTAATAGCTGCGCGCCGGCGTGCCGAAAAGCAGCCCCAGCACGCGCTGTTGTGTGCGGGTGAATAATGCGTCGGAAGGCGTCGTCGAGCGGGCACCTCCAGACGCTTTGGGCTTGGCGGCTTTGGCTTGTGCGGGCTTGGAGCCCTTCTCTCTCGACTTCACTGTCTTGGCGTGCATACCCATAATGGGCATGTTAATACCCAATTCGGGCATGGTCAAGGCGTGGGCGTGGCTTCAGCCAAAGCGCGCCAATAACCGACCGCTTGACCACCGAACGTCCGTTCGGTATCGTTTGCCCATGCCCAACGACGAACACTATCTTGCAGCCTTGCAGGACTACTACGCCAGGCACCGCGTCCTGCCTTCCTATGCGGCCATCGGCAAGCTGATCGGCCTGAGTTCCAAAGCCTCGGTGGCGGAAATGGTGCTGCGCCTGAAAAGCGCGGGCCTGCTGGAAAGCACGCCGGACAAGCGCTTGAAGCCCGGCCGGCGCTTTTACGAACGGCCCATTGTCGACAGCGTGCAAGCCGGCCTGCCCACCGCCGCGCCGGATACCACGGCCGAGACTGTCTCCATCGACGAATACCTGGTACCGCATCCTTCCAAGACCGTGCTCATCACGGTGAAAGGCGATTCCATGATCGATGCCGGCATCCACGCCGGTGACGTGGTGATCGTCGAACGCAAACCCTACGTAACCGTTAACCCACCGGCGTACATGTCTGCGCTCGAAGCGTATGCAAGGCCGAGCGGAGCGGCTTGTCGGCGAAGTGTTGCTTCCAGAGACGCGG
>JAYUNL010000075.1:0-12056 GCA_043761745.1 Rhodocyclaceae bacterium
TGCAATTCAGTCTGCCGCATGACCAACTCCTTCTCTCTGGGTGGATATGCGACAGTATAAAACATGTTTCGTTATTTACGTGTTTATGTACTAGTGGTCTGCTTCGTTTTTCTTTGAACCAAGACATTGATTAGCGTGAATGACTTGCTGAAGAATGTCATTGGGGAGCTTTTTGGTGTCAGCACTGTCTCCTGCTTGCGTCCTGCGCGGCGCTGCCGACCTAACGCAGCCTGGCCTGCAGCGTGATCTCCGGGACGTTCGCCAGCGCCTTGGAGAGCGGGCAGTCGCGCTTCGCGGCGTTCGCGATCTCCTGGAACTTCGCTTCGTCGATGTCGGGCACCGTGGCCTGCAACGTCAGCGCGATCCGGTCAATCACGAACCCTTCACCCTGTTTAGCCAAGCGCACGCTGGCCTGCGTGTCGACATTGCTGCTGGCCAGCCCGGCCTTGTCGCAGGCGAACGAAAACGCCATCGTGAAACTGAGCTTCCCTCTATTTTTCGTCTTCCAACCCAACGGCATTATGCCGCCAATTGCTGCTCATGCTGAGTCGTGATCCAGTCTTCCAGGAATTTCATGGGCGAGGTGTAGCCGAGCGTGGAATGGCGGCGTCTCCGGTTATAGAACGGTTCGATATAGTCGAACAGGTCGGCCATAGCATCGGCCCGCGTCCTGTAGCGGGTGCCATGCACCCGCTCATTCTTCAAGCTGTTGAAGAAGCTCTCGGTCGGCGCGTTGTCCCAGCAGTTTCCCTTGCGGCTCATCGAGCACACCATGCCGTAGGCTTTCAGCCGCGCCTGAAAGGCCTGGCTCGCATACTGGCTGCCCCGGTAGGCGTGATGGATCAGACCCGGCGTCGGCTTCTTGCGGAACCAGGCCATGGTCAGTGCATCGATGACGATGTCTGCCGTCATCCTTGGCTTGATCGACCAGCCGACGACTTCCCGGTTGAACAAATCGAGCACCACGGCCAGATAAAGCCAACCTTCGTCGGTCCAGATATAGGCCAGGTCGGCACTCCACGCCCGATTCGGCGTCGCAGGCTGAAAGTCCCTGGCCAGCCGGTTCGGCGCCACCGGCTGGGCGTGCTTCGAATCGGTCGTGGCCTTGAATCGCCGCTTGTGGCGTGCCCGGATGCCGTTCTCTCGCATCAGTCGCTCGACGCGTTCCTGGCTGGCCGGGAATCCCCGACCGCGCAGCTCGCGCATCATCCGCGGACTGCCGTAGGCACCTTTCAATTCCCGGTGGATGGCTTGGATCAGTGCCAGCATCTGCGCGTCCGTCAGCCGCTTGCGCTCAGGCGTGCCACCGCGTTTCCATGCACGGTAGCCGCTGATGCTGACCGACAGAACTTCGCACATCCCCGGCAAGGGGTACGCCTTGCGCTCTGCTTCAATCCAGGCGTACTTCACAGCACATCTTTCGCGAAGTACGCCGTCGCTTTTTTTAGGATTTCATTCTCCATACGCAGCCGCGCGTTCTCGGCTCGTACCCGCGATAGCTCCATTTGCTCCGGCGTCACCACCTTCGCACCCGCCGGGTTCAACTTGCCAGCCTCTGACACCTTGACCCAGTTGCGCAGGGTTTGTTCGATCAGACCCAATTCCCGCGCCACCGCCCCAGCGCTCTGGCCTGCCTTGACCCGCTTAACGCACAGTGCCTTGAACTCCGCCGTGTGTTCCTGTTTCGGTAACTTCTTCACCCACTTTTCTCCTTCCAGCTATCAAGGGTTATACCCCATCTCTTGGAAGACGAAATTTCGGGGGAAGCTCACATTTTTTCATTCCTATATTTTCTGTTGCTGGTGGAAACGGACAATCCTACGAGAGCACCGTTACAAAGGCGCGTTTCCCCGGATGACTCTAAGCAGGACAACCACGATGGCAACGACGAGAAGAATGTGGATAAAGCCCCCGAGCGTAAAGGATGTGACCAATCCCAGCAGCCAAAGGATAAGCAGGACAACAGCGATGGTATAAAGCATGGCGGTACCTCTTCTATTTAGTTTTCAAACAACCAACACACAGACAGCGTATTTCTAGCTCGCTTGGGTTGCTATCCGGCAACGAGAAAAGCACCCGTTGCCGGATGCTCTTCAATGCTGACCGAAGCGCACCTTTGCGTCGTTCAGACACCGATCTTTGGCATTGCCGGCCAAGACGTCGCACTTCTCCTTGGCCACCGCATAATCCGCATCGCGTTTAGCCGCATTTGCATCCTGATGCGCCTCATTGGTTTTTTCGGTCGCCTTGGTGTTTGCGTCGACCGTTTTTTCGGTCGCCACGGCATCAGCGTTGCGTGTCTTCATCTCTGCCTTGGCGTCCGCTTCTCCGCGCACTTTGGCGGCTTTCGCCTCCTTCACACAAACGTCCTTGTCGTTGCCGGCCTTGTCATCGCATTTCTGTATGGCGACTGAATACTCGCCATCGGCTTTGGCGACGCGCGCCTTGTAAAGCGTCTCGGCGGACGGTTTGTAGTTGGCTTCAAGCTCCGCAATGCCAAGATTCTTTTTGCCTTTGGCTTCGGCCTCGCAAATGTCATTGGCGTTGCCAGCGAGTGACTTGCACCCGGCCTTGGCTGCCTTGTATTCAGCATGGATGTTTTTCTCGGTGGCTTTGTACTGCTCCTTCGACATACCTTCGGCCATGGCGCCGGCACTGAAGGCAAGGCCGATGGCGAGTGCAATCACGCTGATGTTGAAATTTTTCATGATTTTTCCTGTTGAATTTTCTGCGTTACTTAACTTTAGGAATGGGCGATATCTTTCTGCAGCTTTTGCCAGGCGGACAATTGTTTGTCCGCCTCATCCTTGCTGACGCCATAGAGTTCCTGAATCTTGCCGGCCAGGTGATCCCGCTTGCCGGCGATCACATCCAACTGGTCATCGGTGAGCTTGCCCCACTGCTGCTTGACGTCGTCCTTGAGTTGCTTCCAGTTGCCTTCAATTTGATCCCAGTTCATTTTCATTCCTCTCGTTAGATATCGTTAGTCTCGTGTTGTTGAACATTACGGTAGATCAAATCTGTAGTCTGCCTGCTATCGCACATAACCACTTTGTTGACGCGACTCGTGGTGTGCACGAGACCGGCCTCACTCTGCTGCGGCCAGTGCATCCACAGAATTGTTGGCACGCTCAAAGCGATGGGCCACCTCTTCCCAGTCCACCACTGACCACCACGCTTTCAAATAGTCGGCGCGGCGACTTTCATAGCGCAGGTAGTAGGCATGCTCCCAGACATCATTCAGCAATATTGGGTGGCGATCCTGCATCAGCGGATGATCGTGGCCGGAAGTGGTGCCCACCTCCAGCTTGCCACCGTGCTGTTTCGTATGCGCCAGCCAGACCCATCCCGAGCCGAACAGCTTCGCGCCTTCTTCTTCGAACTGAGTCTGGAATTTCGCGAGGCTGCCAAAGTCGCGATTGATCACTTCGCTGAGCGATCCTTTAGGGCCTCGGATTTCACCCTTGGCGCCCGGCTTCATGGCCCGCCAGAACATGCTGTGATTGACGTGCCCGCCCGCATTGTTGTGTGCCGCGGTTCTTATAAGGGCTATCCGCTTAGCTCCACTATGCCGCTTTCCGTCGCTTATGAGTCTTGCCTACGACATCTTCGTAGGTCACTGGATCGGTGGCAACAGCCTGTTGCAGAAGGCGGTAGAACAGCAAGCCGCGAGAGCGCGAGGTTCGACGGTTAAAGCGGAAGACGAATTCATCCAGATAGTAATAAGGGCTATCCGCTTAGCTCCATTTCGCAATAATGCCCAAAGTGGAGCTAAGCGGATAGCCCTTGTTCTTATCGCCTCGGGCACTTTGTCCAAGTTGCACAACAACCACAAGGCCGAGTACTTCTGAAAATCCGGAAATTTTTTCAAGGCGGCATTCAGCTTCTCCACATAACCGCCATGGTGAATGTCGTGGTGCAGGGTCATGGTTCGTGCATCAATGTAAGGCTCCAGCGCCGCATAGTCATAGGTCAGCGCCGGCAATTGATGCCTGGTCGAAGTCTGTTCGAGAGAGAGCAAGTCGTCGGAGGTAAATTGATTCATGGCAGTAGTCCAAATAGGTAAGTTGAATTTCTAACGGCCGAGCAGTTCGCCGACCGGCTTGAGCGATTCGACGCGATCGCAGATCACTTTGACGATAGCGATCAGCGGCGCACCGAGCAGCAGGCCCCAGACGCCCCACAACCACCCAAAAAACAGCAAGGCAATGAACAGCACCGCAGCGTTGACGCGGGCGAATCGGCTTTGCAACCAGGTCATGAACCCAAAGCCTATGGCGCCCGCCACCAGCAGTGACGCGCCGGCGATTGCCAGCGCCTTGAGGAGCGAATCGAATTGCAGGAAAGCGGCCACCCCGCTAACAACGGCGATAAGCGCCGGGCCAAGGTAAGGGATGAAATGCAACACGCCGGCGGCGACACCCAATACGCCGGCCTGCTCCAACCCAAACGCCTTGAACAAGAGCCAGGTGCACACCGCCACCAGGGCGTTTGACACCAGCGTGGCGAGCAGATAGCGCTGGACCTGCACGTGGATTTCTTCGAGTATTCGGACGACGTCCTTTTTGCGGCTTAGCGACGGCCCGACAAAGCCCACCAGCTTGCGGCGGAAATGCGAGCCGGACGCCAGCAGGAAGTAAGTCAGCATCAAGACCATCGGCAGTTGGGCGATGACCGTAAACAACAGTGCGGACTGCGCCAGTGCGTAATCACGCAACCAGGCAGTGGGCTCCGACGGCTTCACCGCGATCACCCGCGCTCCCGCTACCGGTTTCGCGCCTGCATCAATGGCGGCGCCCTGTATCTCGTTAGCGGCTTCCTGCATGTTTTGCAGGGCGGTGGGAGCGCTGGTGCGCGCCGCACTCAAATTTTGCCGCAGCTTGCGCGCCGCGTGGGGAAGCTGTTCGATCATCGTCGCAGCCTCTTCGCTCAGGGAAAACGCGACCCAGGACATGCCACCGACGAGCACGACCAGGATCAGCGCCGCCGCCAGCGGACTTGGAATGCGACGCGCCTGTAACCACCCCAACACCGGCCCCAGCGCATAGCTGGCGAGAATGCCAAGCAGCAATGGAACAAAGAAGGCACGCGCCAGATACAGCGATGCGACGAGCGCAATGGCGGCGAGGATACCGACCGCTACAGTCAGGCCCGAAATTTCGGATGCTTCTCCAGCGCCTTCTGCCGGCACCGGAGAGGCAGCGTCCGTCGAAGGTGCCGAAGCATCAACGGCCCCACTCTCGTTTGCAGCGGTGATTTCGCTCATAGGCTGCGCCGCTCGACCGCATCAAGCGTTATCAATACCGCCGCAACGATCCGTTGTCGATCTGCACGCGATCACCCACGCGAAGATCGCCAGTCGTGCTTTGCGTCAAGGTTTGGTAGGAGCCATCACTCATGCGAAGGGTGAATTTGTAGGCATCGGCTTGCTGGCGGCTGCGCTTTTCCATTTCGTGTCCAACATAAGCGCCGCCGGCTGCGCCAGCCACGGTCGCAGCCGTATTGCCTCTGCCCCCGCCCACTTGGTTGCCAACGACGCCGCCGACCACGGCACCCGCGAGCGTGCCGAGTCCTATGTCGTTGCTGCCGCTATCCTGCCTCACCAGATCGATGGACTGCACCACGCCATAGGCTGTGTAAGCGCCTGAACTGCTGGAGCGCGGATACTCGGTTCCGGAATTGTACGTATTGGAGGGAGCGTCCATGCTCCCGCAAGCGCCTAGCGTCAGCAAGGAAGCCAAGCCCAGCACTGGTCCGAATTTATTGATGGTCGTCATGATGTATCTCCTGTAGGAGTGAATGCCGTACGAGTTCAGGGAAGAGGCCAGCCACCAGTCCGAATGGAAAAATGGGCGGCCTGCCGGACTATTTTTTGATACTCATTTCATTACTGACACTGCTCACACCCTCAACGCCGCGGACAACTTCGAGGGCGCGATCGACCTGGCTCTGGTTGTCGACGAAGCCACTGAGTTGAACTTCGCCTTTGCGCGTGACAACCGCGATGTCGAAGCTCTTAACGTACTTGTCGGAAATCAAGGCAGTCTTGACCTTGGCCGTGACAATGCCGTCATCGAGCTTGTTGCCTACCGTCGTCGCTTCGCCCTTCAGGGCCAATTTGTTGTCGATGTCTTTGACACCCGCCACCCCGCGCGTCACCGCAATCGCGCGATCCACTTGTGCCTGGTTGTCCACAAAGCCGCTTAGCTGCACCTCCCCTTTACGGGTTTCAACCTGAAGATCAAAACTCTTGATGGCCGGGTCGGAAAGCAAGGCGGATTTTGTGCTGGCGGTAACCACGCTGTCGTCAATCACCGTTCCCACCGTCGTACGTGGTGGCGGCGTTTCATTCGCCATCTGAG
Source organism: Rhodocyclaceae bacterium (assembly GCA_043761745.1). Lineage (GTDB taxonomy): Bacteria > Pseudomonadota > Gammaproteobacteria > Burkholderiales > Rhodocyclaceae > Desulfobacillus. The sequence goes on from JAYUNL010000075.1 coordinate 6,363, forward strand.
GCTTCTCACAGCCGGAGATAAAGACCGTCATCAATCCTGCAAGCGTTGTACTGACAACAAGTAGTCCGAGGCGGGTTTTCATTTGGAAGGTTCTCCGTGCAGATAGTTAGGAGGCTATGTCGCTGCATGCGAACTTCCTCCAATTCACCGCCCTTTTCTGTGCGCTAGCGCACGCATGACTGAATTCAGAAATATCCGATCAAAAAGAAATGCGCACGGTGCGTTGGGTGCGTCAGCGTACAGACGGCCTTTACGGAAGGGACATACTTCGCCCAATGATTTAGGGGCTAATCTCAGCAAATTTCTCGCAACCAAGGAGACCCACCATGAGGTATTCGAAACTGTCTAAGGCGCTAGGGTTGGCGTTACTTATCGGCGCTGCGTCGCTCGCGCCTCTTGCAAACGCCAGCGATGACGAGTCCGTTCAGACGATGAATGGCGTGTCCTATGTTTCTGGCGGTGTCGGGACGGCGTCGATCGACCGCCTCAATTCGCTCGCCCAGGACTTCAATCTTAAACTCGTGTTCGCACTGACGTCTGGCGCCTACCTGAGCGACGTTAAAGTCACCATCGCTGACGCGTCAGGCAAAACGCTACTGGATGCCACTTCGGCAAGGCCGTGGCTACTGGCAAAGTTGCCAGCGGGCAATTATCAAATTGTCGCCAGCTTCGCCGGCCATACGGAAAAACGCAGCATCGCCGTCGGCGCGGAAAAACTCAAAACCATCGATTTTCGATGGAGTGCCGAGTAACGGCTTTTAACCGATCAGCCGACGGCATCCTGTCTGCCGATTTCGCCGGGTGGGCTGGACGGCGCTCGACGCTGATCGGCGACTGTAGAAATCCCTTCGCGATGCCGCACATCGGACAGCAAACGGGTCATTTCCTTCTTGACCACGGCATAGCACTCGCAGGCACGACCTTCCAGGCCGGAGCGTTGCAGCACCGCAATATGGCCGCGGCGATAGCGTATGTAACCCTCCCGCTGCAATTTGCTGGCAGCTTCCGTAATGCCTTCCCGGCGCACGCCCAGCATGCTGGCGACTAATTCCTGCGTCATGACCAGCTCTTGTGAAGGAACTCGATCGAGGGTCAGCAGCAGCCAGCGGCACAGTTGCTGCTCCACCGTGTGATGCCGATTGCAGGCGGCGGTCTGCGCCATTTGCGTGATCAGCGCCTGGGTGTAGCGCAGCATCAGTTGCTGCATTAAGCCGGCGCGATTAAATTCCTGCTTGATCAAACGACCCGCCAGCCGGTAAGCATGGCCGGCGGTCTGCACCACGGCCGAGCTGGGCGTGGTGTCTCCGCCCATGAACAGCGCAATGCCGACGACGCCTTCATTGCCCACCCCGGCGGTTTCAGCCGATGCGCCAGACTCCATGACATAGTGCAGCGACACAATCGCCGTGGTGGGGAAGTAGGCATATTGCAACTGGGTGCCGGGTTCGTAGAGGATGTCACCGAGCTGCAGCGGCACCATCTCCAGATGCGCAACCAGGCGCTCGAATTCCGCCGTGGGCAGGGCGGCCAGAAGATGGTTTTGATTCGGACTATGGAGTGAAGCCATCATTGCCTCTCGGGATCAAGCGTGCTGCTTCTTGGCAGTGACTTCAACGCCGATGCCGCGGTAACCAATGAAGCGACAGGACTGGTTGAACATCGGCTCGCCGCTCACTCGAAACTGTTGTTGCGAGCCATCGCCATTGGCACGGCTGAAAACGAAATCGAGGAACGGCTGGCGGGCGGCGATAATGGTTCGTAGCGCCTCCCGCTCCGCCTCATTCCAGCCTGCCAACTGAACGCCCCCGGTATTCCCCGCCGCACCGCCCACCAGGCTGTCGACCTGAATGCCGAGCATCTCCAGGGCCGGGCCGGAAACCTTGGTGTAGCTGCCGTTCTCGTCCTGCTCCCAATACCAGTCGGAGGCCAGTTCCGTCAGGCTGCGATAGCGGGCCTCGCTCTCGCGCAGCTCCGCCGTGCGCTCCTGTACCGTCTGTTCCAGCAGCTTGTTGTAGTGCTCGAGTTTTTTGTACAGCAGCCGCACTTCCAGCATGTTGTGGATGCGTGTCTTGACTTCGACCAGGTCAAACGGCTTGCTGATGAAATCCTTGGCGCCGGCCTGCAAGGCGCGCAGCTTGTGGCCCGGTTGGGCGGTCAGCACAATCACCGGAAGGTAGTCGTCGGCATCGCTGGTCTTCAAACCGGCCATGACCTGGAATCCATCCATGCCGGGCATCTGCAAATCGAGCAGGATCAAGTTGTAGCGGTTTTTGCGATGTAGTGCACACACCTCCTCTGGGTTCATGGTTGAAGCCAGGTTGGTATAGCCGGCCTCACTCAGCAATTGCTCCAGCAACTGCACATTGACGGTTTGATCGTCAACAATCAGGATACTGGCGTTAAAAATGTCGGGGGCGCTGATCATCATGTTTTTTCCACAGTATTTTCCAGCTTGTTGGCGCCGTCCATCCTTGTTTCTGCAAATTTCAGCGCCATGTCCAGCGTCGTCATGAACTCGTTAACCCGGATCGGCTTGGTGAGATAACGGAAGAACCCCGCCTCCAGCCCTCTCTCGATATCGTGTGGCATCGCATTGGCGCTGAGCGCAACCACCGGAATCTGCGCTGTTGCCGGATCTTCAGCCAGAATTTTCAGCGCCCTGATCCCGCTGATGCCAGGCAGATTGATGTCCATCAGGATCACATCCGGCCGCGAGGCGCGCGCAATCTCGATGCCAAGCAGACCGTCCCTGGCGCTCAACAAGTGGATATCGGGCCGGCGCGCGATGAGATCTTCGACCAGCATCAAATTTGCCGGGTTGTCTTCCACATAAAGCAGGGTGCGCAAATGCGCATGGGCTGGCACGGGCGCCTGGACAGCCACCGTAGGTTCGTCGGTGCTGGCGATAGCTTGGGGTTTGGCCGTCATCAATCCAGAACACACTACCCTTGCCGACCGTGCTTTCCACGCCGATCGCGCCACCCATCAGTTCGACCAGGCGCTTGCACACCACCAGGCCGATGCCGGTGCCCTCTTCGGTGCTGGCTTCTTGTCCGAGGCGATTGAAGGGCTGAAACAACTGGGCGAGCTGTTCGGCAGACAATCCTTCACCGGTATCCTCGACACAAACGCGTATGCGTCCTGGCGCACTCAGGATGCAGGTCACGACGACCGTGCCGTCCACCTTGTTGTATTTGATCGCGTTGGAAAGCAAGTTGATCAGCACCTGCTTGACCCGCATCCGGTCGGCTTTGACAAAATAAGCGATTTCGAACTGCGGAAAGCTCACGCTGATGCCGCGCTTTTGCACCTGCGGTTCGATCATGGCCTGGCATTCGAGCATGACCTCGACTAGCGACATCGGCTCCGGCGACAGCGACAGCGACAGCGACAGCTTGCCGGACTCAATCAGCGAAAGGTCAAGGATTTCGTTGATCAGCTCCAGCAAATACCACCCCCCCTGAAGAATCTGATCGATACTGCGCTTCTGCGAGGGCGTCGGCTGCGGTGTGCCGGATTCGATGAGCTGGGCAAAACCCAGGATCGCACTGAGCGGCGTGCGCAGCTCATGGCTCATGCTGGAAAGGAAATCCGATTTCGCAAGATTGGCCTTTTCCGCAATGGACATGGCCTGCTTCAGTTCGAGCTCAACCTGCTTGCGCACCGAATTGTCGGTGCCGATCAACAGGTAGCCGATGATAGCGCCATAGTCATCGCGCAGCGCCGTGATCGACACAATGGCGGGAAAGCGGCTGCCATCCTTGCAGATATAGGTGAGTTCATAGATGTCTTCGATCCCGCGCGACGCTTTGAACGCCAAGGCTTCAAAACCAGGCGTGATGGTGGTATCGAGTTCGACGCTTAGTGTCTGGGCGCGCGCCATCACTTCTTGCGGATCATGGATGTCGCTGGGGTTGATCTTGTTGACGACTTCGTCGGCCGAATAGCCCAGCATGAGCTCGGCGCCGACATTGAACAATTGAATGATGCCTTTTTCGTCGGTGGCGATAATCGAAAAATTGGCACTGGTGAGAATGGCGTTCTGCAAGGCCCCCGTTTTTAGCAAGGCCTCCTGGCGCCGCACTTCGGTAATAACGGCGGCCTTGCCAGCAGCGTCCGCAAGGGTGTTGCCGTTTCCTGTTTCAGGCATGGCTGATTTCCGTGAGTGGCGTACTTTGGAGGGAATACTGTGCTGGTGGGGGGCTGGCAAAAAGAGATTGCAAAGCTCGCACAGTCAAAAAAGCCGGGCCTCTCCGAAGCCGGGCCTCTCCGAAACAACTTAACATTGTTGTCGTTCTTCAGGCGAACGTCTGTGCGCTGGCCCACATACGCGGTCGATGCATAGAACCGGTATTCTTCGGATTCGCCCGGCAACACCCCTTCAGGTCGAAGCCGAGCGCTGTGTACGCTATCGCACAAATCGATTGTTATAGATTGTTATAAAGTGACGAACGACCCGACAGGACACGGTCAAGCTGATGTAACTCCACCGTTGTGATTGAAACGAAGGAGCTCACCTATGCCCACACCCCATAGCCCCAAGCAAAACCATCTACTCGCCGCCCTGCCGGCGGCCGAATTCGAGCGCCTGGCGCCGCATCTGGAACTGGTGCCGATGCCACTCGGCGAGGCGATTTACGAATCCGGCGAACGCTTGCAGCACGTGTATTTTCCGACCACCTCTATCGTGTCGCTGCTCTATGTGATGGAGGACGGCGCATCGGCCGAAATCGCCGTGGTTGGCAATGAAGGCATACTCGGCATTTCGCTCTTCATGGGTGGCGACACCACGCCGAGCCGGGCCGTGGTGCAGAGCGCGGGCTACGGCTATCGGCTGAAAGCGCAACTGTTGAAGGACGAGTTCAATCGCGCCGGGCCGGTGCTGCGCCTGCTGTTGCGCTACACCCAGGCGCTGATCACACAGATGGCGCAGACGGCGGTATGCAATCGGCACCATACGCTGGAGCAGCAATTGTGCCGCTGGTTGCTGTTGTGCCTGGATCGTCTGGAGTCCGACGAGTTGACCATGACGCAGGAATTGATCGCCAACATGCTCGGCGTGCGGCGCGAAGGCGTCACCGAGGCGGCCGGGAAATTGCAGCGCGCCGGGCTGATACGCTATAGCCGCGGCCATATCCAGGTGACCAATCGGGCCGGATTGGAACGAGAAACGTGCGAATGCTACGCCGTGGTCAAGAAGGAATTCGATCGGCTGCTCTCGGATATTCCCCTGGGCGACCCTTTTCAAGCCCTCGCCCTGGCTAGCGCCTGACAAACTCACCCCTCCCTTTGTCTTGAGCGGCCGAGGGTAACTTGGCCGCCAGATCGCTGCGGCCTTCACTTTTGGCCGTCACATTTCTTCGTCTTATGTACGTTGAAGCACAGACCCGTCTGCGGTGTATGTGGACAATCGGCGCGAAGATGGACACATCGCTTAAAAAGTCCGCGCCACACAAGGCGTATGTCCGCGTTCCGGACGGTGACGGCTTAGTCGCAGGAAGCGCTGACCATGACATCGTATGCAGAGCGCTTGCCCGAGCACCCGCGAAGCGTCCGGTGCGCTCTACGACCGGCGCGCCGGTGGCGAATCTTCTGCTGGCGGCCCTCCCCAGCAAAGACCGCCAACATCTGATGGCAAGTTGCGAGCAGGTCGACTTGAGCTTTGGCGAAGTACTCTACGAACCCGCAGAACGT
>JAYUNL010000076.1:0-6920 GCA_043761745.1 Rhodocyclaceae bacterium
CTTTCTATTACACACAAATAGGCGCCGCCCGTTTGATTTGAGCGCCACCTAAGAATTGCTGGACACAATCGCCGTCGGCTGTTAAGTTGATGCCCGTCGCGCCGTGCGACGGAAGCCCGAAGGCAATGTGTCGAGACCCTCGCGAGGTTCTCCCGTTGGCGCACAATCGAACCATGAGGTTAGTGCGCAGGACGTTCAATGGGTCCGTCAGGAGATGGCCGGCGTTGACCTGGGCGACAAACGTCTGGAGCGTCGCGTGGTCAGGGTGATGGAACAGTTGGCGCAATCTCCCGCGGTGCCCATCAACGAGGCGTGCGGCAACTGGGCGAGCACGCAGGGGGCGTATCGGTTGTTCAACAACCCGAATGCCAGTCCGCAAGCGCTGCTCGAGCCGCACACCGAAGCGACCGCGCACCGCATGGCTGCGTGTGCGGGGCCGGTACTGGTGCTGCAGGATACGGTATTTTTCTCGTACGGAACCCATCCAAAGACACGCGGGCTCGGGCCAATCGGCAAGAGCAACAACGCTTGGGATCGCGGGCTGATCATGCACAACGCGCTGGCGCTGACCGCGGCGGGCGTACCGCTCGGATTGCTGAGCCAAAACATCTGGGCCCGCAAAGAAGTCTCTGAAGACGAAGGCTATCAGGAGAAGATCGAACGCCTGCAATGTACGCCAATCGAGGAGAAGGAAAGCGCCAAATGGCTGCTCGCACTGAAGGAGACGGTGGACCGTACGCCGCGCGGCGTGACAGTCATCACGATTGCGGATCGGGAGTCGGACTTCTTCGAGTTCCTGACGCACGCCGCGGAACTGCGTGCGAACTTTCTGATCCGTGCGCGCACTGATCGGGAACTGGTGCCCGAAGACAGCGAGGGGGCCGCCAGTGTCATCGAAGCGCTCACCAGTGCACCGGCGCTGGGAACGTTGACGGTCCAGATCCCGGGTAACGGCAGCCGTCGGGCACGCATGGCTCATCTGGAGGTTCGCAGCGTCCGTGTCACCCTCAAGCCGCCACAGCGACGCGGCAAGGCGAAAGCTTATGGATCGAGCGAACCGATTACCGTGAATGTCATCGGCGCGACCGAGCACACACCTCCCGCGGGGATGGAGGCGATCAGCTGGGTGCTGTTGACGAACCGGGCCGTCCCCGACTTCGGGTCGGCGGCGGAAAAAATCGAATGGTACGGTAAGAGATGGGGAATCGAGACCTGGCACAAGGTGCTCAAATCCGGCTGCAAGGTCGAGGACTGCCTGCTGGAGGAAGCCGCGCGTCTGAAACGCTACTTGACGCTCTTCAGCATCATCGGGGTACGCCTGATGCACGTGACCTATCGGGCACGCGCGCAGCCCGAGGCGCCGGCCACCGAGGTGTTCTCGGGGGAGGAAATCGAAGCGTTGCATGTGCGGGTGTACAAGACCTTGCCGCCGCCCAAACCACCAACCCTGCGCGATACGGTGCGCCTGCTCGGTCGCTTGGGCGGACACCTTGGGCGCAAGGGCGACGGGGAACCCGGCGTCACCGTCTTGTGGCGCGGTTGGATGCGTCTGTACGAGGACGTTGAGATCTTGCGCGCCCACAAGCAGGCTCTGGGCCTGCACTCGACGAGCTGAGCGATGCGTTACTGCGGGCGTCGGTTCAACGCTACAGATATGGCGGTCATCCGTGAACTGCTGGCACTCAAGCCGCCCATGAGTCGCTACCGGCTCTCGCGCGAAGTCTGTGAGCGTTTGAACTGGCGTCGGCCCGACGGTGCACTGAAAGATATGAGTTGCCGCGTCGCGTTGCTGCGCATGCAGGCCGACGCACTCATCACCCTGCCGCCGCCGAAAAAATCCAAACCCGTCGCCTATCTGGCGCGGCCCGATATCGAGATGGCCGTGCGTCAGCCGTCCGTCCTTCCCAGCGTCAACCTCGCTCAGATCACCGTCGAGCTGGTCACCGAGAAACGCGACTCGTTGCTGTGGAACGCCTACGTCGAGCGGCATCACTACCTCGGCCATCAACTCTTGCCCGGCGCCCAGTTGCGCTACTTCGTGCGCGCTGCCGGCAACGTCATCGCACTGCTGAGCTTCGGCGCAAGCGCCTGGAAAACCAAGCCCCGCGATGCGGCCATCGGCTGGACCACCGCACAGCGGCAGCGCAACCTGCACCTCATCGTCAACAACGCACGCTTCCTGATCTTGCCGTGGGTCCACGTCCAAAATCTTGCCTCGCGAGTTCTCGCCTTGGTCAGTCGGCGCTTGGCCGACGACTGGCACGCACGTTACGCGTACCGTCCCGTTCTGCTCGAAACTTTCGTCGAGAAGCCGCGCTTTGCCGGTACCTGCTACAAAGCGGCCAACTGGCACCATCTCGGTGACACGCAAGGTCGCGGCAAGCTCGATACGCTCCATCGTCACGGCAAACCCATCAAAAGCGTCTGGATCTATCCGCTCGTAGCAGACTTCCGCCGACACCTCTGCGTTGGATAGCTCAGCCATGCGATCGCCCGCCACCGCCTTGCCTGTTACTCTTCATACTTGTGTGTAATAGAAAGGACCACAACCTCTAACGCGCATTCAGCACACATCACGATTGGGATTGCAGTGTATAACTGGCTCGATCTCGCCGGTGAGATGTTGCAGGCGGCGATGGGGGCAGCGCGATTTCGGCAAGCCTTGCCGCCAGGCTTTGCAAGCCGCAGCGATGCAAATCCGGCGTTGATCGAAGAACTCAATCAAGTCCTTGACCAGCTGCGCGACAGCGCCCACAGCGAAGAACTCATCGACCTATTCTTGAGCCGGGTTCGATCGACAAAGAGCCCTGACCGAGGAGCGTTTCGCTCGGATGTGGTGGTTATTGAACCCGATACGCCGCTGCAAGCCCCAGAGCCCGAACACTACCGCATCGTGCCGCAAGGGTCCAAAGTTGCGGTGGAGTTTCAGCAACGACGCTTTATCCTACCGGGGGAAGCTCGCGGCACATTGGAAGGCATGCGAGAACATCGAGTCTTTAAAACCGCTGATTTGCCCGGCACGCTCGCCATCGATGCCAAGCTCGCGCTCGTTCGCACTCTTTTCGAGAAGGGGTTTCTCTCAACGCCCACATGATCGTGACGCTATTGCCGCTTCTAAGGCGCCGGGGAATAGAGTGTCGTCATCATGGCGGTAACACTGAGCACGGCTGCGATCAACACATACTCTGCAACAAGGGAGCCACGAAACGATCTTAAGGCGCCGGCTTCACCTGTGGCAATAGCGGGCCCCAAGCGCCATTTATTCAAGGCCGCTAATCCCATGAGCGCGGTGAACCCTAAGAATTTGGCCAGGAGCGATAGGCCGTAACCTGCGCGAAAGTCGGCGAGATGGCGAATCAAGATAAGCGTTAGTAGCAATCCGGCCCCTAGAATTCCAGGCACCAGCCACAACGCTGCCTTGGAAAAGGCCTCCGTTACTTGCCCCGCGACGGACGGCAGTTCGCGCCTGCAGACCACGTAGAGGGGAGCCAGCGCGCCGAACCAAAACGCCACAATCATTACGTGGATCATAAGTAGCGGCGCGAGTATGAAGCGTAGCGGGTGGGCTGCCGTGTGCCCGGTCAACATGAACGAAGCGGCCACGAGACCTGCGCCGAGGACGCTTGCCGTGGTGCCCATATCGCTGCGGCTGCTAACCGTCAGCGCAATGAGGATGAGTCCCAACCGACGCACTGCGAGCACGACGCTTCTGGCGGAGTGCATTGCGATCATTTGTAGCGGCAGATCGACAATACCCGCCATGTCATCAGCCATCCGCGCCGCTTCGAGCACGTACTGGCCGACAAGCAATACCATGGCGGTGGAGGCCGAAAGTTTGACAACATCGCCGAGCGGTGCTGTCGATGCGTTGAGTCGGCGGCCGAACAGGGCGATAAAGATCGCCATGCCGGCCGCCTGAAACAGCGCGATAAAGCTCGCGCTGCGCAAGATCACCGAGAGCGTATCGGGATGCACTCTCGCTTCTTACGGGGTGTTCGGTGCCACCTTGAAATGCAGCTCACCGGACATGATGTGATTATCATCGGTGCTCGCGACGCGCCAAGTTAATGTGTAGCTACCAGCGGCCAGCTTTGGGACTTCAACGCTAATTTTCTCGCCCGTGGCAGACGGTGCTGTCAATTTCTGCTTGGGCTCCTGGCCTTTCTGGATCGATATCGCAGTAATGCGCGCCGATTCGGAAAACGTGAGCGAAATCGAAGCGGGCATCTCGGTCACTACGGCACCTTCTTTAGGGTCCGAGGCTTTCAAATGGGCATGCGCGTGGGCCGTAACCGCGGCCAGCGCCAAAATAATTCCTAAGAATAGCTTTATCATCGATCCTCTCCTTAAGTTGTCAGTCATCAATCAATGTTAAGTATTTCAAGCATAGGGGCGGCGGCGTACCGGCTCGCCAAAATCGGGGTCCGTGCTAACGCGCGCGGCGATCGTGCGCTTGGGCGCCGCGTACCAGCCGGGATCGCGGTAATCGCTGGGCGCTAAGTCATCGCGCACTTTGACCAGGGTGAACATGCCACCCATCTCCATATTCCCGTGTGGGCCGTGGCCGGTCATCATCGCAAGCGTATTGACGGGTCCCGGGTGATGGCCCCTATCGACATGCTCTTGATGCTCGGCCATGCCGTCCTTACCCATCGCCATGTAGCCCGGGAGCATCGAGCGGATCTTCGCATCGACCTCCGATTGATCGACGCCGGTGACATTCGGGATACCGTGCCCCATCATATTCATGGTGTGATGCGACATGTGGCAGTGAAAGGCCCAGTCGCCCGGGACCGCGATGAATTCAATATCGCGAGTTTGCCCCACCGCGACGATCTCGGTGACCTCGCGCCGCCAGGCGCTCCTCGGCCAGCGGCCGCCATCAGAACCGGTGACCCAATACTCGACCCCGTGAAGGTGGATCGGGTGATTCCACATCGATAAGTTGCCCACGCGAATGCGCACTCGCTCCCCGCTGCGGGCGACCAAGGGTTCGATCGCGGGGAACACCTTGCTGTTGAAGGTCCAGAGGTCAAACTCCGTCATGATGGAAGGATCAGGCCGGAAAGTCCCCGGGTGCAACGCCCAGTTGTGCAGCATCACGCAGTAGTCGCGATCGATGCGCTCGGGCTCTGCGCCTTTGGGGTGAATGATGAACATGCCCATCATGCCATAGGCCATCTGTGTCATCTCATCGGCGTGCGGGTGGTACATGTGCGTACCGTGCTGGCGCAGCGTGAATTCATAGGCGTAGGTCTCACCCGGCTCGATGTGCGGCTGCGTTAAGCCGCCCACGCCGTCCATGCCATTAGGCAAGATGAGCCCGTGCCAGTGCGCGGTCGTGTGTTCGCCTAATCGATTGGTGACCAGAAGTCGGATGCGATCGCCTTCGACCGCCTCAATGGTGGGACCCGGGGTCGTGCCATTGTAACCCCAGCACTTGGCGCGCGAACCGGGGGCGAACTCGTGCTCGATTTCTTCGGCGACTAAGTGGAATTCCTTCACGCCATTTTTCGTCGTATAGGGTAGCGTCCAGCCGTTGAGCGTCCGCACCGCCGGATGACCGACGCCTTCGCTCCTCGGCGTGGCCACCGATTCAGACAGATGGCTCGGTGGCTGCACTGCCGAATGGGGCATCTCGCTCATGTGCTGATGGTCCATGGGCATCTCTTTCATCTCGTCGGCGCGCGCCACGCCAAGCGCGGCGCCGCCCAGGGCCGCCGCACCGGCGGTCATCAAATCACGGCGTGAAATGCTCATGGGTGTTCTCCGGGGCCGGACGGTTTCTCTTGTGGCATCACCTGGTCGGGCGTCGGCGCGGGCTTCGGTTGAGGATCAGCGGTCTCGGGGTGCGGAGGCGCTGCGCCATGGGAGTCGTGCCCGCTGTGATCCATGCCTTTCATTCCCGGCATGCCACCCATCGAATCCTCGGGGGGCGTCATCACTGCATCGACCCCAATATCGGCCGGTGGAATCTGTGCATCACTCGGCAGGCGGCCTCCGGTCGCGCGCGCCAAGTCACTGCGTGCCAACCAATAATCTCGTACCGCCTCAAGATAGCTTTGGTAAGCATCGTATTGCTGTTGCTTGGCGAGCAGCAGCTCGAACTGTCCAATGAACATGAAGTTCTCGCGCTGTTGCTGGCGCTTGACGATGATGTCTTGCGCCGGATTTAAGTTTTTGACGAATTGCTCCGCAATAGAGCGCGCCGCACTCACGCGGGCATGGTTAAATCGAATGTTATTGTCGATCTCAGCCTCGAGAGCGCACATTTGTGCGCGGGCGTCGGTGAGCTGGCCTTCCGCGCGGCTAATGCCCGCTTGCCCTTGATCGAAGATAGGCAGCGCCAGTGAAAGTGTTGGCCCTGTGAGGTTGACGCCATCCTGCTCGCGATCGCGTTCAACACCGACGTCGACTGTTCCGAGCCAGCGCCAGCGCTTCGCCAATTGCAGTGCGTCGTCCAGCAACGCAACTTGTTGGCGAGCTGCCGCCAGGTCGCCGCGGCGGGTGTGGGCAGTCGCGAGTAACTCATCGAGCGCATCATTCATTTCAATCGGCGGCGGCAACTTAAGCGGCGCCACCCAAGAAGGTTCGCCGCTCAGGCCCATCAGTTGCTGGAGCGCGAACTTGGCACGCACCGCTTCGGCAACGGCGCGCGTGCCCGCAATTCCTGCTTGAGCAGCGGCACTGTGCTCCAAGGCCAGCTCGAGCTCGTTAATATTGCCGGCCGTATAGAAGCGGTCCGCCAACTGGCTGGAGGTTTCTGCACTCGTTGCGATGAGGGCTCGCATGGCGGCGATTTGCTCAGCGCCAACGTACTTAAGCCACGCCTGTTCGACATCCGCCGAGAGATTAATAATCGATGCGGCCGCGGATGCTTGAGCCTTTTCGTAGTCGCCGGCGGCAAATCGCTTGCGAGC
>JAYUNL010000077.1:0-52162 GCA_043761745.1 Rhodocyclaceae bacterium
GCGGATCGGCATCGCTGCCACTACGTCAAGGCGCGGGTCCAAGTGAATCGCTACGCCAATGGCGCGCTGGCGCTGTTTCACGGGCCTCGCGGATTGGCCTATTTCACCCCGGACGGGAGATCGATCACCGACGACTTGCAACAGGCCGCCTGACCCGTCCACCAGGCGTGCCGCCGTGGGCGGAAACCGGCTACGGGCTTCGCCCTTCGTCGCTTCCCGCCCACGACAGAAAAAGCTCACCATTCATGTGCTACAGAACCTGACAGTTCTAAAAAATCCCAACAGCACAAGCATTGTCCAATGGGGTTTGAGTCTGAGTGAGGTCCGTGATTCCAACGGGGTTTGAGTCTAAGCGGGCGGCTGGAAGCGCTCATGATGCAAGGCATGGTGATCGATATGAACGACGAACAACTGCATCCCCTGGGCCAGCTACAGGGAGTGACGTCGCCCTATAGACAAAATAGACAAGATGGGCGGGGCCATAGCTCAAACAGAAAGCCTGGCGACGCAGGGATAACGCTGATTTCGCCGCCGGTTAAAAAGCTATTGGCGACGCGGCGCCGTTCTCTATCTCGACAGGCGGTCTTGGTCTACGGCCCGCGCCGTGCCGGCGCCAACCGGGCCAATCGGCGCTGCTCGCTCTACGCCTTTCCCTATGCCGGCCAACTCTCTGATCATTTGCGCCTGCTCGACGACATGCGCCTGGATATGCTGAATCTGTTGCGCATCGAGATGTTTGAATTTGCCTAGCAGCTTCAGGTATTCCGTAACTGGTACAGGGTCGTTGATCGGCCGACTCAAGCGCATTCCCTGGTCGGGTTGGTATTCCCAGAGGATGGCAAAATTGCTTTCCACGGCCTTACGAGCAACCTCGATATTTTTGTGCGCAGGAAAGCGCCAGCCCGAAGTGCAGGGGGAATAGATATGCAGATAGGCAAATCCACGCTCCGACGCGGCGAGCGCCTTTTCGAGCTTATCGTAGAGGTCCTCCATGTAGGCGGTGGATGCGGTCGCCACATATTCGCAGCGATGCATCATCATCAGCAACGGCATGTTCTTGGCTTCCCGCCCCTTGCCCTGCGACTTGCCGCCCACCGGGGTTGTCGCGGTCCACGCACCGAAGGGGGTGCTGCCGGATCGCTGCGCGCCGGTATTCATATAGCCTTCGTTATCGACGCAGATGAACAGAATTTCCTCGCCGCGTTCCGCCGCACCTGAGAGAGACTGGAAACCGACATCCACCGTGCCGCCGTCACCGGCCAGCGCCATGGCGGTGACGTTCCGCCCCTTGCGTTTATATTGACGGCGAATGCCCGTCAGCATTGAGGCGGTATTGGTCAGCAGAGGGTGAAATACCGGCACCTTGGTTCCTGCCATGCCGTTGTAGCCAACCGAACCCATGCCCGGAATACATCCCGGCGGCGTTGCCAGCACCGTATTCGGCCCGACGCGGCGCAAGGTGTGACGCATGATGATTTCCGTGTTGCAACCCTGGCAGCCGCCGAGCCCAGGCACAAACAGATCCTCCAAGTCGCCCACGCGGTTGTAGATGCGAGCGCTGGTGAGGTAGCGCAGCGCCCCGGTCGGACAGGTCTTGACGCACTGCGGGTCGCCTGCGCATTGATCGCACTTGACCACATGCCCGGCGGCGGTGCTGAAAGCGATGCCACCATACACGCAGCCTGCGGTGCAGAGCAGGCAGTTCACGCATTTATCGGCGTTCCAGGCCACAACGCCGTCGTCCGCATCTTTCGATAGCGCCGCTGCGGGGCAATCGGCAACGCAACGGGGATCGCCGCATTGCCGGCACAAGGCAAGCTCCCAGGAATCGTTGAGCGGATTGGCAACGATCTGGATGCGTGATTGGGCGGCTGCTCCGTCGATGGATTTCGCGCTCGTGCAGGCCGCCATGCAGTCGCCGCAACCGTTGCATAACTCCGCCTTGAAGGCGATGGTATTGGTGGCGCTCATCGCGTTATCTCCAAAGTCCGGACATCAGTGCGCGCCCCGTGTCCTGGGGGTTATTCAGGAGTTGCTGGCGCAGTTCGCCAAGATCGGTCTGGCGCAGTATCAACTCCCACATAATGCCGGGATCAAACAACACGTCAATGCTGAATATGCCTTGCAGGCGGCCTTCGCGCAGAACGATCTTGAGGTAGTGTGTCCGGCCTGTCCGGGCATCCTCGCCGCTGCGGCTGAGGACTTCCCAATCATCGCCCGCATCGGCCGGCGCCTGGCGTCCGACCGACAAGGCCCGACTGCCGAAAAAGTTATACGTATTCAGTGGAATGCCACCGGGATAAGGTGTCGCCGCGGGATCGCCCGCCATATCCATGCCAGCGGTTCTTCCCTGTTCAACCGCATCGGGCAATATGCCGCCGGCAGGCGTGGTGTCGCCGAAGAAGCTGCGCGTCTGCACCACATCACCGGCCGCCCAGACATTCGGCGCGCGGGTGCGCATGAACTCATCAACGATGATGCCTCGATCGACTTCTACACTGGAAGCAGCGAGATAGCCGGTTTCCGGTTTCACTCCGGTCGCCACCAGCAGCAAGTCCGCGCGCCTTTGCCCGCCCTGCTCGAGGTTCACCAGGCAGCCTGCGCCGTTGGCTTCGACTCCCGTCACGCGTTGTCGCGTCAGCACTTCGACGCCGTTCTGCAAAAAAACGCCGGAAACCAGCGCGGCGGCCTGGGCATCGAAATATCCCGGCAGCACCTGGTCGCGCATCTCGATGATTGTCACCTTGCACTTCCTCTTGGCGAGGTTCTCGGCGGCGTGCATGCCGACCAGACCGGCGCCCAGAATCACGGCGTTTTGGGCTGAACCGCTCGCCTTGCGCAAAGCGAGCGCATCGTCAAGCGTGCGCAAGACATAGTAAGGCACGCCGTCTAGCCCGGTAATAGGCGGGATGATCGGTTTCGAGCCGGTGGCCAGCAGCAACTTTCCGTAGCCGATTTCCTTGCCATCGGCGAAGTGCACCACCGCTTTGGCCGTGTCCACGCCGGTTGCCAGCGCCTGCTGCCGGTATTCAGCATGCAGACCTTCAAACCAACTGCTGTCATGCAAAGCGATGCGGTCTTCCCAGCTCCTGCCGGAGACGACGTAGGGGAGCACGGTCGGAGAATAGGGGAAAACCGGCTCGCGATTGAGTATGGCGATGCTGCCTTTAGCATCGTGGGCGCGGATGGCTCGCACCGCCTCCAAGCCGGCATGGCTTGCGCCGAGCACCAGATAGTCGAATCGTTCCATGGCCGTATCAATCCTGCGCGTTAAGCCAGACCGGTTGGCGTGGGCACGCGCCGGTAAGCAGCTTGGCGGTTTCTTGAATCGCCCGATTAAAATGATCCTGCGTCAGATCCGCGCCGGCGAGACCACCGATCATGCTGATGCATGGCATCCGCGTGCGACAGTGATAGATGGCCGCCAACGTTTCCTGATAGACCGGTCCGCTGTTCCAGCCGAAGCAGACGGCGCGGTCGACCACGCCGACGGCGCGCACCTTGTCCAGGGCCGCCGCCAACGCGTCGATGGGGAATGGCCGCATGGTCTTGATCTTGATCAGTCCGGCCCGCTCGCCCCGTTCGCGCGCGGCATCGACGGCATCCTTGCCCGCGCCGGCCATGCTGCCGATAGTGACAATGGCATAATCAGCGTCATCCAGGCGATATTCCTCGACCAGCGGAGCGTAGCTGCGGCCGAACCGCCGCGCCCATTCCTTGTGGGTGTCGACAATGACGCCGAGCGCATTCTGCATGCCTTCGCATTGTCCCTGGCGGTAGCGCACGAACAGCCCAGGGCCGGGGCCCGACGAGCCACCGGTCAGCGGATCGACCGCCATCGGCCGTAGCGGATCCAGCGCCACATGCCAGTTGACGTCCTTCTCGCCGAGGAAATCATCGACCTCCGCCTGGTCGGGCAGTTCGATGCGCACGATGCCGTTGGAGAGATAGTTGCCGTCATGATTGACATTGACCGGCAGCATCACCGAACGATCCTCGGCGATGCGATAGGCCATCACGATGGTATCAAGCACTTCCTGCACCGTCTCGCAATACATCTGTACCCAACCCACCTCGCGCACCGTCATCGCATCTTGCTGGCCACCCCAAACACATTGGGGAGAAATGCCGTCGCGGGTGACGATGGACATGACGATCGGCAGGCGCAGATTGGGAGTGCGGAAATAGGGCTCGAACATGAAGGCCAGCCCCTGCCCGCAACTGGCTGTGTAAGTCCGCCCGCCCGCTAGCGCAGCGCCATGGAGCACGGAAAGCACGCTGTGCTCGCCCTCGGCCTCGACCAGTTCGGCATCGAGCACGCCGTCGGCGACAAATTGCGCCACGTACTCGGCCAGCGAAGACTGCGGCGTGATGGGATAGACGGCCACCATGTCGGGGCGGGAGAGCACCACCCCCCAGGCGGCGGCCTCATTGCCGTCGCAGACGAGCACTTTTGCTTTGGGCTTTTCCAGTACCGCGCTCAAATCAACACTCATATCAATCTTCCTCGGCGACCATCTCGATCGCACCGTGGGGACATTCCTCGGCGCAGATGCCGCAGCCTTTGCAGGTGCTGAGACTGGCGTCGAACCAGCCGGTGCGCTCGACGATGCATTGGACCGGGCAGTACAGCCAGCACACCGCGCACTTGACGCATTTCTTGCGATTGACGACAGGCTTCATGGAGCGCCAGTCACCGGGCAGCATCTTGCTGTATTCGGTGGCGATCGGGCAGAGATTGTTGGGAATCGCACTCTGATCGAACAGGGGTATCGCCTGTTTCTTCATGCCGCCACCTGCTGCTCGATGTGATGTACCAGCGTGCCTTCGTAGCCCTGAATCAAGGCAAGCTGGTTCTGTTTCAAACTGGCATCCCGAAAATTGGTTTCAACCAGCGCTTGGCCGAGCGCTTCCGGCGAAACCAATCCGGTCGCCCGCGCGAAAGCGCCCAACATAACCGTGTTAGTGATCGGTCTGCCGAATATCTCAAGGGCGATACCGACCGCGTCGCATAAGGCGACGGTCACGACAGACGCAGGAATTTTGAGTTCGCCCAGAGGGCGCTTGCTGGCTTGAACCAGCATGCCGCCAGCGCTCATGCCGGCAAAGATATCAACAACTTTGGGGAGGGAGGGGTCGATGCAGAGGACGCAATTCGGATTGTAGATATTGGTCATCGCGCGCATCGGCTGTTCGTTGATGCGCAGGTAGGCTGCCACCGGCGCGCCGCGCCGCTCGAAACCGAACTGGGGGATGGCGATCACATGCTTCCCCTCCGCCACCAATGCCTTGGCAAGGATGGAAGCGGCAAGCACCGCTCCTTGCCCGCCACGCCCGTGAAGCCGCACTTCGTACACGACACCTCCCCACCATCTTTAGTTTCGTCTCATGCCGACACCAAAGCCAACACACGCAGCGGACTGCCCGAGCCGTTCTTGATTTTCAGCGGCGCCGCGACGATCAGCGCGCCCTGGGGCGGCAACTTGTCGAGGTTGGTCAGGCACTGCAGGCCGTACTTGTTGGCCCCGTGCATTAGCGTGTGACAAGGATACGCAACTGGCCACGCATAAGATTGACCTGCATCAGTATTTATTGTTTCTACACCAAAGCCCAACACCTTGCGCTCCTTGATGAGCCATTCGACTGTCGCCTGGGCCGGGCCGGGCGTGTGGGCGCCGTCGGCCTGCAAATTCACGAAAGCCTCGGGGGAGGACAGGCGCTTCGACCAGCCGGTGCGGAACAGCAGCCAGGCGCCTTCGGGTATGCGGCCGTTCTTGGCTTCCCAGGCTTCGAGATGCGCCACGGTGAGGATGAAATCCGCATTGGCGGCGACTTCGGTCGAAAAATCGACCACCGCCGCCGGCGCGATGAAGGCGCGCGGGTCGATGGTGTCGACGCTGTTGTTCGGATAATCCTTACCGGTAATCCAATGCACAGGCGCGTCGAAGTGGGTGCCGGTATGCTCGCCGCAGGAGAAGTTGTTCCAGTACCAGCCGGGGCCTTTATCATCGTACTGGCTGATTTTTTCCTGCTTGAAGGCCCACACCTGGCCGAATTCCGGTGGTAACACCAGCGCCGGGAAATCCGACGACAGTGTTTGGGTCAGGTCGACGATCTTCAGGCCGCCGGTGAGCAGTTCCTTGGCGAGTTGCGGTAGCGCGGTAGAGGTACCCATTAGAGATTCTCCTTGGATTGAAATGGATCAGAAGGTCGTACCCGCCACATACCGT
The DNA here is from genome assembly GCA_043761745.1 of Rhodocyclaceae bacterium. Taxonomy (GTDB): domain Bacteria; phylum Pseudomonadota; class Gammaproteobacteria; order Burkholderiales; family Rhodocyclaceae; genus Desulfobacillus. Next base: position 6,231 of record JAYUNL010000077.1, read on the forward strand.
TCATATAAGCGCGAACGGGCGGATTCTTTGCATAAAGCGTGTTAATCAAATGGTGCGTATACCAACAATACGATAACGAGAACGATAACAATAAGGCCACGATAATACGCCTACGGATTGTAGCGCTATCCGTCAAACCCGACATGTGCCCTGTCACGCCAGCGAGTTGCCCGCACAGGCCACCCTAGGCGCCTGACAGCGGCGCAATTCGGCGGCATACTGCTGCCACGCCATCCACAAGAGACCACCGTGCCCCCTCCCGACAGCGCCCTCAAAAGCCAGGTACTGGCTTACTTGAAAAACCATCATGTCGTGACACTCGCGACACATGGCCCGCAAGGCCTTTGGGCGGCGGCGGTGTTCTATGCCAGCGACGGTCTGAACTTATACTTTCTGTCTTCCCCCGGCAGCCGGCACAGTATGAATATCGCCGCGAATGCCCGCATCGCCGCCACCATTCAGGAAGACTACAAGGCCTGGCCCGACATCAAAGGTATTCAACTGGAAGGTGAGGCGGTTCGCCTCGAAGGCGCTGCGCGTGCGACGGCCCTCGCCTGCTACGGCGCGAAATTTCCGCTCATCGGTAATCTGGCGCAGGCGCCGCTCGAAATCGCCAAGGCGATGAGCAAGGTCGCTTGGTACAAGCTTGTCCCCGAGGCTATGCATTTCATCGACAACGCTCAGGGCTTCGGGCATCGCGAATCGTTACCCTGCGATCTTATTCCGCCGCCGTTTCCTTCCAGCGTTTGACCAGATCATTGGTGATATCGAACAGGTCGAGCGTCTTGCCTATGGTGTGATTGACGATGTCGTCGATGCTCTGCGGCCGGTTGTAAAAGGCCGGCACCGGCGGCTGGATGATGGCGCCGAAGCGCGTCGCCTGCGCCATCAACTCGATGTGCCCCAGATGCAAGGGCGCTTCGCGCACCAGCAGCACCAGACGGCGACGCTCTTTCAAACACACATCGGCGGCGCGCGTCAGCAAGTTGTCGTCGTAGGAATTGACGATGCCCGAGAGCGATTTGATGGAGCAAGGCGCGACCAGCATCCCCGCCGTTTTGAAAGAACCGCTGGCAATCGATGCGCCGATATCGCGATGCGGATGCACCACGTCAGCGAGCGCCTCCACCGCCTCGACCGTCCAATCCGTCTCTTCGAGGATGGTGCGTTTGGCGGAGGGCGAGAGCACCAAATGCGTCTCGATGTTGGGCGCCGATTTGAGCGCCTGCAAAGCCCGTATGCCATAAATTGCCCCGGACGCGCCCGAGATACCGATGATAAGCCGCTGCATGAGAGTTCCTTGTCTTGATGGCGCGCCGAACCACGCCGTTTTGTGCGAAACTAGCCAAGTCTACTGCATCAAGCGTCTTTGTTAGTCGCCCTGCGGTTCACAACCCCACACAGAGATCATCGCTTACACGCTTACACACCGCTGACACATAAGAGGCGCGGCGTTTCCGCCGACAAAAAAGCCCATGGAAGTCGACTGGATAAGCACTCTCTAGGAGAAGTGAATGGTTTTATTTCCCTTAAGCGCTGTACACAAGCGCTACGTCAAGGCCGAAACGGCCGTCGGTATCGGTTTCAATGGCGTGTTGTCGGTGGTCTTCGGCCTGCCCTTTTACAGTGTGGCCTCAATTCCCCTCTGGGGTAGTCAGGGGATGGCGCTTGATCTGGTACCCACCGTCTTCATGATCACGCTAGTGCAAACCATCATCATCACCTTGATCACCAGAAAGCGCGTCCAGGCCGGCACTGTCGCGCCGCTGCCCGAACCGCGTGCAGCCTACTCAGCGTTGAAACTGCTGCCCCAAAACGTGCTTGCTCGCGCCTTCGCGTTGGCACTGGCGGTGAGCCTGATTCTGGTGCCTTTGAGCGTCGGCGCGATGGCGGCTCTCGGCGTTGATGGCATCACGTTTGCTCCGTTCATCAGCTTCAAGGTAGTGTACGGGGTTGCGGTGGGAATGCTGTCTGCGCCCCTGAGTCTGCTGGCGGCTTTGTCCGACAAAACAGTAACCGTAGCACCTGCGTAGTTCGTATCTTTGCAGTCCACAAAAAGCGTTTCATCACACCCTTGGAGGAGATATCCAAATGAAGGAGTACAAGCTTTTTATCGACGGTGAATGGGTTGCCTCGAGCACCGGCACCATCGCCGATGACATGAACCCGGCAACGGGCGAAGTGTATGCCCGCGTACATCAAGCATCCAAGGCCGACATTGATCGCGCCATCGCCGCGGCCTATCGCGCCAAGGACGACTGGGGCAATACGCTGGCCAATCAGCGCGAAGCCATCCTGCTCAAGGCCGCCGACGTGCTGGCCAGCCGCATCCCGGAAATCGCCGATGTGCTCATTGACGAAGCCGGCTGCGCTTTCGGCAAGGCTATGTTCGAAGCCACCTTCGTCGTCACCTTGCTGCGCAGCGCTGCGGGCGAGTGTCGCCGCATTTTCGGCGAAACCATGCCGTCGGATTCGCCCGGCCTGTTTTCCATGAGCGTGCGCCGTCCGCTGGGTGTTATCGCCGGTATCGCGCCCTTCAACTTTCCGCTGCTGCTGGCCATGAAGAAAGTTGCCATGGCGCTCGCCGCCGGCAATACCTTCGTGCTGAAGCCCGCGAGTTCTACCGCAGTGATCGGGCTCAAGATCGCCGAGCTGTTTGAAGCCGCCGGCCTGCCCAAAGGCGTGCTCAACGTCATCCCCTGCGCCGGCAGCACGCTGGGCGACACGCTGGTTGCCGATCCGCGCATTCGCATGGTGACTTTCACCGGCTCGACCGAAGTCGGCAAACAACTCGCCGCCGAAGCCGGCAAGCACCTCAAGAAGATCACGCTGGAAATGGGCGGCAAGAGCCCGATGATCATTCTGAAAGACGCCGACCTCGACTATGCCGCCAAGGCCGCCGCTTTCGGCATGTTCCTGCATCAAGGCCAGGTGTGTATGGCCAACTCGCGCATCCTCGTTGAAGCGCCGGTGTTCGATGCCTTCTGCGAAAAATTCGTCGCCAAGGTCAGCACCTATCAGGTCGGCAATCCACGCGATCCGCATACCGTGATTGGGCCACTGATCGAGCGAAAGCAAGTCGCCTTCCTCGACGGCCACGTCAAGGATGCCGTCGCGAAGGGCGCCAAGCTGCTCATGGGCGGCAAGTCGGAAGGCAACTTCTATCACCCGACTGTGCTGGCCAATGTCACCACCGATATGGTGGTATTTCGCGAAGAAAGCTTTGGCCCGCTGGTGTCCGTCATCAAGGTCAAAGACAGCGACGAAGCGCTGAAGATGGCCAACGACACCTGCTTCGGCCTGTCCTCTGCGTTGATCACCAATGACCTGCAAAAAGCCATGGACATCGCGCTTAAGCTCGACGCCGGCATGGTGCACATCAACGACAGCAGCGCTTACGACGAACCCCACGTGCCCTTCGGCGGCATGAAGGATTCCGGCTTCGGTCGTGAAGGCGGCCATTACTCCATGGAAGAAATGACCGAAGTGAAGTGGATCACCATCCAGATGGGTCAGCGTCAGTTCCCGTTCTGAGCCTGACTATGGCGCAGCCCTAAGCCGCGCCCGCAACACCCCGCAACACATTGGGGCCTGCTCCAGACCAAGACAGTCTGGGCCAGGCCCCCAATTTTTGCGCCTAGAAATCTTTGGCAACGATGCTGTGCAGGATATCGATCAGCTCGCGCATGGCCACCGCCATGGCAGTGCGCTTGCGGTAGGTCAGTGTGCCTTCGATGTCGAGTACTGCATTGGGTACCGACAGCGACACAATCTGGCCGGCCCGCACTTCGGCCGCCACCAGACGGTGCGGCAGATAGCTGATGAAGTTACCTTGCAGCAGCAAGGCGCGCAGGAAAAACGCCGAGGTACTGGTAACGATTGCCGCCGGTGGCGCCAGCCCTTCAGCGAAGAACAAATCATCCAGACAGCGGCGCCAGGCAACCTTTTGCGTAGGCAATGCCCAAGGGTAATTGAGCATCTCCTTGACCTCTATCGACTCCCGCTTGGCCAGCGGATGCGTGGCGCTACACAGGATGCCCACCTTGTCGCGAAAAATTGTTTCGCTCACCAGGTCGGTATCGCTACCCATCGAGCAAGCGGTAATGGCCAAATCCAGCTCACCCCGACGCAGAGCCGGAATCAAATCCTCCAGCAAACCTTCGACTACGGTAACCTGAATGCCCGGCTTGCGACGGAAGAGCTGAGCAGTCGCCATGGGCATCAGGTCTGTCGCCAGCGTCGGGCCGATGCCGACGACGACGTGCCCACCCGCCGCACCACGCAGCATCGCCAGTTGCGTTTCCGCCGCGCGCACTTCCGCTTGTATGGTCTTGGCATGAACGGCGAGCGCCTCGCCATACACCGTCGGCACCACGCCGAGCGGCGTGCGATCAAAGAGCTTCACCTGCAAGCGCTCTTCGAGCTGCTTGATGCTCTTGGTGAGCGCGGGTTGCGTGACATGCACCACCGCAGCGGCCTGACCAAGACTGCCGCTGTCATAGATGGCGAGAAAGTGGCGGAGACGCTTGCTGTCCATGATGGTGTGGTGCTATTCGGGGCGTTGAGTCGGTAGAATCAAGTCTACACCCGCCCAGCTAAAATTCACTCATGTCCGCCGCTGAAACTCCTGCAACGCTGTTTCTCAAACAACACCACTTCGCCTATTCCAGCCATCACTACGACTACGAAGAACATGGCGGCACCCGCGTTTCCGCGCGCGAACTGAATGTCGCGGAACACGCCGTAATCAAAACGCTGGTGATGGAAGACGAACACGCCAAACCCTTGCTGGTGCTGATGCATGGCGACCGCAAAGTGTCGACCAAAAACCTGGCGCGCCAGCTAGGTTGCAAGAGTGTTGCACCCTGCAAGCCCGAGGTGGCGCAGCGCCACACCGGCTATCAGGTTGGCGGCACCTCGCCCTTCGGCACGCGCAAAGCGCTGCCGGTTTGCATCGAGAAAACCATCCTCGATCTGCCGCTGATCTACATCAACGGTGGCCGGCGCGGCTTTCTGGTCGGTGTCCAGCCGCACGAACTCGTCCGCATGCTGGCGCCGCGACAAGTCGAGTGCGGCCTCGCCGATTAATGTGCTGTCGCATGTTACGCGCGCTCAATGGCTGGGACGATGACTGGAGAACCGCATCCAGAGGCGCTCTCCGGCCTATTTCCTCAGCATTGAGGCGCGCGCATTGCGAAGATGAGAGAAAAGAATTCGACTCCGGTACTACCGTTCTGGAACTATTGACGCTGACCCCATTGGTAGTTCAAGCTTGGCTGTACTGAATTGTTCCAGCGACTGAAAACGACAATCCATGGAGGAACTTATGACTGATAAGAATTTGGAAACGCTCTATCAAGATGTGCTGGATAAAGTCCTCAATGACAATATGCGTCTGCCCAGCATGCCCGACATTGCAATGAAGGTTCGCTCGGCAATAACGCAAGAACATACGACCAACGCTTCATTGACGGCAATTATCGCCAAGGACCCTGCGTTAACCGCTTATCTTGTTCAGGCCGCGTCAAGTCCGATTTACCGCCGATCCACTGCGCCAAAAACTTTGTCCGAAGTAGTCGGCCTGCTGGGTTTTGCGGCGACCAACAACCTGGTGATGATTCACAGTTCGCGGCACATGGTTGAGCTTAAAGACGCGACAGCCAAAAAGCTCTTCAGCTATACCTGGGAACGCCTCATCATGAAAACCAGCATCGCCAGCTTTCTGGCGCAGCAGTTCAATTTCCGGCCGATTGAGCAAATTCAGATGGCGGTGTTATTGACTGAAGTCGGCTCTCTGGCGGTGCTCTCTACCATGCTGTCCACTTCAGAAACGCCTGATTCAGCGGTCTATTTTCAAATGTGCCGCCAATATAGCAAAAAAATCGGTTGCTCCGCGCTGACAAAGTGGGGCGTCGATCAAACCGTGATCGATTTATTGAACGATTGCGGAAAATGGGACAAGACCTGGGATGAGAAACTGAATCTGCTTGATATTGCCAATCTCTCTCTGTATTACACGGTGATGATGACCACAGAAAATCCCACGCTACCGGACATTGACTGGCTTGCCGCCTATCAGAAAATTCCGGAAAGTATGCGTGACTGCTCAAAGCCAAATTGGCTAACATTGATTACAGAAAACAATGATGAGATACAGTCAAGCATTAGCGCATTCAAATAAATGTAACCTCCCCCCCGCACATACCGGATCAACAATCTCAACAAAATCGTGTGTTGGTAATTCGGAAGGAAATACCAGATCAATGGAGATCGATGGGGTCTGCGACACTTGTTTCGTTCTAAACATAGCGTCTTAAATAACGCCGCATCAAGACCAACAGCACTGAAATCGAGTTCGAATGGGGCGGGCTAGGTGAGCTTGCCGCGCTCGATCGCCACGCCGACGCGCTTCACGCCTTTCATCACGCCCATTTTGGCGATGGAGATTTTCACCCAGGGCGCGCCGAAATCGTCACACAGCACAGCAACCACATACTCGCCCAGCGTCTCCAGCAGATTGAAGTGGCGCTCGGCCAGCTCATTGCGGATGCGCGTGATCACTTCAGCGTAGTCGATTGTGTCGGCGATTTCGTCGTGCAGGGCGGCGGCGTCGGGCACGCCGAATTCGAGATTGATCTCGATGGTCTGGCGCGCGGCGCGCTCGCGCGGATAGATGCCGACCCAGGCTTCGACTCTCAGCTCGTCGATGAAGATGCGGTCCATGTGACGTTCTCGATTAGAATGCGGCGAATTCTAGGTGAATTACGATGAACTCGGTTGTTTTCGGTATTCTTGCTTATCTGCTTGGTTCAATTTCGTTCGCGGTCGTCGTCAGTCGCGCCTTCGGTCTGGCCGATCCGCGCAGTTACGGCTCCAAGAACCCCGGGGCCACGAATGTACTGCGCAGCGGCAACAAGCTGGCGGCGCTACTCACGCTGTTGGGCGACGGCGCCAAGGGCTGGCTGGCGGTGTTTCTGGTGCAGACCTTCGGCGCGGATTACGGCGCGGATGTCGGCGCGGACCACGCTGACATCGCGCTGGTGGCCTTCGCGGTTTTCTACGGTCACTTGTATCCGATCTTTCTCGGCTTCAAAGGCGGCAAGGGCGTGGCGACCGCAGCGGGCGTGTTGCTGGGACTCAGCCCGTGGATAGGCTTGGGCGCACTGATTGTGTGGCTGGCCACGGCGGCGATTTTTCGTTATTCCTCGCTGGCCTCGCTGGTCGCTACGGCGACGGCGCCGCTGCTGTGCGCGCTGGTCTTCGGCTTCGATATCCGCGCCATGGCCTTGGTGTGGATGGGTGTCTTGATCTTCATCCGCCACCGCCCGAATATCGAAAAACTGCGCGCCGGCACTGAAAGCAAAATCGGCCAGCGCAAAACAGATCAGCCGCCCGCCGACTGAAGCGCCCAGCGCGGCCGCACCACAAAGGCGCCGGGGGGCGATACCTTGGCCGCATCAAGCCCACCAAGATTCGCCGCCAGACGCAGAGCACCCGCGAAGGCGATCATCGCGCCGTTGTCGGTGCACAATTCCAGTTCGGGATAAAAAACCCGTGCGCCGATCTTGGTGACGCCATGGTCCAGCGCCGCCCGCAGCGCGCGGTTGGCGCCCACACCGCCGGCCACCACCAGTTGTTTGAGGCCGGTCGTCTTCAACGCTTGCAGCGCCTTGCCCACCAGCACGTCCACTACCGCCGCCTGAAAATCGCAGCAGAGATCGGCCACATCCGATTCCTTGGGCGTTTGCTCGCGCACCACGGTGAGCACCGCCGTTTTCAAGCCCGAAAAACTGAAGTCGAGATCGCCGCTATGTAGCATCGGCCTCGGTAATTTGTAGCGGCCGGGCTTGCCCTGTTCCGCGAGGCGCGCCAATTGCGGGCCGCCGGGGTAGCCCAAGCCTAATAGCTTGGCGGTTTTGTCGAAAGCTTCGCCGGCGGCGTCGTCCAGCGTCTCGCCCAGCAATTCATAGCACCCGACGGACGTAACACGCATGAGTTGCGTGTGGCCGCCGGAGACCAGCAAGGAAACAAACGGAAAGCGCGGCGGATCGGCCGCCAGCAGCGGCGACAACAAATGCCCTTCCAGATGATGTATCGGCAAGGCAGGCCGCTTCAGTGCGAACGCCAGCGCCTCGGCAAAACTCGCCCCCACCAGCAAGGCGCCGGCCAAGCCCGGCCCGGCGGTGTAGGCAATGGCGTCGATATCTCGCAAGCTGGATTGCGCTTCAGCCAACACCTGACGCAAGAGCGGGCCAAGGCGGCGAATGTGGTCGCGCGACGCTAGTTCCGGCACGACACCGCCATACGCCTCGTGCAAATCGATTTGAGAATGGACGGCGTGCGCCAACAGGCCGCGCTCGCTGTCATAGAGCGCAACGCCGGTTTCGTCGCAGGAAGATTCGATGCCAAGTACCAACATGGGCGGCGATTGTAACCCGCCGGTACACCCGCACCAGTACTCGAGTTTCTTGTGTCGAGTGCGACTAGCGTCTATGATCAACTGACGGTCTAGCGTTGGCCCCAAGGTCTGGAGTCGCGTTTCCGCTTTGTTGCAGCCAGCCCCCTGAAACCCGTACAGGCAAGGGCGCCTATGGATGAAATAGTAGCCGGCGACGAACTCCCGCCAGAATCCGACAGCGATTTGCATGCTGCGGCGCACGCCGGCTTGCTGGCACGCCGCGATTACCGCCTGCTATTTGAAGTCAATCCGCTACCCCTGCTGCTGTTCGATCCGGAGTCGCTCGCCATCGTCGCCGCCAACACGCAGGCGGCGCAACACTATGGTTACGCACCCAACGAACTCACCGGTTTGCCCATCGCGGAACTTGCGGCGCCGGAACACAAGGTGCGCTGGCTTAACACACTTTCAAATCTTGAGCAAGGGTCACAGTATCTCGGCGCCTGGTTGCATAGCCGCAAGGATGGCAGCCTCTCCGAGGTGCGTTCGACTATCCACAATCTGAGTCTGTCTGGCCGGCCCTTGCGACTGGCCGTCATTCAGGAAACTGGGGATAGGCGCAACGCGGAAACGCTGCGTCGTCTGGCGCTTCGGGCCTTCGACAATATCGCCGAGGGTATTACCATTACTGACACGCAAGGCAACATCATCGCCGTGAACACCGGCTTCACGCGCATCACCGGCTTCAGCGTGGAAGAAGTCATCGGCCGTAATCCGCGCATACTGCAATCCGGTCTGCAAAACCGCGCTTTTTACGCCAAGATGTGGAGCGCGATAACCCAACACGGCTATTGGCGCGGCGAGGTTCTCAATCGACGCAAATCGGGCGAGCTTTACAAGGAGTTGCTGTCCATCAGCGCCGTGCGCGACGGGCTGGGCAACGTCGAGAACTACATCGGCGTGTTCGCCGATATGAGCGAGCGGTTAAAGCATGAGTCCGAGTTACGCGAAGTGCGCGAACACCTGGAACTGGCACTAGAGGCCGGCACGGTGGGTACTTGGAGTTGGCAGATCGGCGGTGAAGGTGCACAGTGGGATGAGCGCATGGGCAGCCTGCTCGGTATCACGAAGCATGAATCCCTCGCGCACCAGGCGGACTTGCTCGCCCACATCCATCCTGACGACAGAGCGCGTGTCACGCAGGAATTGACGCAGGCTGCCGCCGACCGCGCGGCTTTTAAAGGGGAGTTCCGCGTCATACTGCCTAGCGGCGAAACACGCGTCCTGGAAGTCAAGTGCAAGCCGGCGTCTGATGAGTTCGGCAACACGCACCAAATGATCGGCGTCGCCTGGGACATCACGGAACATCACCGCCGCGAGGCGGAAATCCGCGAACTCAACGCCTCGCTCGACCATCGCGTGCGCGAACGCACCGCCGAATTAAAATCGGCCATGGATGAACTCGATGCCTTCAGCTACTCCGTTGCTCACGACCTGCGCTCGCCGTTGCGCAGCCTGGACGGCTTCAGCCAGTTGCTGCTCACCGACCACGCCGACGAGTTGAATGAAGAAGGCCGCAACTACCTGCAACGCATCCGCGCCTCCAGTCAGCATTTGGCGGAGTTGATCGACGATTTGCTACAACTCTCGCGCGTAACGCGCACCCCCATGGAACGCGTGTCCGTCGATTTGAGCGAGATCGCCAACGACATCGCGAGCGGCCTACAGGCAGAATCAGCCGAGCGGCGCGTGGAATTTGTCATCGAGCCGCAGGCTCATGTCCTGGGCGACCCCTTGCTGCTGCGCCTGCTGATGGAAAATCTGCTGGGGAATGCCTGGAAGTACACCTCAAAAACCGCGCAGGCCCGCATCGAGTTCGGGATGATGCCAACAGCAGAAGGCGAGCACGGCTTTTTTGTGCGCGACAACGGCGCCGGTTTCGACATGGCTTTCGCCGGCAAGCTCTTCCAGCCTTTTCAACGCCTGCATCACGCCACCGACTTTCCCGGCACCGGCATCGGCCTGGCGTCCGTCCACCGCGTTATCGGCCGCCACGGCGGACGCATTTGGGCGGAAGGCGCCGTCGGATTAGGCGCCTGTTTTTACTTCGCCCTGCCGGCGGCGCGCAATGAAAACGAGGGCGAGTTGACTACGCTTGCGGCACCGGCCAAATAAGCGCGTTTTTTGGGCATTGGACATTCCGTCAAATCCGGCTATAATTCGCGGCTTTCCCAGTTAAGCAGGGTTTAATCGCATGCCTGGCATCCGCGTCAAAGAAAACGAGCCGTTTGAAGTCGCCATTCGCCGCTTCAAGCGCGCCATTGAGAAGACCGGCCTTCTGACCGAACTCCGTTCGCGTGAGTTTTACGAGAAGCCCACTTCCGAGCGCAAGCGCAAGCTGTCCGCCGCCGTCAAGCGCCATCACAAGCGTCTGCGCGGCCAGACGCTGCCGCCGAAGCTGTACTAGAAAAAACCGCAATCGAAACGGCGTACGCCGTTTCTACAGGTTTTTCCGAATTCCCCGGCACGCCGCATGGCATGTCGGGGTTATCTTTTTTGCGAGCAGATGAACGCCATGTCACTCAAGGCAAAAGTCGGCGAAGACATGAAGACCGCGATGCGCGCCCGCGACAGCGCGCGCCTCGGCGCCATCCGCCTGCTGCTCGCCGCGATTAAGCAGCGCGAAGTCGATGAACGAGCCACTGGGCGTATTGATCTCGGTGATGCCGACGTACTAGCCGTCATCGACAAAATGCTCAAGCAGCGGCGCGACTCGATCAGCCAGTACGAAGCGGCCGGCCGCCAGGATCTCGCTGACGCGGAAAAATTCGAAATCAGCGTCCTGAACGAATACATGCCGCAGGCGCTCGGCGCCGCCGAAGTTGATGCAGCTATCGCCCAGGCCATCGCCGCCAGCGGCGCCCTGGGTATGCAGGATATGGGCAAGGTGATGGCTGTACTTAAACCGCAACTGGCCGGGCGCGCCGACATGGCCCAGGTTTCGGGGCTGGTGAAGGCGGCGCTGGCCAAGGCTTAAGCAGGTCTGTTGATCTGCCGGCAAATCCCGGCGGATTTCCTATAATGATGAAAAGCCGTTGCGCCCTGCGACGGACGACGTTATCTACGACGAGTGATTCCAGACTCTTTCATCCAGGAACTCCTCGCACGCCTCGACATTGTCGACGTCATCGAGCGCTATTTGCCCCTCAAGAAGGCCGGCGCGAATTTCGTCGCCTGCTGTCCTTTCCATAGCGAGAAAAGTCCCTCATTCTCCGTCAGCCCCAGCAAGCAGTTTTACCATTGCTTCGGCTGCGGCGTACATGGCAGCGCCATTGGCTTCGTCATGGAATATGCTGGGCTGGGCTTTGTGGATACCGTGAATGAGCTGGCCGGCAATCTCGGCATGCCAGTGCCGCAGCAACGCCCGGACGAACACATCTCCAAAGCGGATGCCGCGCCACTCACGGAATTGATGGCCCGCGCGGCCCGTTATTATAAGGATCAGCTCAAAGCCAGTCCGAAAGCCATCGAGTACTTGAAGGTGCGCGGCCTAACCGGCGAAATTGCCGCGCGCTTCGGCATGGGCTACGCGCCCGACGGCTGGCAAAACCTCGCGACGATTTTTTCCGATTACCAGAACAAGGCGCTGGCGGAGTGCGGGCTGGTCATCGAAGGCGAAGGCGGCAAGCGCTATGACCGCTTCCGCGACCGCATCATGTTTCCCATCCTCGACCAGCGCGGCAATGTGATCGGCTTCGGCGGTCGCGTCATCGGGGCGGGTGAGCCCAAGTACCTCAACTCACCTGAAACGCCGCTGTTTGAAAAAGGCCGTGAGCTGTATGGTCTGACGCAAGCACGCGCGGCCATCCGCGAGACGGACTGCGTGATCGTGGTTGAAGGCTATATGGATGTCGTCGCCCTGGCGCAGAACGGCATCGCCAATTGTGTGGCAACGCTGGGTACCGCCACCACGCCCAATCACGTGCACAAGCTGCTGCGCCAAGCCGACCGGGTGGTCTTCTGTTTCGATGGCGACAAGCCCGGGCGCAAGGCCGCAACCCGCGCGCTGGACGCCAGCCTCGAACAGTTGCCGGACAACAAAGCGGCCGCTTTTCTGTTTCTTCCGCCCGAGGACGACCCGGACAGCTACGTGCGCGCCCATGGTAGCGAGGCGTTTCAGCAACTCGCGCGCGAGGCCATGCCCCTCACCGATTTCTTGATGCAGGAACTCAAGGCTGGCAAGGATCTCGGTTCGGCCGAGGGGCGCTCGCAACTGGTGCATGACGCCAAGCCGCTGCTGCTGAAAATGCAGGCGCCACTGCTGCGTTTGCAGTTGGTTAAGTTGTTGGCCGCCGCCAGCGCCTTTTCGCAGGCGGAGATCGAGTCGATCTGCGGCCTCAAATCGGTCGTGCGCAGACCCGCGCCGGCGAGGGCGCCGCGCGGCGCGCCTTCCCCGCTGGCGCGCAAGCTCTTGCGCGTGATCGTGCAACAACCGGCGCTGGCTGCGCGTATGCCGGTTGATCTGGTGCCGGCGGACCACGCCGAAACCGATACGTTGAACGCCCTGTTGTCCGTCGTCACCGAAGGCGGCCTGGCCGGCGAAGGCTATGGCGTGGTGCTCGAACACTTTCGCGGCACACCGCATGAGGCGCTGATCTCCGAGGTGCTAAGCGAGCTGGTCGAGAACGAATTCGACGAGGAATCCCTCGAAACCGTATTCACCGACACCGTGGATAGACTACGCGAAGCCGGCATCCGGCACGAAATTGATGTCCTGAATGCCAAGGACAAAAGCATGGGCTTGACGCCGGACGAAGTGCGCCGGCGGCAGCAGCTACTGACACTCAAGAAAACCGGCAAGGCCCACGACAGCAGCTTGATTTTTTGATATAATTTTTGGTTTTTCTACGTTCGCGCACGCATTTACGTATATTCGAGGATCCATTATGGCCAAGGAAAAAGCCAAGCCGGCAAAACCCACCAAGGCGGTAGCTGCCAAGACTAAAGTCACGAAGGCTACAGTCACGAAGGCTACAGTCAATAAGGCCTCAGCCCCTGCCAAGCCGGCTGCGCAGAAAAAAGCGCCCGCCAAGGTTGCTGCGCCAGCCCCGGCTCCGGGCGTCGCGCCGAAGTCGGCCAAAGTCGCTGCGCAGGAATTGCAAAAAGCCCGCAGCGCCAAGGGTAAGGGCAAATTCGCAACGCCGGCCGCGCCGGCCGCGCCGATTGACCTCGATGCGCGCCGTACCCGCCTTAAAAATCTCATTGCCCTCGGCAAGGAGCGCGGCTTCCTGACTTATGCCGAAGTAAATGACCATCTGCCGGACGAGATGGTGGATGCCGAGCAGATCGAATCCATCATCAGCACCTTCAATGACATGGGCATTCAGGTCTATGACGAGGCGCCGGATGCCGAAACGCTGCTCATGAACGAGCAAGCGCCGGCCGTGGTGGACGATGAAGAGGTCGCGGCCGAAGCCGAGCAGGCGCTATCTTCGGTCGATTCCGAATTCGGCCGCACCACGGACCCGGTGCGCATGTACATGCGCGAAATGGGTTCGGTGGAACTACTCACGCGCGAAGGCGAAATCGAAATCGCCAAACGCATTGAAGATGGCCTCAAGCACATGGTGCTGGCGATTTCCGCCTGCCCAACCACCATCGCCGAAATGCTCGACCTCGCGTCCAAGGTGGCGCGCGACGAGATGCGCATCGACGAACTGATAGACGGCCTGATTGACCCAAATGCCGTCGAGGACATCGAGGCCCTGGCCGAAAACGAGGAAATAGCCCTCGAGGATGAAGAGGACGATGAGGAGGCAGAGGCGAGAGCGATTTCTGCCTCGCTCTTGCAACTCAAGAACGACGCCATCGAACGCTTCACCACCATCCACGGCCTGTTCTTGAAAATGCAGGTGCTGCTCCCCAAGAAAGGCCCGCGCGACAAGGCTTACCTCAAGCTACAGCAGCAGCTTTCGAATGAGCTGATGAATATCCGCTTCACCGCGCGCATTATCGAAAAGCTGTGCGACTCGGTGCGCCACATGGTCGAAGACGTGCGTAATCACGAGCGCAAAATTCTTGAGCTGTGCGTCAAGAAGAGCAATATGCCGCGCCAGCATTTCATCAAGGTCTTCCCCGGCAACGAAACCAACATGGATTGGCTCAAGCATGAAGTCGCCGGTGGCAAGCCCTACAGTTCGCAACTCATGCGCTCGGCGCCGGCTATCATCGAAGAACAGCAAAAGCTCATCGGCCTGCAAGACCACACTGGCATTTCGCTGAAGGATTTGAAGGACATCAACAAGCAGATGTCCACCGGCGAGGCCAAAGCCCGCCGCGCCAAGCGCGAAATGACCGAAGCCAACCTGCGACTGGTGATTTCCATCGCCAAGAAATACACCAACCGCGGCCTGCAATTCCTCGATCTCATCCAGGAAGGCAACATCGGCCTGATGAAAGCCGTGGATAAATTCGAATACCGTCGCGGCTACAAATTCTCGACCTATGCCACTTGGTGGATCCGCCAGGCGATTACACGTTCCATCGCGGACCAAGCAAGAACCATCCGCATCCCGGTGCACATGATCGAAACCATCAACAAGATGAACCGCATCTCGCGGCAAATCCTGCAAGAGACGGGCGCGGAGCCGGATCCCGCCACGCTGGCCGTCAAGATGGAAATGCCGGAAGAGAAGATCCGCAAGATACTGAAGATTTCCAAGGAGCCGATCTCCATGGAAACGCCGATCGGCGACGACGACGATTCGCACCTGGGCGACTTCATCGAAGACGGCGCCACCATGGCGCCTGCGGATGCGGCGGTCTATGCCTCGCTACGCGACGTGACCAAGGAAATCCTGGATTCGCTCACCCCGCGTGAAGCCAAGGTGCTGCGCATGCGTTTCGGCATCGAAATGAACACCGACCACACGCTGGAAGAAGTCGGCAAACAATTCGACGTCACGCGCGAGCGCATCCGCCAGATCGAAGCCAAGGCGCTACGCAAGCTGCGTCACCCTTCGCGTTCGGAGAAACTGCGCAGCTTTCTCGACACGGAAACCTGATGTAACCGGTTGGGCGCGCTGAAAAACAGCGCGCCCATCGCCACCGTTCGGCTTCCCCGCCGTACAATTCGCCCTCATCGGGCCGTTAGCTCAGTTGGTTAGAGCAGGGGACTCATAATCCCTTGGTCGCTGGTTCGAGTCCAGCACGGCCCACCACATCTTCTGCCCGGTCGATGCCACTACGTCGACAGCACCCACTGAGGTCGATCAATGCCTGTCAATAGACGCTCTTTTCTTCGCACTGCTGGCGGTCTAGCGGCAGCCTCCCTGGCTTCTCCCCTGCTCGCGCAAGAGGCCGCACCATTGCCTTTTTTGATCACGCGCTCGGCCGATGTACTGTTGCCCAAGGGCAAGAGCCAACGTGTGGTGATTTGCGGTGGTGGCTGGGGCGGGCTGAATGCGGCGAAGCAATTGCGGCTGCTGGCACCGCAGTTGGACGTCGTCCTGCTGGAACGCAATACGGTGTTCTTCTCCTGCCCCATGAGCAACAAGTGGCTGGTGGATTTCATCCCCACGGATTTTCTAATCTATGACTATCTCAAGGTGTCGGAGAAGCACGGTTATCGCTTCATTCAGACCGAGATCCTTGCTGTCGAGCGCGACAAGAAACGCGTCGTCACCGCCGCTGGCCAGATCGACTATGACTACCTGATTCTTTCGCCGGGCATCCGCTACAACTACGAGGCCTGGTTCGCCAACGACCGTCGCGCCGCCGAAGCCACGCGCGCGCGCTTCCCGGCGGCCTATGTGCCGAATGCCGAGCACTTCACCCTGAAGCGTGCGTTGCAAGACTTCAAAGGCGGCGAACTGGTCATGACGCTGCCACCTCCGCCGCAGCGCTGCCCGCCTTCGCCTTACGAGCGCGCCTGCCTCATTGCCTGGATGTTCAAGGCGAAGAAGATCAAGGGCCACATCACCATCCTTGATCACAAGGATGGTGTGCGGCCTATCGGCCCTGGCTTTCGCGCCGCTTTCACCGAGCTGTACAAGGACATCATCACCTATGTGCCCAACGCGCATGTGAAGGAGATCGATCCCTACGCCAAGCGCATCAAGACGGCGGCGGGCGATTTCGCCTTTGATCACGCCATCCTCATGGCGCCACATCAGGCTGGCGATCTGGCCTGGAAAGCCGGCGCCATCGGCCGCAACGCCGACGGCAAGCCCAGTGGCTGGGCCGGCGTCGATCCGCTCTTCCTGAATCTCAAGGACGACAAGGATGTGTATGTGATCGGCGATGCGGTGGGTGCGGTGTCGCCGCTGTTTCAGTTCTACCCCAAGAGCGGCCACGTCGCCAACCGATTGGCGCGCAGCGTGGCAACGTACATCGCCGAGCGCGCCGCCGGACGCGAACCCAAGTACATCCTGCCCGACAACCTCTGCTACATGATGGTGAATGGCGATCCCCAGGAAGCGATCAACGTCGGCTTCGATTACGCCTTGAACGAGCAAGGCGTGATTGCGCAAACGCAGATCGACGACAACGAGCGCCGCGCCGAGTTGGTGCCCATGGACTTTGCCTGGGCGAAGACCATGTACGACGACATGTTCGCTTGAGCAGCGGCTTGTAAGTGCCACGGCATGAATTGGCGCATTGACTATCACGCAAGCATCACGGAAATCCCCGAAACGGAATGGGCGGCGCTGGATGCGCGTGGCAATGTCTTCCTGCGCCATGCCTTTCTAGTTGCGGCCGAGCGGCACGGCGCAGTGTCCGAAGAAAATGGCTGGCGGCCCTGCCATGTGGCCGTGCGCGATGATGCTGGCCAGCTTGTCGGCGCGATGCCGCTTTATCTCAAGAGCCATTCCTTCGGCGATTTCTCGCACGACTGGCAATGGTCTTCTGCCTATCAGCGCCTGGGGCTGCGCTACTACCCCAAGCTGGTGACGGGCATCCCCTATACGCCGGCCAATGGCCCGCGCCTTTTGGCGCATCCCCAGGCGGATCGCCCCCTCGTTACCCAGCGGCTGATCGCTGCGGCCATTGCACAAGCGCAAGACCTGGGCTGCCAAACATGGCAATGTCTTTATGTCGATGCGCTTGACCTCGCTGCCGTGAGTGGCGCACAGCTCCTCCTGCGACGCGGCTGCCAGTTTCATTGGACGAACAACGGCTATGTCGACTTCGACGATTTTCTTGCCACGTTTTCATCGCAAAAGCGCAAGAAGGTCAAGCGCGAGCGGCGCTACGTCGCCGAGTCCGGGCTCATCATTGAAGTGCTTCATGGCAACGAGCTAAATGCGGCACTGTGGCAAGAAATCCATCCGCTCTACCAAGCGACCTTCGACCGCTATGGTAACTACGCGGCTTTTTCCGCCGGCTTCTTCACCGAGGTGAGCGCAACATTGGGTCGCGAGGTGGTCGTCTTTCTCGCCCGCGATGCGAATGCCCCAGGCGCCAAGCTGGTCGCCGCCGCCATCTGCTATCGCGATGCCACCACGCTCTACGGCCGCCACTGGGGCGCCTCGGCGGATTGCCCCGGCCTGCATTTTGAGTTGTGCTACTACCAAGGCATTGAGTATTGCCTACGTCACGGCCTGCAACGCTTCGAGCCCGGCGCGCAAGGCGAATACAAGGTCAGTCGCGGCTTTACGCCGGTGTCGACCTGGTCGGCGCATTGGATCGCCGACGACCGCATGCGTGTCGCGCTGGCAGATTACTTCTCACGCGAACAACAACATGTCGAGAACTACCAGGACGAAATGGCGGAACACCTCCCCTACAAATGAGCGCTGTCTTGCACTATGCTGCCGCCAACACACCCGAAGGTCAGCACTCGGGCCTTTCTGCTATTTCTTGAACAGAAAGGCTGGCTTGATTCGGCGTCAGATGTCGAGCGCTGCGCCATACAGGCCGGACGTGCTTTCCCCAAACCGCATTTCCCGTCGGCATAGCCGAACACGCCGCCAGCGGCTACACATGGACCTGTATGTTTGATCAAAATCAAGCACTGGAAATTGCTAAAATCCTCTTTTGCTTACGCGTTGTTGTGGAGTGCAGGGGCAGTAATACAGAAACAATTTGAGTCTCTAATCCAACAATCGGGTAGCCGAATTTAAAACTTATGCAACCGCCAAAGAGTTCGATCTGCGTAATTTGCGGAATTCGCCCAGCAACGACTTCTGATCATGTCCCACCTAAAGGGTTTTTTAAAGGGGCTTCAGGAGAGTGACCTTGCCCTTGTATTTCGTCCCCCAACCCATCGGCATTATGCCGCCAATTCTTGTCTGTGCTGATCGCTGATCCACGCTTCCATGAATTTCTTCGGCGAGGCGTAGCCGAGCGTGGAATGAAGTCGCTTTCGGTTGTAGAACGGTTCGATGTAATCGAACAAATCAGCCGTTGCTTCGGCCTTCGTCCGATAGCGGGTGCCATGCACCCGCTCATTCTTCAAGCTGTTGAAGAAACTCTCCGTCGGCGCGTTATCCCAGCAGTTACCCTTCCTGCTCATCGAACACATCATGCCGTATTCTGTCAGCCTGGCCTGAAAGGCGTGACTGGCATATTGACTGCCTCGATCCGAGTGATGAATCAGCCCCGGCGCAGGCTTACGCCGGAACCACGCCATCGTCAGCGCATCCAGCACGATGTCCGTCGTCATCCTCGGCTTGATCGACCAGCCAACGACTTCTCTGTTGAACCGGTCGATCACAACGGCCAGGTACAGCCAGCCTTCGTCTGTCCAGATGTAGGTCATGTCAGCCGTCCAGGTCTGATTCGGGGCTGCGGGCGTGAAGTTTCTGTCCAGCAGGTTCTTTGCTATCGGCAACGCATGTTTCGAGTCCGTGGTCGCCCGGTAACGTCGTTTGTGTCTTGCCCGAATGCCATTCTCCCGCATCAGGCGACAGACGCGCGCTCTGCTGGCCGGGAAGCCTCGGTCGCGGAGTTCCTTCGTCATGCGCGGACTCCCGTAAGCCTTCTTCACTTCTTTGTCGATGGCTGCTATCAACGCCACCCTCTGCGCATCGGTCAGTCGCTGACGATTCGGCTTGCCACCGCGTTTCCAGGCCCGGTAGCCGCTGATGCTGACCGACAGCACCTCGCACATCACGGGCAGCGGATACGCCTTCCGCTCACGATCCATCCATGCGTACTTCACAGCGCATCCTTCGCGAAGTACGCCGTCGCTTTTTTTAATATCGCGACTTCCATCTTGAGCCGGGCGTTCTCGGCGCGGATACGGGATAGTTCCATTTACTCGACGGTCACCACTTTCGCGCCTGCGCCATTGAGTTTGCCGTTATCGAACGCTTTTACCCAGTTGCGCAATGTTTGGTCGCCAACCCCCAGTTCTTTTGCTACCGCCCAATTGCTGCTCGGGCCAGCCTTGACGCGCTTCACTGCCAACTCTTTAAACTCCGCGGTGTATTCCTGCTTCGGTAACTTCTTCATCTTCGCCTCCCCTTCCAGTTTCCAAGGTTATACCCCGGCTATAAGGGGACGAAGTTTCGGGGTAAGCTCACAACCTTCGAAGGTGTCAGGGTGACCGTTTTGCTCCACAAAGTGCTCGTCTCGGCTAACAGGCATGGAAAGTTAGTTGTGTCGACGTCTTCTAGTGAGAAGGTTTGGATCCCGTAGTCCGCGGCTACGCGGAGTGCCTCGGCCGTGAAGCCGGTGCGTGATGTCAGCAAGAGGGCGTGAGTCGGAAGCCGCTCATGCTTGGCCCTCATGGCATCCACCCAGTTCACGTCGGCGACGCGTTTATGGTCTCGGCACTCGATAGATACGACGACGGACTGCCCTGCAACGACGCCCTCAATGCACACATCGACTTCCCGAAGTGCGCGCGTTCGCCGATCTCGGAGTAGCTTTGATTCCGTTACCTTAGCGCCATCTGCAAGATTATCGAGAACCATGTAGACGAGCTTCTGGAAGTCATTCGATCGCTTCGGCATAATTCGACAAAGTCTGCGCGTTGCGCCTAACCAGTTTGTAGAATAACTCTCTTCATTCTCCTATCGTGCCGTGAATCCGACGGAAGAGCAACGGCGTATTCCGCTTTGGCTAACAGCAAATTCAGCTTTTCACTTTCCCCGCGCCGCATCTATGCAATTGCACAACTCCCGCGCGCCTTCGAGCAGGCGCGGGCCGGCGCGGTGCATGTGGGCGGGGTCGACAGTGCAGAGCTTGGCGTTTTTTACGGCGGGAATTTGCGGCCAGCGGCGCCAGGCTTGCAGTACTTCTGCGCCGGTGCCGCTGATGATGAGATCGGGCGCGGCGCTGATGACGGCTTCCACCGGCACGGTGGGCGTGAGCAGCGGCGAATCGCCGAAGACATTGCGTGCGCCGCATAGGCGCATCACATCGCTGACGATGTGTTTGTCGTTGAACGTCATCAGCGGCTCACCCCAGATTTCATAGAAGAGTTTCACCGGCGCACGTCTGGCGTGGCTGCGCGCGAGTTCGGTAAAGCCCTCGCGAAAACGCCTTGCCGCCAGCGCTGCGGTCGCATCCGTGCCAGCCAGCGCGCCCAGCCTTTCGAGATTGGTCGCCACCTCTTCGACGCGCTGCGGATCGCTGCGGAAGACGGCTATGCCGCGCGCTTCGAGTTGGGCGATTTGCGAGGCGCTGTTGCCGCTGCTCCAGGCGACCACCAGATCGGGGCGCAGCGCGACGATGCGCTCGATGTCCAGCGCGTGCGCGTCGCCGACTTGCGGCAGCTTCGCGGCCTCGGGCGGGTAGTCGCTCCACGCCGCCACCGCCGCCACCCGTGTGCCGGCGCCGGCGGCGAAGAGCAATTCGGTGGCGTGGGGCGCGAGGCTGATTATGCGCGTCGCCGGCTGCGCCAGCCGCAGCTCGCGGCCACTGTCATCGCGCACGCTGACGGCGCCACTCGCCGCTGCCGCAAACGCGAACAGCATTGCCGCCGCAAAGGAGATTGCACGCAGGAACACGAAAGAATAGACAGCGCGAATGGGGAGCACGAAATGGAAGCGACTTAAGGATGCGGGATTCTACGCCGAAGGATTGGCGTACGAGGCGTCGCACTGCAAACGAGCGGTGTCAACAAAGTGCCTGTCCGAAAGTCGCCAGATTGCGGGATAATCGCTTGGTCTGCCGCAAAAATAGGCTGTGTTCATGAACCGCACCGAGACCTTACGACTGTTGACCCTGCACAAGCCGGAGTTGTCGCGCCGCTTTGGCGTGGTTGAATTGGCCTTGTTCGGCTCCAGCGCACGCGATGAGGCGCGGAGCGACAGCGACGTGGATGTGCTGGTGAGCTTCGACGGGCCGGCCACGTCAAAGTGCTATTTCGGGGTGCAGTTTTTTCTCGAAGACGTTTTTGGCTGCCCGGTGGACCTCGTCACAGAGAAGGCGCTGCGCGCCGAATTGCGTCCCTATGTCGAGAAAGAGGCCGTCCGTGTCTGACGCCGGCGCCGGACGCGAATGGCCACTCAAATTGTTCATTAATCCGGGCGCTGCGCGCTGAGGTTTGCTATCGTGCGCGCCATGCTCTCGGACGCCATTCCCCTTGCCGACTTGCGCCGCGTGCTGGTGATCAAGCTGCGCCATCACGGCGATGTGTTGCTGACCTCGCCGGTGTTCAGCGTATTGAAACGGCATGCGCCGCAGATTGAGATCGACGCGCTGGTTTATGCCGACACCGCCGCCATGCTGACGCTGCATCCGGATATCGCGCAGGTGAACACCATCGATCGCGGCTGGAAGAAGCGCGGTATCTTAGCTCAGGCAGCGGCGGAATTCGGCCTGTTTCGCCGCCTGCGCGCGCGCGACTACGATTTGGTGATTCATCTCACCGAACATCCGCGCGGCGCCTGGCTCACCCGCCTTCTTGGCGCGCGCTATGGCGTGGCGCGCGCCCTGCGCGGCAAGCCGAGCTTCTGGCGCCGTAGTTTTACGCATCTCTATAGCCACCCCCTCAACGCACGCCGCCATACCGTCGAACTCAATCTTGATGCCTTGCGCCGCATTGGTGTGCAGCCGGAGGCCGATGAACGCCGGCTGCTGCTGGTGCCGGGCGCGGCGGCAGAAGCCCGCATTGCCGCGCTGCTGGCCGATCACCAGCTTGCCACGGGCGGTTTCATTCATTTCCATCCCGCCTCGCGCTGGCAGTTCAAATGCTGGACGACGGAAAAAAATGCCGAGTTGTTGCAGCGCTGGCAGGCCGCCGGTCGGCGCCTGGTGGTGACCTGTGCGCCGGATACCCGTGAGCGGGAATTCATCGCCGCCATATTGCATAAGGCTGCGGTGCCGGTGGTCGATCTCTCCGGCCAGCTCGGCCTGAAGGAACTTGCCGCTTTATCAGCACGCGCTGCGCTCTTCGTCGGCGTCGATTCCGCGCCCATGCACATCGCCGCCGCCGTCGGCACGCCGGTCGTGGCGCTGTTCGGCCCTTCGGGTGAATTGGAATGGGGACCGTGGGGCGTGCCCAATCGCGTCATCACCAGCGAGGCGCATCCCTGCCGCCCTTGCGGCATTGACGGCTGCGGCGGCGGCAAGATTTCCGAATGTCTCACCACGCTGCCGGTCGAGCGTGTGTTGGCGGCCTGCGACGAATTGCTGGCCTCGGCCGCACGCTGATCCTTGCATGAAGCTTGCGCTGGTCCGGCAGAAATACAACCCCTACGGCGGCGCCGAGCGCTTCGTCGAACGCGCCCTCGCTGCGCTGGCGACGCAAGGCGTCGCGACCACGCTCATCACGCGCTCATGGCAGGGCCCGGCCGAGCAGGCGGTGCTGATCTGCAATCCCGCTTATCTGGGCCGCCTGTGGCGCGATGTCAGCTTTGCGCGCGCCGTGCAGGCCGTTATCGCTGAGGGCAGATTCGATCTACTGCAAAGCCACGAGCGCATCCCCGGCTGCGACATCTACCGGGCCGGCGATGGCGTGCATGCCACCTGGCTGGAACTGCGCGCCCGGTCACGAGGCGGTTCGGCTCGCTACGCCCACCTGCTGCCCTGGCAGCGCTACACCCTGGCGGCCGAGGCGGCGATGTTTCGCGATGCGCGCCTCAAGGCGGTGATCTGTAATTCGCAGATGGTGCGCGACGACATCGCGCAACGCTTCGGCGTGGCCGATGCCAAGCTGCATGTGATTTACAACGGCGTTGATCTGGCGGCATTTCATCCGCGTTTGCGCGAGGCGCACCGGACGAAGGTGCGCGCCGAGCTGGGCATTGCGGAAAATGCGCCGCTGTTTCTCTTCGTTGGTTCCGGCTTCGAGCGAAAGGGCGTGCCGGCCTTGCTGCGGGCGTTGGCCTTGATGCGCAGCCAGGACGCACAGCTCGTCGTCGTCGGTCGCGACAAGGCGGCGGCGCGCCTGCAACGCGAAGCGGTGGCCATGAAGCTCGGCCATCGCGTGCGCTTCGTCGGCGGCAAAGAGGACGTGCAGCCCTATTACGGCGCGGCCGATGTCTTCGTGTTGCCGACGCTCTACGACCCCTTTCCCAATGCGGCGCTGGAAGCGTTGGCCTGCGGTTTGCCAGTGATCACCTCCACGACTTGCGGCGCCGCCGAGCTGATCCGCGCAGGCGAGAACGGTTATGTCTGCGACGCGCTGAACGTCGCGCAACTGGCGGGTCGGCTGGATGCGCTGAGCTTACCGGGTGTCGCCAGTGCGATGTCGGCGGCGTCGCGCGCGAGTGTCGCCCATCTCGGCGTGGATGCCATGGCGGCGCGGCTGATCGCGCTTTACCAGTGCCTCATAGCGCGTCCGTTATAATTCGCCATTCGCATCATCCCCGCTCAGTAATTCATGACCGTTCCGCACGTTTCCAGTCGCGCACTTTATTCCCGCTTGCTGGGCTATGTGCGTCCCTACTGGCGGGTGTTTCTGCTGGGCGTGGTCGCCATGGCGGCGAGCGCGGCGACCGAGCCGCTGCTGCCGGCCTTAATGAAGCCGCTGCTCGACAGCCACGGAGGCAGTGGCAAGGCCGACTACATCACCTATCCGCTGGCCATTGTCGGCATCTTTTTGCTGCGCGGCGTGTTGGGTTTTCTCGCCGATTACTGTCTGGCCTGGGTCGCCAACAAGATCATTCCCGATTTGCGCAACGCCATGTTCGCGCGCATGGTGGCCTTGCCGACGCGCTATTACGACAATCAATCTTCCGGCGTATTGATGTCCAAAGTGGCCTACGACGTGAATAACGTCACCGGCGCGGCGGTCAGCGTCATCACGGTGGTGGTGCGCGATACGCTGGCGGTGGTCGGCTTGCTCGGCTGGCTGTTCTATCTCAATTGGCAACTCACCTTGGTTACCCTCGCCATCGTGCCGCCCATCGCAGGTGCAGTGAAGCTCTTTGGCGGCCGTCTGCGCGCCATGAGCCGGGGCGCGCAGCGTTCCATGGGTGAGATCACTCGCGTGTTGCAAGAGACCATCGAAGCGCACAAGGTGGTAAAAATTTTCGGCGGGCAGAGTTACGAAAGGAGCCGCTTCGCCCATGCCAATGCCTTGCAGCGCGGCTTCAACATGCGGCAAACCGTGGCCGCTGCTGGTCTTGGCCCCATTGTGCAGGTGGTTGTTTCTATCGCCTTAGCTATTGTGATCTCCGTCGCCTTGAAACAGATGTCGGAGAACCAAACCACTGTGGGTGATTTTGTGTCCTTCATCACCGCCATGCTGATGTTGTTGGCGCCGGTCAAACGCCTGACCGACATCAATGCGCCGCTGCAACGCGGCCTCGCGGCGGCGGAGAGCGTATTCGAACTGGTCGACGAGACGCCGGAGCGTGACGAGGGCAAGACCATATTGGGCCGCGCGCAGGGCGCCATTGAGTTTGAGCAGGTGTGCTTTCGCTACCCAGAAGCGGAGCGCGATGCCTTGCATGACATTACGCTGAGCATCCGCGCCGGCGAGCGTGTGGCGCTGGTCGGGCAATCGGGTGGGGGTAAGACGACCTCGGCGAATCTGCTGCCGCGCTTGTACAGCGTGACCTCGGGCCGCATCCTCATCGACGGCCACGATATCGAGCGCCTAAGTCTCGCCAGCCTGCGCGACAACATCGCCCTGGTGAGCCAGGACGTGGTGTTGTTCAACGACAGTGTTGCCGCCAATATTGCCTACGGCGGCATGGCAGGCGCCAGTCGCAAAAAAATCGAAGCGGCGGCGCAAGCGGCGCATGCGCTGGACTTCATACTTGCCATGCCGCAGGGCTTCGATACGCAAATCGGCGAGAACGGCGTCAAGCTCTCTGGCGGCCAGCGCCAGCGCCTGGCCATTGCGCGTGCGCTCTTGAAAGACGCACCCATCCTCATTCTCGACGAAGCCACCTCGGCGCTGGATACCGAATCGGAACGCCAGGTGCAGGCCGCGCTGGACGAGTTGATGAAAAACCGCACGACGCTGGTCATCGCCCATCGCTTGTCCACCATCGAGAATGCCGATCGCATTGTGGTGCTGGACAAGGGCGTCATTGCCGAGAGCGGTACGCATGCCGTACTGCTGGCGAAAAACCGCATCTATGCCCGGCTTTATCAGTCGGCGCTGGTGCTGGAAGCCTAGCGCCCTGATGCACATCGTTCACACGGAAGCATCCTGCGGCTGGGGCGGCCAGGAAATCCGCATCCTCACCGAAGCCGCCGGCATGCAAGCGCGCGGGCATGAGGTCACATTGTTGTGTCCTGAAGAAGCGCGAATTTTTGCTGAGGCGCGCAAACGCGGCTTTAAGGTTGAAGCCCTGCCCATCGCACGCAAATCACTGCGCGGGGTGCTGGCTCTGCGGCGCTGGCTGGGCCAACACCCGGTGGATGTCATCAACACGCATAGTTCCACCGATAGCTGGCTGGCCGCGCTGGCCTGCGCGACCAGCAGTCACGCGCCG
This sequence comes from Rhodocyclaceae bacterium, assembly GCA_043761745.1. Lineage (GTDB taxonomy): Bacteria > Pseudomonadota > Gammaproteobacteria > Burkholderiales > Rhodocyclaceae > Desulfobacillus. The sequence goes on from JAYUNL010000077.1 coordinate 32,475, forward strand.
CCCATCGTTCGCACTCGCCACATCTCGGCGCCCATTCCCAACAACCTCGCCACGCGCTGGCTCTACACCCGCGCTACCCGCCACATCGTCACCACCGGCGAGAAGCTGCGCGAGCAACTCATACGTGACAACGGCTACCCGGCGCAGCAAATTACCTCGGTGCCCACCGGCATCGATACCGCCCGCTTCGTGCCCGGCGACAAACTCGCCGCCAGACGCAGATTGGGCCTCGATGAGTCCAAACACTACATCGGTATCGTCGCTACACTGCGTAGCTGGAAAGGGCATCATCATCTGCTACAGGCTTTCGGCAGCCTGGATGCGCCGGACTGGGAACTGCTCATCGTCGGCGACGGGCCGCGTCGCGAATTCATCGAGACGATGATCGTCGAGTTGAAGCTGGCCCACCGCGTACGTATGGTCGGTCAGCAGGAAAACGCCGAGACATGGCTGCAAGCCCTGGATATTTTTTGTCTGCCGTCCTATGCCAACGAGGGCGTGCCGCAAGCGATTCTGCAAGCGATGCTCAGTGGCGTTCCGGTTATTTCCACGGCGGTGGGCAGCATCGCCGACGTGGTGACGCATGAGTGCACCGGCCTCATCGTCCCGCCGTCCCAGCCTGAAGGACTGGTGGCCGCCTTGCGTAGGCTCATCAGCGAACCCGCCCTCGCCGCGCAACTTGCCGCAGCCGCCCGTGCCCAGGCGCTTGAGCGCTTCGGATTGGCGCCTATGCTGGATGGTATGGAGGCGGTGTTTCGAGCGGCAGGTAGCCACGCGCGCAAGGGCGCGAACGAGAAAGCGAGCAAGCCATGACAAACCCCATCGGCGATTGGACCGATATTTCCGACGATCCGAATAATCCCGAAGCGAAGCAGCGCGCCCGACACGGCTTGGTGCAACTGCGCAAGACCCATGTGGAGGTCGACCTGATGGGCTTTGTACTGGCCCAGGTTCGTGGCAAGCGCGTGCTCGATATCGGCGTGGTCTCGCACAGCAGCCGCTATTTCGACCAATCAGGCTGGCGTCACGACCGCATACGCAGCGAGGCCTCCTACTGCCTGGGTCTGGATATCCTCGAGCCGCTGGTCATGGACTTGCAGGCTAAGGGCTACAACGTGCGCTGCGTCGATGCGACATCGTCGCTTGATATGGGCGAGCGCTTCGATGTGGTTTTCATCGGTGACGTGCTCGAACACGTCAACAATGCTGTTGCCCTGCTCGAATTCGCCTGCCGTCATTTGGCGCCGGGCGGCCGTATCTACGCCACAACGCCCAATCCCTTCAGCCGCAAATTTTATCGCCAGTTTCGCCGTGATGGCGTGGTGGTGGTGAACCTCGATCATCTGAGCTGGATCACGCCCACCATGGCCATGGAGCTCGGCCGACGCGCCGGGATGCGGCTGACCGCCTACCATCTCATCAAGAAGCTGACACCGCTGAATCGCTGGGTCAAGCGCTTGGCGTGGCGCTTCACACCGGTTGAATATTCTTTTCCGGACTATCTTTACGAATTCTCGCCGAGAGAGTCGGCCGCAAAGCTTGCGTCTTAGGCATGGACATCGTCACACCACGCTTCCTGGTCATCAACGTTTCACGCATCGGCGACACCTTGCTGATGACACCCGCCGTGCGCGCCATTGCAGTTGCCTATCACGGCTGCGAAATCACCTTGCTGGCCCATCCAAAACGCGTCGAAATATTGCGCAACTTGCCTTTTGTATCCAGTGTCGGCGCCATCGAAAAACATCGCGCGCCATTCCTTGGCCGCTTGGGGGCAAAGCGCTATGACTACGCGCTGGTGTATGGCCATGACGTAGCGCTGATCGAGTATGCCTTGCGCGTGGCGCACAAGGTCGTGGCATTTCGCCAGAGCGACGCTTCACTCAATGCGCGTCTGCATCGCGTCGTCGAGGTGCCGCCGCTACAGACCATGCATGCGGTTCGCATCCAGCTCTTGTTGCCGGCGGCCTTGGCTATTGCCCCGGCCGGGTTGAGGCTGGCTTATCAAGTCACACCGGGAGAAAATAGCTGGGCCAGGACGCTATTGCACGAACGGCTGCCGTCGCAGGCTACGCCGCTGATCGGGCTACAGATCGCCAGCTTTCCGACCAAGGCTTACCGTGACTGGCCGCTGGAAAACTTCATCGCCCTGTGTGAGCGCATACGCCAGCGCTATCCCGAAGCGGTATTTCTGATCTTCGGCGGCAAGCTCGAAACCCAACGCACGGCGGCGCTCTATGAACGATTTCGCGAGCGCACGCTGCTCTTCGCCGGCAAACTCACTTTGCGTCAAACAGCCGCGCTGATGAATCAGGTGGATTTGTACGTCGGCGTGGATACCGGCCCCACGCACATCATGGGCGCCCTGGGTCGTCCCATGGTCGCGCTTTATCATGGCTACTCGCCAAGCAATGTGCTGGCGCCGCTTGAGCATCCCGCGCTCTATGTCGTCGACCATCCTCGTGCCGGAAAAAACTGCTCGCCCGAGGTGTCGATGGCTGAGATCGATGTGGACAGGGTCTGGGACAAGGTAATAACGGCGCTGTCCGAACATCCGCCGAGCGGCAAACTGCGCGCGGAAGGTGGTTCTTGAAAGTCGCTTTTGTCACGACCAACTTGCGTGGTGGCGGCGCCGAGAAAGCCATACTCAAGTTGGCCGTCGCACTGAGCCGCCGAGGGCATGAGGCGCATCTCTTTCTGATCGAAAATATTATTGACCACCCCGTTGATGCCGCGCTGCACGTGCATTCCTTGTCCCGCTCGGGGAAACGGGCGTCGAAAGGCTTTTTCGGGAGAATGCAAGCGGCATGGAAACTAGGTCGTGTTCACCGCCGCTTGGAACATGACGCACCTTTCGATGCCACCTTATCTACGTTGCCCTTTGCCGATCAGGTCGTGGTACTGGCGCGCTTGCCGCGCGTCTGGCACCGCATCGCCAACACGCTTTCGGCGGAGATTGACGCCTTGAAACAGCGCAATCCCGGCAAGGCAGCGCGCCGCCTGGCGCGTTACCGACGGCTCTACGAGGGGCGCAATCTGATCGCTGTCTCCGACGGCGTGGCGGAGGACTTTCGAGAACGATTGCAACTGCGACGCGCCAACATCGTACGCATCTACAATCCCTTCGATGTCGATGGCATTCGACACCTGGCCCTGGCGTCCGAGCCGGCTATTCCGCAGGAGCCCTATGTACTGCACGTGGGGCGCTTCGCCCCGCAAAAACGCCATGACCTGCTGTTTCAGGCCTTCAAGACGCTGCCGCCGTCTTTCAAGCTGGTGTTGCTGGTCAATCCCAGCGCGGCTCTGGATGAAATGCTGGTCGCTGCCGGCATCAAGGCGCGTACCCTGGTGGCCGGATTTCGCGAAAATCCGTACCCGTGGATGCGCCAGGCCGCCCTGCTGGTCTTGTGTTCCGATCACGAGGGACTGCCTAACGTGCTGATCGAATCATTGATCTGCGGCACGCCCGTCGTCAGCACGGATTGCCCGTCCGGCCCGCGTGAGATTCTCGAAGGCACGCTGCGGCGTTTCCTGGTGCCTTGCGGTGATCCCGCCGCGCTTGCGCAGGCGATGCGGGCAGCGCTCGACACCAAACCGGACCTTAGCGAGCAGATCTTCGCCAAGTTCGCGATGCAAAACATCTTGCCTCAATACGAGGCCTTGCCGCAGCGTTGGCGGCAGCCGGCATAGCGGGGCGAGCGGACTATGTGCGGCCTACTGGCGTTGATCAACACACCGTGGCAAAGCCGCTATCAAGCGGCGTTCGCGTCCATCAAGAGCCGCGGACCGGATGCCAGTAGCACCTGGTCCGACAACGCCGCATTGCTCGCGCACCACCGTCTTTCCGTCATCGATCTGGCCAGCGGCAAGCAGCCTATGCTGACGGCGGACGGCCGCTATGCCATGGTCTTCAATGGCGAGATTTACAACTACCGCGAATTGCGTGCCGAGCTTGCCGGTCGAGGCGTGGTCTTGACCACCCAATCGGATACTGAAGTCATCCTCCATGGCTACCGTGTATGGGGCGAAGGCGTCGTCCAGCGCTTGAACGGCATGTTCGCTTTCGTCATCTGGGACACGCAGGCGCAACAGGTTTTCGCTGCGCGCGACCGGCTGGGCATCAAGCCGCTGTTTTATTCGACAGTGCAAGGCTTGGCGCTGGCCTCCACGTTGAAACCATTTTTCCATCTCGACGGTTTCCCGCGTCGCATCGACTATCAGGCCTTGCGCGACTACCTGGCCAGCCAGTTCGTGCTGGCGCCGCACACCCTGCTGCGCGATGTGCGCCAGTTGCCGCCGGCATCCTATCTCCGTTACGACGCCAGCGATGACACGCTGTCCATTGAACGCTACTGGGAGATTCCCGCGGCGCAGCGCGCCAAACCGGATCCGCAGGAAATATTGGCGGAGATGGATGCTGTCCTCCAGCGCAGTATTAAACGCCAATTGATCGCCGACGTACCGCTCGGCGCTTTCCTCAGCGGCGGCATAGACAGCAGCCTGGTGGTGCATTACATGGCGCACGCCGGGGTGAATCCGATTGAAACCTTTAGCGTGCGTTTCAAGCAGGCGGCCTTCGACGAGACGGCCTACGCCAAGGCCGTGGCGGATCAGTATGGGGCGCGCCATCACATCATCGATGCGCCGGACATAGGCTCGGATGTGCTGGTGGCGACCCTCAGCGCGCTGGATCAGCCATTGGCCGATCCAGCTTACGTGATGACCTCGGAACTCGCGCGCTTGACCCGCCAGCATGTGACGGTGGCCTTGAGTGGCGACGGTGGCGACGAATTGTTCGGCGGCTACGCCCGCTTTCTGGAGCAGGAGTCGGATTATCCGGCGAGTGCGTGGCGCGTCGCCTTGCGCCGGTTGATCGACTTGGGTCTGTTGCCGGGCGTCTTGTTGCGCCGTAGTTTGTCAGGCAAGGAAATGATGCTCTACCGCCGCGTCGAAGCCGGTCCATGGCAAGCTTCGCGCAAGAGCCTGAAGCGCTACCTGAGTGCCGATGCCTGGCAAGCCTGTCATCCCGAAGATACGATGAAGCTGTGGCGTGACCTGGCGCTTGGTTTTGGCGGTCGCATGAACACAGCCAGCCTGATGCGAGCCGACTTATGGACCTATCTGAGTGAAAATTGCCTGGTGAAAACAGATCGTGCGAGTATGTTGCATGGATTGGAAGTCCGAGTGCCCTTTCTCGACAACGACGTGGTGGACGCCGTACTCGATCTGCCGGCAAGCGCGCACTTCGAGGGGGGCGACAAAATGATACTGCGCCGTTTGGCACAAAAGCATCTGCCGGAAGTCGTCTGGAACCGGCCCAAGCACGGCTTCTCGGTGCCGCTACAGGATTACTTCAACGGCCAATGGCGAGTCGTTTGCGAGGATTACATCGCCCGCTCGGCGCAGATCGCGCCCTTCCTGAACGCGGCCGGTGTTTCGCGGCTTTGGCATGCAGCACGCCGAGGGCGCGCATCACGTCGCCTCGCCTACAGCTTTGTCGTCCTGCTCATGTGGCTCGATGGCAATCGCATAACGGAATAGCGGATATGCGTACTGACGTGCCAGGATTTGCCACGCGCCGAGATGGGGCCACTTTGGGCATCCCATTGGGCATTGTGTTTGGCGCCTTGTTCCTGCTTTATCTGGCCTTGCCTTTCGGGCAGGTTGGGGCCTTGCGCGATGTGCTCGCACTCGTGGTGATGCTGGCGACATTGTTTGTGGCTCGTTTTCAGTGGCGAGGGCTGCCGCTACTCTTGCCCATGGCGATGTGGATAGGCTGGTGTGCGCTCTCGGCCATGTGGTCCATTGATCCGTATGCCACCTTAAAAGCGACCGGCCGCGATTGGGTGCTGGGCGCCGGCGTCTTCTATGGCGCGTGGCTGTTGGCCCAATCGCCAGCGCGATATCGCCAACTGGTGTTGGCGGCGACCGTCGGGCTGCTATTGCTTGCAGGGCTGTCTGTTGCGCTGCTTTTCATGGCGCCGCCGGGCGCTGAGGTGATTCACGAGTTGCGGCAGGGCCTGTTCCGCTACTACCCAGGCGCCGGTGTGGCCAGTACCGGCGCGGCTTTTCTGCTGCCGCTCGGCTTGGTCGGGTTGGGCCGCCCATCGTTGGCGAGACTTGCCTGGGTGCTGGTCTTTGTTGCTGCCGCGGTGGTGGTTGGCATAGTGGCCAAGAATCGCATGTTCTGGCTGGTGATGATGATCGCATTCTGTGGTGCTGCCGCGCTAGCTTGGCGCAATTATTCCAGTCGCCAACGAGTTTTTTCGGTGGTCGCATTGATGGCGTTGGTGGCGATTGCAGGCGCGTTGTTTCTCAATACCCTGGAGGAGCGCAGCGGCCAATCGCATGAAGCGGATGCGGTGCTTGTCGAAAGAAGTTTCGTCGATGATCCTCGTCTCAAGGCCTGGGGCTATTGGCTGGACAAAGCTGCGGAGTCGCCGCTGCGCGGAAATGGCTATGGCAAAAAGCAACTCAAGCAAGTTCACACACCAGAGGGCAGAGCGCGTATCGCCAGTGTCGGTGAGGCCTTGCTGACGCACGCCCACAATCTTGTTATTGATATTGCGTTGCAAACCGGCATGGTCGGTCTGGCACTTTTTCTCTGGCTGATTGCAACGTTGGTGCGCGCGTTTTGGCAGCGCAGGTCTGACGGCGATGCGGAAGTGCGCTGCGTTGCACTGGCAGGTCTCCTGCTGGTATTCATGTTGTTCGGCAAGAACTTCACGGATGATTTTTTTGAAAACCCGATGACCCTGGTGTTCTGGGCGTCGGCGGGCCTACTGCTGGGTCGGTTGCATGCGCCCACGGCCTCTGCGCTTGATTCGGCCCCAGCTTCGGTTTAGTGCCTGGCTGCATGCGCGGACATTGCTACCAGATCAACTTGCAGGAGCACTTCGGTGGCGGCGAGGTGTATACGCAGTTCCTCACTCGCGCCTTGCGTGAGCTTGGTTACGCAGTCAGCTTACTGGTTTCGCCCAAGGCGGAATTTTGGAAGGACATGGACCTCGCCGGTGCGCGCATTGTGCCGGTCGAGGCGCAGGCCTTACTTGCGGCATTGCCCAGAGAGAGAAGCTGGGTGCTGACCCATGGCGCTTTGCCGCGAGCGCTGCGTTTGGCGATATGTCCCATACATTTTCTTTCCGGCGTCGCGCACATGCCGCTCTTCGGTCGCGACCCCAAAAGTTTCGAATACTACGATCTGGTTTTTGCCGTCTCAAATTACGTGTTGGAAAGCTTGAAAGCATCGCCCTTTGCGGAGGCCTACGCCGAGCCGCTCTATGGCGTGGCGCAACTCGACGCCGCGCGCGCCGACACTGCGCAGCCTATCTTCGCCGAGTCGGTTTATGACTGGGACCAACGCAAATTACGTGACCGCCTGCTCGGCTACCTGCAGCCACTCTATCAACGCTGCCGGGCGCAGCGGCGCTACGCAAAGAGGGACGGCATTACGCTAGGCATAGTTTCGCGCCTTACGCCGATCAAGCAGTTTCCACAGTTGTTCGACATTCTTGCGCCGGTGCTCGCAGAATTTCCACATATCAACCTGGAGATTTTCGGCAGCGGCGGCTACGCTTCGGTGCGCGATTTGAAGCAGGCTTTGCGCCCTCTGGCGGCGCGCGCGCGTTTCTGGGGCCAGCAGCGCAATGTCGCCGCTGTCTATCGTCAGATCGACTTTCTGCTGACAGGCTTACCGGAAAAGGAAGCGCTGGGGCTGAACATTATCGAAGCGCAGGCCTGCGGCACGCCCGTGCTGGCCGTCAAGGCGCCGCCGTTCACGGAAACGGTGGTGGAGGGCAGTACCGGATTTTTTTATCGCGATCCGCGCCAGGATGCGGGTGCCGATTTTGCGCGCCTGCTGCGCGACATTATGGCGATGCCAACCTTTCCCGATCCGCGGCTGGCGCAGGAACACCTCGCGCGCTTTTCATTCGCCGCCTTTCGCGAGCGCCTGGCGCGTGCCTTGCCCGAAGTCGAGACGAGGGTAGCTTCATGAGTGGCCGCATGCGCGTGACAACAATTCCACCGCAGGCGAAATTTCTCGTCATCCGTCGCGACAACATCGGCGATCTGCTATGCACCACGCCGCTCATCCGTGCGCTGCGCGAGCGTTTTCCTCAAGCGTGGATAGGGGTGCTCGCCAACACCTATAACGCGCCGGTGCTGGCAGGCAATCCGGATATCGACCTGGTGTACGCTTATGAGAAGGCCAAGCACCGTCAGCCTGGCAGCTCATTTCTGGGCTGGCTGTTGCGGCGTTTTAGCCTTGTGCGCGAACTGCGGCGCCAGCGCATCGACTATTCCATCCTCGCCGCGCCGGGTTATCAGGCCAGCGCGCTGCGCTTCGCCAGACTGGCCGGCACCAAGCATGTCATTGGCTATGTGCATGGGCAATTGTTTGCGAAGCAGATCGACATGCCGGTGACCGCCGATCCTGCGCAAGGTCACGAAGTAGAAGCGACGTTTCGCCTGCTCGCGCCTCTGGACATCGCGGGAGATCCGCCATCCATGCGCCTCTCCAGCGATATGGCCGAAGTGGCCGCCTTGCAGGCACAGCTCGCGGCGGGGGCGACGGCGGCACGCAAACCGCTCATAGGCCTGCACATCAGCGCCCGCAAGCCGCAGCAGCGCTGGCCGATTGCAAATTTTGCCGAGGTGGCGCGACGCCTGATTGCAGATGGCGCGGGTGGCGTGCTGTTGCTGTGGGCGCCAGGTGCAACCGATGATCCGCTGCATCCGGGCGATGACGAAAAAGCCCAGGCTTTGATGAGCATGCTGGCGGGGTTGCCCGTCATGCCAGTGGCAACGCAGCGCTTGCCGCAGCTTATCGCCGCACTGTCGCTCTGTGATCGGGTGATTTGTGCGGACGGCGGCGCCATGCACATTGCCGCCGCTTTAGGCAAACCCATCGTCTGCCTCTTCGGCAATTCCGACGCTGTGCGCTGGCGTCCCTGGGGTGTTCCTTATGAACTGCTACAAGCGCCGAGTGGCGACGTGGCGGATGTCAGCGTTGCGGCGGTACATGAAGCAGAGCGTCGCTTGCGTTGAAGCTGTAGCAACCCCTCTTTTCTTCGACGAAATTCGACATAGCAGACCACTAGTGCCGATTGACAAACATAACATATTTGTTACTATTCGCTTGTGGACTACACGATTGCCTATTACAGCGAGAGCGTGCAGGAGCAGATTCTCGAACTGCCGGATACTTTAGCTGCACGGTATGTTGTGCTAACCCGCAGGATGATTGCCCTTGGTCCCAATCTTGGTGAGCCTCACACCAAAGCCTTTGGTGATGGGCTCTTCGAACTGCGACTCAAGGGCGCCGATGGCATTGCCCGTGTTTTCTTTTGCACCCTCGTCGGAAAGCGGATCGTGATGTTGCACAGTTTCATCAAGAAATCCGATCGCACGCCGATTCGTGAACGCCAGGTTGCAGAAACCAGATTGAAGGAGGTTAAACATGCAAACGCATGACCAATTGGTAAAGAAGCTGCTGCGTCGTCCTGGCGTGCGAGCTGAGGTCGAACGTATCGAACGTGAAGAAGGTGCGCTGCTCGATGCTTTGCTTAAAGCCCGCCAGGATGCAGGCCTTACTCAGGCGCAGGTCGCTGAGCGCATGGGCACTCATGCCCCGGCGGTGGCGCGCTTGGAGCGGTCATTGGCAACTGGCAAGCACTCTCCATCAATTGCGACCGTGCGAAGGTATGTCAAAGCGTGCGGCAAGAAACTGGTTCTTCGAGTTGCGTGAGGAGGCCTGACATTTCGCTATCGTGGACACGCTGCGCGCGCCGCTGAGTTGGGCGTCTACAAAGGATGCTTCCAGACCCTCAATGTCTCGCCATTTGTCCTAGCTTTGCTGGGTGACGAAGAAGATATTCATGTCCAACAGGTCGTCGAAGATTAGCTAGTGCGCCTCATCCCAATTCGCCCCCACGCCCACATCCACCACCAGCGGCACCGCAAGTTTGGCGACGCCGGCCATGAGTCTGGGTAGCTCGTGGCGCACGGTGTCGAGTTCGGCTTGCGGCACTTCCATCACCAGTTCGTCATGCACTTGCAGCACTAGGCGGCTGGCCATGTGCGTGGTGTCCAGCCAGCCTTGCACGGCGATCATGGCGAGTTTGATGAGATCGGCGGCTGTTCCTTGCATGGGCGCATTGATAGCGGCGCGCTCGGCAGCTTGGCGGCGTGGGCCGTTGCCGCCGCGAATTTCCGGCAGCCACAGGCGGCGGCCGAAAACGGTTTCGACATAGCCGCTCTCGCGCGCCGCGTTGCGCGTCGAATCCATGTAGCCCGCCACGCCGGGATAGCGGGCGAAGTAGCGCTCGATATAGGCTTGCGCCGCGCTGCGTTCCAGGCCCAGCTCGCGCGCCAGGCCGAAGGCCGACATGCCGTAGATCAGGCCGAAGTTGATCACCTCGGCGTAGCGGCGCTGTTCGGTGCTGACTTCCAACGGCGTCACGCCGAATACTTCGGCTGCCGTGGCGCGGTGGATGTCTTCGCCGGAAGCGAAGGCATTAAGCAGCCCCTGATCGCCAGAGAGATGCGCCATGATGCGCAATTCGATTTGCGAGTAGTCGGCGGAAACAATGCTGGCGCCGGGCGGTGCGATAAAGGCCTGGCGGATGCGTCGGCCTTCTGCGGTGCGGATGGGAATGTTTTGCAGATTGGGATCGGAGCTGGCCAGCCGCCCCGTCACCGCCGTGGCTTGCGAAAAACTGGTGTGCACGCGGCCAGTGGCGGGATCGACCATGCGCGGCAGCTTGTCGGCGTAGGTGCTTTTCAGTTTGGCGAAGCTGCGGTATTCGAGGATCAGCTTGGGCAGCGGGTAGTCGAGCGCGAGTTGCGCCAGCACTTCCTCGTCGGTGGAGGGCGCGCCGGAGGGCGTCTTCTTCAGCACGGGCAGCTTCTCGCGTTCAAAAAGAATTTCCTGGATCTGCTTGGGCGAGTTGAGGTTGAAGGGCTGCTTGGCCGTGGCGTGGGCCTGCGTTTCAATCTCCAGCATGCGCTGGCCGAGTTCGCCGCCTTGCTGAATCAACAACCCGGCGTCGATCAAAACGCCGTTGCGCTCCATGCGGAATAATACTTCCATAACCGGCAGCTCGATATCTCGGTAAAGCGCTTCCAGACGCGGCTCGGCGGCCAGTCGAGGGTAAAGCGCTTGATGCAGGCGCAGCGTGATGTCGGCGTCTTCCGCCGCATATTCGCCGGCGCGAGCGACGTCCACTTGATCGAAGCCGATGCGCGAAGCGCCCTTGCCCGTCACTTCGTCGTAGCTGAGCGTGATCATGCCAAGATGACGTTTCGCCAGTGAGTCCATGTCGTGGCTTTTGTCGGATTCCAGCACATAGCTCTGGAGCAGCGTGTCTTGGGCCACACCGGCCAACTGGATGCCGTGGTTGGCGAGTATGTGCATGTCGTATTTCAGATTTTGTCCGAGCTTGGCGTGCTGCGCTGATTCCAGCCACGGTCGCATCCGCGCGAGCACCTCGTCGAAAGGCAGTTGCGCCGGCGCGCCCGCATAGTGGTGCGCCAGCGGTACATAGGCGGCCTCGCCGGCGACAACCGACATCGAAAAGCCCACCAGCTTCGCCTGCATGGGATCGAGGCCGGTGGTTTCGGTGTCGAAAGCCGTGAGCGGCGCCGCTTCGATTCTCTTCAGCCAATCATCAAACTGCGCCCAACTCAACACCGTCTCGTAATGCGCCCTATGCTCGCCACTGCTATCCGGCAATAGCGATGCTTGCTGACCGATTTCTGATCCCTGATTCCCGATGCCTGATTCCTGATCCCTGATCCCTGATCCCTGCACCTCCCTCAGCCAGGTCTTGAACCCCAGCCGCGCGTACAACTCGGCCAGCTTTTCACGATCCGCTTCCAAGGGCGCGAGGTCCGTCACACGCACCCGCAGTTCGAGGTCGCAAACAACCGTGATCAGCTTGCGTCCCAGCGGCAGGAAGTCGCGGGCGCGGCGCAGGTTTTCGCCGATCACGCCGCCGATTTCTTCGGCGTGCGCGACGATCTCGTCGAGCGAGCCGTATTGCTGCAACCACTTCACGGCGGTCTTCGGGCCGACTTTTTCCACGCCCGGCACGTTGTCCACACTGTCGCCGACCAGGGCCAGATAATCGACAATGCGCTCAGGCGGCACGCCGAATTTCGCCAGCACACCGGCTTCGTCCAGCAGCTCGTTGTTCATGGTGTTGATGAGGCGCACATGCGGATTGACGAGCTGGGCCAGATCCTTGTCACCGGTGGAGACGATGCACTCTATGCCTTGCCCGCTGGCCTGATGTGTCAGGGTGCCGATCACGTCGTCGGCTTCGACGCCATCGATCATCAGGAGCGGCCAGCCCAGCGCGCGGATGCAATCGTGCAGGGGTTCAATCTGGCGCACCAGATCGTCCGGCATGGGCGGGCGGTGAGCTTTATATTCGGGATACCAGTCGTCGCGGAAGGTCTTGCCCTTGGCGTCGAATATGCAGGCGCGATAATAGGGGCCGGTGGCCGCCTTGTAGTCGCTATCCAGGCGGCGTAGCATGTTGATGACACCGTAGATCGCGCCGGTGGGCTCACCCGCCTTGTTGCGCAAGTCGGGCATGGCATGAAACGCGCGGTAAAGATAAGACGATCCGTCGACGAGTAGCAGCATATGAAAACCAAATCAAACAACATCACGGATGCGGATGCCGCAGGCGCTTCGCGCACCGCGCGCGAGGCCTGGCGCCTGCTCGGCATTATGGCAGAATTCGTCGAAGGCACTGAACGACTCTCGGGCATACGCCCGGCGGTGTCGATGTTCGGCAGTGCGCGCATTACTCCCGAACATGCCTACTTCAAGCAGGCGGAAGAAATCGCCCGGCTGTTGTCCGACGCCGGCTTTTCGGTGATCTCCGGCGGCGGCCCTGGCGTGATGGAAGCGGCCAGCAAGGGCGCTTACTTCGGCAAGAGCGCCAGCGTCGGGCTCAACATGCTGTTGCCGAAGGAGCAGGTGAACAATCCCTATCAGGATATTTCGCTCAGCTTCCGCCACTTTTTCGCGCGCAAGGTAATGTTCGTCAAATACGCCGTGGCCTATGTCGTGCTGCCCGGCGGCTTTGGCACGCTGGATGAATTGATGGAAGCGCTGACGCTGATCCAGACGCGCAAGACCCAGCGTATTCCGCTCATCCTGGTGCATGCGCCCTACTGGCAAGGGCTGCTGGCCTGGTTCCGCGAACGGCTGGTGCATGAAGGCATGATTTCACCCGAAGACCTCGATCTCCTGCAAGTCATCGACGAGCCGGCGCAAGTTGTCGATGCCATTTTCAAGCACTACGAGCGGCGCGGTTTCGAACCACTGCCCGCCGAACACGAGCTGCAACTCAACCTCTGATAGAATCGACCGAACCCTCAGCCACTCGGGAAATCCATCATGCGTCGCTTTCGCCTGACACAAACCTTGTTGCTCTTAGTCCTCGCGCTGCCTGTCGCCATGCCAGCGATGGCGCAACTGGATAGACCCACCGGCCTGCAGCCACTCCCTGAACCGCCGCCTCCGCCGCCGGGCTACCAGCCCGATGCCGCGCTTGAACCACAGGTAACCATCACCACGCGCGGCGAAGACCGCATCGAGGAATATCGCGTCGGTGGCAAGCTCTACATGATCAAAGTCACCCCTTCGCATGGGGTTCCCTACTACATGGTCGATTCCAAAGGCGATGGCAAATTCTCGCGCCAGGAGTCGCTCGATTCGGGTTTGCGCGTACCGCAGTGGGTGATAGGCACGTTCTGACATTTCGCAATTCCGGCATCACCATAACAACACAGGGAGACGGTTATGAGCGAGCAGAATCCTTTTGAGAGCCCGGCTACAGTCGGTAGTGGCTTCGATGCCAACGGGCGCAGTGTCGACGGTGGGCGCGCCATCGAGTGGTTAAAGCAAGGCTGGGAACTATTCGTCAAGAATCCGGGCGTGTGGATCGCCATCATTGTCATCATGCTGGTGATCGTTGTTGTGTTAAGCCTCATTCCGATCATTGGGCAGCTTGCCGTGCATTTCCTCATGCCCGTATTCGTTGGCGGCATCATGCTGGGCTGCAAATCTCTGATCGATGGCGGCGAGTTGCGCATCGACCATCTCTTCGCCGGCTTCAAGCAGAACACCGGCAACCTGGTACTGGTCGGTGTGTTCTATCTGATCGGTGTGGTGGCCGTTGTCGGCATCACCTTTCTCATCGGCGGCGGCGCGGCCCTGACCGGTGGATTGATGGGGCGCGGTCCCGGTATAGGCATGGCGCTGGGCGGCTTCTTCCTGGCCATGCTGGTGATGTTGGTGTTGATGGTACCGCTCGGCATGGCGATGTGGTTCGCGCCGGCGCTGGTGGTTTTCCACAATGTCGCGCCGCTTGCCGCCATGAAGGCCAGCTTCTTCGCCTGCCTGAAGAACATCGTGGCTGTGCTCGTTTATGTTGTGATCGTGTTCGTGTTGATGATCATCGCTGCGATTCCCTTCGGCCTGGGGCTCCTTGTTTTAGTGCCGGTGTTGATGGGTTCCACCTATTCTGCGTATGTGGAGATATTCGAGTAGTGCTTCTTTCAACGGCGCCGCCTCGCGGCGCCGTTGTCGCTAGTGGCCGGCTTCGTAAATAACGGAACAGAATGAAAGCGATGGATTTCGGGTCGTGGCAAGGCGCACCCCAAGGGTACTTCCTGCGGGGCGAGAACCACAGCGATAGCTCTGTCTATCGCGAGGATTCGCAACGCCGCCACAGCCCGAAAGACGCGCTTTCATGGTCTGATATTTACGAAGCAGGCCACTAAATGCAGGCGCGTCGTGTGCCCGCTGCGCGCGGCTGGGCCTGGATTGTTGAAGGCTTTCGGCTTTATCGTCGCAACCCCCCGCTGCTCACCAGCCTGACGCTGGCTTACCTGTTGCTGGTGGTAGTGACCAATCTCATCCCCAGGGTTGGCCCCTTTGTTTCACCCTTGCTCTTGCCGTTGCTTACTGTGCTGGTGGCGAACGGCTGCCGCGCGCTGGATCAGGGTGGCGGCTTGCGGCCTGGCGTGCTGACTGCCGGCTTGAGCGAGCACAGGCTGGCGCTATTCAAACTGGGCGGCCTGCAGTTGCTGGCCGCCTTGCTGGTGCTCGCCGTTTTCGCGATGTGGCAGGGCGGCGATATTTCCGCGACCGACATGAATACGCTGGACGAAGAGGCCGCGCTCAACGCCATGGCGCGCTTGCTGGTGGTGGCGCTGCCGGTGGCCTGGGCGTTCTGGTTCGCGCCCCTGCTGACCGCCTGGGACGGCCTGCCGGCCTTGAAATCGCTGTTCTTCAGCATCGTCGCCGCCCGGCGCAATTGGCGCGCTTTCGCGGTGTACGCCTTGGGCGTCGCCCTAGTCGGCGTGATCCTGCCGGGTGTAGTCATGCTCGTGGCCGGGTTGATTTCGAAGTCCTTGCTGACGGTGCTGGCCGTGGCGATGCGCATGCTGATGTTGTTCACCCTGGCGCCCATACTCATGGCGAGTTTGTATCTCAGCTATCGCGATGTGTTCGGCGAAGCCCAGCGCGATGAGTGAAGCCGTCGGGCTGCTCGGCGGCACGTTTGATCCCGTGCATTTTGGTCATTTGAGGCTGGCGGAAGAGGCCTATGAAGCGCTGTATCTGGCGCGCGTGCTGTGGATCCCGGCGGGCGTGCCGCCGCACCGTCAGGTGCCGCGCGCCTCGGCGGCGCAGCGCTTGGAACTGGTGCGGCTGGCCATCACCGGCAACACGCATTTCGAACTGGATGACAGCGAAATTGCCGCCGATGAGCCAAGTTACACCGTGCATACTTTGGCGCGGCTGCGTCAGCAGCAGGGCGCGCGCCCCATGCTGCTGATGCTTGGCAGCGACGCTTTTCTTGGTCTTGCCACCTGGCATCGCTGGCAGGAATTATTCGAGTACGCGCACATCGCGGTGGCGACGCGCCCCGCCTTCGAGCTGAATGCCGCCGACATGCCCGCGCCGCTGGCCGCTGAATTCACGCAGCGCCTGGCGAGCGCGCCGGAAGATTGGCTGGGCATGAGCGCCGGCCGCATTGTGCCCTTCGCCATGACACCGCTGGCGATCTCCGCCTCCTTGATTCGTGCGCGCCTTGCCGCAGGCTTGAGCGCGCGTTATTTGATCCCCGATCCGGTTCGAGAGTATATTGACCGGCAACACTTATATCAGGCAGCAGATGGACGTTAAAAAATTGCAAAAGATCGCGGTGACGGCGCTCGAAGATATCAAGGCGCACGACATCGAAGTCTTCAATACCACCAAGCTCTCCTCCCTCTTCGACCGGATCATCATCGCCAGCGCCGATTCGGCGCGGCAGACCAAGTCGTTGGCGCGCAGCGTGCAAGATAAAGTGCTGGCGGCCGGCGGCACCGTGCTCGGCATGGAAGGCGAAGAGACTGGCGACTGGATCGTGGTCGACCTCGGCGACATCGTGGTGCATGTCATGCAACCCGCCGTGCGTACTTATTACAACCTGGAAGAACTCTGGTCGTCCAAGCCTGCTGCAAAAAAGAAAGTTGAGAAAGTTGAGAAGGCTGCGGCGAGCACCGACGAGTAAATGAAACTCATCGTCGCCGCCGTCGGCACGCGCATGCCGAACTGGGTAGATGAGGCTTACGCCGAATTCGCCAGGCGCATGCCGCGCGAACTGACAATGCAGTTGCAGGAAATCAAGGCCGAGCCGCGCAGCGGCGGCAAAAGTGTCGAGGCGATGTTAGCCGCCGAAGCGGCGCGCATCAAAGCCGCGCTGCCCGCACGCTGCCGGCTTGTCGCGCTCGATGAGCATGGCGCGGACCTCACCACGCAGCAATTCGCCACGCGCCTGCGGCAATGGATGGAGGGCGGCGACGATGTTGCGCTCGTCATCGGCGGGCCGGATGGTTTGGCGCCGGAGATCAAAGCCGCCGCAGCCGAATCGTTGCGCCTGTCCAGCCTGACCTTGCCGCATGCGCTGGTGCGCGTGCTGCTGGCCGAAGCGCTCTACCGCGCCGCCAGCCTGCTGAAGAATCACCCATATCATAGAGAATGAGTTTCGGGTTTCGGGTTAAAAACCCTCCTGACCTCGCAACCCGCAACCCGAAACTAGCAACCGGCATGGCTAATCTTGATCATCGTATCTACCTTGCCTCGCGCAGCCCGCGCCGACGCGAATTGCTGGCGCAAATCGGCGTGCGTTTTGAATTGCTATTGTTTCGCGATGTGCCGCGCGAAGCGCCCGATGTGGACGAAGTGCCGTTGCCCGGTGAAGCGCCGGAAGCTTATGTACAGCGGGTTACCCTCGCTAAGGTCCACGCCGGTCTACACCGCATGTATCAGCGCCGGCTCATTTCGCATCCCGTGCTGTCCGCCGATACAACAGTGGAAGTCGACGGTGCCGTCATCAGCAAGCCGGTAGATGAGGCGGATGCCATAGACATATTACGCCGCCTCTCCGGCCGCACCCATCGCGTACTGACGGCGGTGGCACTGGCCGAAGAAAACCGCATCGAGCAGGCGCTGAATGTCAACGAGGTGCGCTTTCGCGTGCTTGGCGAGGCCGAAATCAAGCGCTATGCGCACAGCGGCGAGCCGCTCGACAAGGCTGGCGCTTACGGCATCCAGGGGCGGGCCGGTATATTCATCGAAGAGATACGCGGTTCCTACACCGGCATCATGGGCCTGCCGCTGTTCGAAACCGCCATGCTGCTGCGGCGCTTCGGTTATCCTATTTAAAGTCCGGTAAGGGGTGCGGAGGGCGGAGGTGAAAACCTCAATGCCGTCTTCAGCCCTTACAAGACTTTGGGGATCGCGATGAGCGAAGAATTTCTCGTTAACTTCACGCCTCAGGAAACCCGCGTCGCGCTGATGCAAAATGGCGTGGTGCAAGAGTTGCACATCGAGCGCACGGCCTCGCGCGGCATGGTTGGCAATGTCTATCTCGGTCGCGTCGTGCGCGTGCTGCCGGGCATGCAGTCGGCCTTTATCGACATCGGCCTGGAGCGCACTGCCTTCCTGCATGTGGCGGACATCTGGGAAGAGCGCCACGGCAATGGCTGCGAGCGGCCCATCTCTGAGGGCGTCAAGCCCATCGAGAAAATTCTTTCCGAGGGCCAGAACCTCGTTGTGCAAGTGGTGAAGGATCCGCTGGGCAGCAAGGGTGCGCGCCTGTCCACACAGATCAGCATCGCCGGCCGCCTGCTCGTTTATCTGCCGCAAGAACACCACATCGGCATTTCCCAGCGCATCGAGGGCGAGGCAGAGCGCGAACAACTGCGCGCCAAGCTGCAATCGTTGGTGCCGGCCGATGAACGCGGCGGCTTCATTGTGCGCACGGTGGCCGAGAAAGCCAGCGACGAAGAACTCGCCAACGACATCAGCTACCTGCGCAAAATCTGGGCCGAGGCCAAGAACGCCGCGCTTACCGCCCGCCCGCCGGCCCTGCTCTATCAGGATCTCACTCTGGGGCAGCGCCTGCTGCGCGACCTGGTGACGCGCGAGACAACGCGCATCCTCATCGACTCGCGCGAAAATTTCCAGAAGCTATCAAGCTTCGCCGAGGAATTCATGCCGCGGTTGGTGCCGCTGCTGGAGCATTACCTCGGCGAGCGGCCGCTGTTCGATCTGCATGGCGTCGAAGAGGAGATACAAAAGGCGCTGGCGCGCCGTGTCGATCTCAAGTCCGGCGGCTATCTCATCATGGATCAGACCGAGGCGATGACCACCATCGACGTCAATACCGGCGGCTTTGTTGGCTCGCGCAATTTCGACGACACCATTTTTAAAACCAATCTTGAAGCCGCGCAAACCATCGCCCGCCAGTTGCGCCTGCGCAATCTCGGCGGCATTATTATTATCGATTTTATCGACATGGAAAACGAGGAGCACAAGACGGCTGTGCTGGCCGAATTCAACAAGGCTCTGGTGCGCGATCACACGCGGCTGTCGGTGAGCGGCTTCACCAGTCTGGGCCTGGTCGAGATGACGCGCAAACGCACGCGCGAATCCTTGGCTCATGTGCTGTGCGAAACCTGCACCACCTGCGGCGGTCGTGGCGAGGTACGCACGGCGCGTACGATTTGCTACGAGATACTGCGCGAACTGCTGCGCGAGGCACGCCAGTTCGATGCCCGCGAATACCGCGTGCTGGCTTCGCCCGCCGTCACCGACTTGTTCCTTGACGAAGAATCGCAGTCACTCGCCATGCTCTCCGATTTCATCTGCAAGCCGATCTCATTGCAAGCCGAAACCGGTTATGCCCAGGAGCAGTTCGACATTGTCTTGATGTGAATCCAGCGACACAGAGGAGGGAGCCATGAACAAAGATCAACGCGCCGACTTCGACAGCCTGTTACCTGCTGTGCCTTTTACTCGGCGCGATTTTGTCGCCACCGTGCTGGCCTCAGGGTTTGCGCTGGCGGTGCGGCCCGTCATGGCGCAAACCGCCATCAGCACCAATACGCAAGGTCTCGTCGCTGGCGAGATCAAGGTCAAAGTCGCCGATGGTGAGATGGTGGCCTATCGTGCGCAGCAAGCCCAAGGCAAGGATTTTTCCGTGGTGCTGGTGGTGTCCGAAATCTTCGGTGTGCACGAATGTTGCCGCGCAGGTCGAGCAGCGTGTGCATCTTCACTGCGGCTTTGGTTGTGCGGAAGTGAGCCCACGGGAAAACCGACAGGCACAGGTCGATGG
>JAYUNL010000078.1:0-39480 GCA_043761745.1 Rhodocyclaceae bacterium
CAGGATTATTGGCACTCGAATCCGATCCTTCTCGTATGCAAAGCTTGGCCGGATTCAAATGGATAACATCTATATCATTGAACGCGAATTAGTATGAGAATCTCGCGGATCACCGGGCCATCGGTGATGAAGGCGATGATCCTCATCATATGTCTCAGGCAGAGCCTGAGACGGTATCCCAAGACGCCGCCGCACTTGGGGCAGAGGAGGGGCAAAAGTAAAAAAGCCCGGCATGCCGGGCTTTTTTACTTTTGACTGGAAGAAAGTCTTGACTATTGTCCAGAATGATTGAATATAGTCAGATGGAACGCTATCTCGACCCGGCGGTGCGCGCCGATCTCGCCAGCAAAATGGTTTTTCTCTCCGGTCCTCGCCAGGTCGGCAAGACCACGCTCGCCAAGGCGCTCATGGCGGAACACCCGCGCGCCCAGTATCTCAACTGGGATGTCGCCGACGACCGGCGCATCCTGCTGGCACAAACCTGGAGTCCGCGCGCACCCCTGCTGGTGCTCGATGAAATCCACAAGATGCGCGACTGGAAAACCTACCTGAAGGGCGTCTTCGATGGACGGTCCTCCGGTCAGGCCATTCTGGTGACCGGCAGCGCCCGCCTCGATACTTTCCGGCAATCCGGTGAGTCCCTGGCCGGCCGCTACTTTGCACTGCGACTGCACCCCGTTTCGGTGCGGGAATGGTGCCAGGTATCCGGCGCCAGCCCCGACGACGCGCTCGACCGCCTGCTTGAACGCGGCGGCTTTCCCGAACCCTTTCTGACTGACCATGCCGCCGATGCCGAGCGCTGGCGCCATCAGTACATCGAGGATCTGGTGCGGGAGGATATCGTCGAATTTTCCCGCGTACACGAGATTCGGGCTATGCGTCTCTTCGTCGAGATGCTACGCGAACGCGTTGGCTCGCCGTTGTCGCTGGCCTCCCTGGCTAGAGACCTTCAGGTTTCGCCGACGACGCTGAGCAAATACCTTGAGATCCTCGAAGCCTTGTATGTGGTGTTTGTCGTCCGGCCGTACAGCGGCAACATCGCCAGAGCGCTACTACAAACTCCCAAAGTGTATTTTTTCGACACCGGTCTGGTCAGCGCCAGCGCAGGCGCCCGCTTCGAGAACGCCTGCGCCGCCATGCTGCTCAAGCATGCCCACTACCTGCAAGACGTCGCAGGCCGTCGGGTTACGCTCCACTATGCGCGAGACAAAGAGGGGCGTGAAATCGATTTCATCGTTTGCGAAAACGGCGAGCCCATCGGGCTGGCCGAGTGCAAGTTGGCCGATAAAGCACTGACGTCGTTTCTGGCGACACTGGCCGAACGCTTTCCTAAGGCAGGAGCCGTGCAGCTCGTGCGCGATCTGCGCCAGCCGGAACAACGAGGACGCGTCGCCATCGAGCCTGCGGCGGGATGGCTGGCGCAACTGGCGGCGTAGACATCCTGACCAGATTTTGCAAAGCAAGCTTGCGCCTTGCCATTAAGGACTCATGGTTGCCAGATATTGCGGCAGCGCGTCTCTTTGACAAACAAGGTGGCAACAGCGCCGAGCGCAGCGGTGCCGGCGAGGATCAATAGCGCAACTCGATAGTCGGCAGCGGTGTAGAAGCGCGCACCGCCTTCCATGCCGCCTTGCCAGCTTCTGTCCATGGCCCAGCCCACCAGCGGTTGCAGGATTGCCGGGCCGAGAAACACACCCACGTTCACCACACTGGTGGCCATGCCGGAAAGCAGCGGCGGATTGACTTCCTTCGCGCAGGGCCATGACAATGTCAAGCTTGCGGTCACCACGCCCATAGCACCGCACAGCGCGTAGGTCAGCAGCGGCGGCAACGGTCCAGAAAATATCCAAACCAGCCAGCCGGCCGCATGTAAGAAGGCGGCCACGGCCATCACCGGCTTGCGCCGGCCGAGACGGTCGGACAGCCGACCTATCACGATGCAGCCCAGCGCGAAGCCGATGAAATAAACGCTGATGTGGTTGGAGGCGGCGGCGCGCGAGAGGCCATGTACCTGCGTCAGATAAGGCACGGCCCACAAGCCGGCGAAAGCGAAGAAGCTGCCGGCGATGCCGAGGTTGACGAAGAAGCCGGGCCAGGTGGCGCGATTTTTTACCACGGTCAACAAGCCAGCCAGCCACGCCGTGCGACCAATACGCGAGCGCCCTGTGCCACTTTGCGCGGGCTCGGCCGGGTGGTCTTTCACGTAGAACCATGACAGCGCGCCGATGACAAACGAAAGTGCACCCACCACCACGAACACCGAACGCCAGCCCGCCGCCTGAGCCGCCCAGCCCAGCGGCGCGCCCGCCGCAACAGAGCCGACATTGCCCATGAACATGGCGGTGCCGGTCAGCGTGGCGAAGCGGTTCTCCTCGTACCACACGGCGATGAGCTTCAGCATGGCGATGAAGGCCACCGATACGCCGAGCCCGACCAGCATGCGCCCTGCCACAGCAATTTCGAAACTCGGCGCAAGCCCAAAAAGCAGCGAACCGGCACCGGCAACAAAGCCACCCAGCGTGAGTATCTTGCGAGGCCCCAGCGTGTCGGCCAGCACGCCGGTGGGAATCTGCATCACGGTGTAGACGTGAAAATAGGTCGCCGCCAGCAAGCCCAGGGAGGCCGCGCTGGTTTGAAAACTGGCGGCCAAATCCTGGGCGATAGCAGCCGGCGCGACGCGATGGAAAAAGGACAGCAGATAGGCGCCGATGGCCAGCAGCATGGCGATCCGGCGCAGGCGCTGTTGTTGCGGCGTAAGCGGGCCGACGAGCATCAGCGGCCCCGCGCAGCCGGGTTGAGCAGATTGGGTGGCTCAGCGCCGCTGAGCGCGGCAATGAGATTCTCGGCTGCGCGCATGGCCATACGCAAACGCGTCGCGCGCGTGGCCGAGCCAGCATGCGGCGAGAGCACCACGTTGTCGAGTTGGGCAAATTCAGGATTGAGCGCCGGCTCGCCTTCAAAAACATCCAGGCCCGCGCCGGCCAGACGCCCGCTTTTCAATGTGTCTATGAGGGCAGCATCATCAACAATGCCGCCGCGGGCAATGTTGATGAGCATGGCCGAAGGCTGCATCAAGGCCAACTCCGCCGCAGCGATGCAGTGATGGTTCTCCGGCGCGAAGGGGAGCAGCAGCACCAGGAAGTCGGCTTCGCGCAGCAAAGTCTCCTTGCTGACGTATTGCGCAAGCGAGGCGCGCTCGATGTCTTCGGGCAAGCGATGACGGTTGTGGTAGAGCACGCGCATTTCGAAGCCGCGCGCCCGTCGCGCCACGGCCTGGCCTATGCGGCCCATGCCGAGTATGCCCAGCGTAGCGTGATGCACGTCCGCCCCCAGCCGCTGTTTGAACGCCCAGGTTTTCCATTCGCCGCGCCGCACCCAGGCGTCGGATTCGGCGACGCGACGCGCGGCAGCGAGCAGCAACGCCCAGGCCATGTCAGCCGTGGTATCGTCGAGCACGCCAGGGGTGTTGGTGGCCATCACGCCGGCGGCGGTACAGGCGGCGAGATCGACGTTGTTGTAGCCGACTGCCATATTGCAAACGGCTTTGAGGCGCGGGCAGCCCTTTATCAGCGCGGCATCGATGCGGTCAGTGCCGGCGGTCAGTGCGCCATGCTTATCCGCCAGTCTGTGGGCCAGGATTTCGCCGCTCCAAACCTCGTCGGCCTGGTTGTCTGCAACGTCGAAATGCTCGCGCAGAAGCTCCAGCACTTCGTCGAAAATCTCGCGCGTGACCATAACGCGCGGCTTCATTCTTCCTCCACCAAGCGGATTTCCGCCGCATCCGGCACGCTCGCGGCAGCGCCAGCGCGGCCTATCTCCACCAGGTGTTTTTCGAGTTCGGCCCGATCGAGTTGTTCGAAAGAAAGGCTCAGGAAGGTCAAAATGCGTTCAGCCAGCGCCGCATAAGTCTGCATGAAGGCATGGCGGATTTCCTCTCCGCTGGCATCCGTCGCCTCCAAGATAGCCGGATCGGCCACGCCCCAGTATGCGGCGAGCGGCTGCCCCGGCCAGACCGGGCAGGCCTCGCCGGCCACCGCATCGCAGACAGTGAGCACCATATCCATCGTCGGCGCAGCGGGGCCGGCAAACTCGTCCCAGCTTTTGCTGCGCAGGCCGTCGGTCATCAAGCCCTGAGCATCAAGAAGTTCCAAAGCGTAAGGGCTAACACGACCGGCCGGCTGGGCGCCGGCGCTGTAGGCACGCACCCGACCACCGCCCAGGGCGTTCAACAGCGCTTCGGCCAAGATGCTGCGAGCGGAGTTGCCGGTGCAAAGCAGCAGAATATTCCAGGGTCTAATCATCGTTGTTCAATGATACGACATGTCAAAATGAGCGCGGCGCACCGCACAAAATAGCCTTTCGCCGACTAAAAGAAGACTTCACTTGACAATAAGTGTTGTATGCGTACCACACCCGAATGCCAGGAGGATTGACCAGATTCATGACGCGGCGATACTCTTGCCAGGAGAAATCGAATTGGCGTGCTGTTCGGCCAGGTTTTGGTAAAAAATCTTTACCGACAGAAAATTAATTTGAATACTCGTAAAACGAGGTCGCGTGCTACCGTCCGGGCTGCCATTCTTTCCATGAATTGCAGCTTAGATTGCAACTTAGCAAGTTAACAAAGTCCTTTTTGGAGGGGATATGAAGCAAATCAAGATGACAAAGGTGTCACTCGCGGTAATCGGTGCGCTGGCGATGCTTGACGTCGGCATGAGCCAGGCGTTCGCCGCAGTTGAAGCCGAAATCCAGGAAATGGTCGTGACGGCGCAAAAGCGCGAGCAGAAGCTCTCTGAGATTCCGCAGGCAGTTCAGGCTTTCAGCGGCGATGCCATGGAAAAAGCCGGTATTAAAGACCTCAACGAACTCATCAGTTCTATCCCTGGCGCCTCCGAAGGTCGCTCCACGACGTCCAGCTCACGGTCTTATCAGATCCGAGGCGTTGCTTCCTACTACGGCGACAGCACGGTCGGGTATTACCTCGACGACGCGGTCTTCAGCATTCTGAACCGCAACTGGGCACCAGTGGTGCGCACTTTCGACGTGGAGCGCGTTGAAGTCCTGCGCGGTCCGCAAGGCACCCTCTATGGTCTGGGTGCTATGGGCGGCAGCATCCGCTTCATCACTGCCGAACCTGACCTTAAGGAGTTTCGTGCGCGTGGCGACGCTGGTTACTCCGTCACCAAGGGCGGCGACCCCAACTGGAGCGGCGACTTGGCGGTAAGCATACCGCTGAGTAAGGATACGGTCGCAATCCGTGCGGTTGCCAGCTATGACCACAAGGGTGGCTGGGCCGAATCGCCCACCTTCCCTGGAGAAAAGAACGTCAGTGAAGCTGAGTACTACCGCCTCAAGTTGCTCGCTAAGCCAACCCAGGAACTCACGGTAAAGTTGGGCTATCAGCATACCGATGACAGGGACGACAAGGGTAACCAGTTGCTGACTGTCGACCCGGACCGTTTTTCTGCGTCGACGTTGGGTGGTAAGCCCATGACGACGTTCAATGATTCCAAGATGAACGTCTCGAACGCGTATATTTCCTATGATTTCGGGCCGGCATTGCTCGAAAGCTCCAACGGCTACATAGAACGCAGCGCCGCCGGGCGGGTTCCGTTGATCATAGGGCCGTTGACTGCCAGCCTCAACACTGGTAACCAAGCGAAGACGTTCGCATCCGAGCTACGCTTGGTCTCCAAGGGCAAAGATCCCTTCCATTGGATTGGTGGCGCCATCTATCTGCATTCGAAGAGCGGAGAGGATGTCAATGTGAATTTCGCTTCGTCGCCCCCCTTTCCTCCGCTTCTGCCTTATGGCACCGTCTATTCGGCGATTATAAACAACACTTCGGTCTATGAATCGAAGTCAACTGCAGTTTTCGGCGAAATTTCGTATGACTTTCTCGATGGACGCTTAACCCCGTTGGTCGGTATTCGCCATTTTAGCGATGACCGGACTTTCACGGATTACGAACGCCCTCATGCGCCGGGCGTGTTCCCACCGTTCCCCACGGTACCTGCCTCGACCACCAGTTATGGGGCCACCTTCAAGTCCTGGAACCCTCGCTTTAACGTTTCTTACAAGTTGACGAACGAGGCACTGGTTTACACCAACGTCGCAAAGGGCTTCCGTAGCGGCACCTTCAACGCGCTAGCTGCTGTTACAGCCGGAGCGCCACGAACCGTCGACCCGGACAAGCTCTGGTCTTATGAAGTGGGTACCAAACTCACCTTGTTGAACAGGAAACTAAGTCTCGAAGGTGCGGTATATCATCTGGATTGGAAAAATATGCAGATTAACGAGACTGACCCAGTAACCAAGATCTCGCTACTCGCCAATGCCGGCAAGGTCAAAGGTGACGGTTTTGACTATGGCATAAACTGGGTTACGCCGGTCAAAGGGTTGAGCCTTGCTGCCTCGGGTAACTTTAACCGCACCAAGTTTGACGGCGTCAACAATACGTTGTTCCCTAACACCAATATTGTTGATGGCCGGCAACTGTCACAGGTTCCGAAACAGACCCACACTCTGTCGGCGACTTACAAGACACCGCTCTCCGGCACCGAGTTGATGGCATCCTTCTATGGGGCCTATACTTACATCGACAAACAAGGCGATATAAATAGCATCGGTGCTACGCCAGCCACCACAGTGCCTGCGCCGCTGGCCAATGCTCAAAATCTGCTGAAGATGCGTATTGGTGTCGAAGGCGAACATTGGGGCGCCCATCTTGTGGGTGAAAACCTGACGAATCAGGACGATCCAACCAACATCTCCGGCTCGGGCTTCCAGAAAAACTACCCGCGTAGGATTGGTCTCGAATTTAACTTCGACTACTAAATCTCGCGGCTAGGCGCTGTTCGGCGCTAAGTTCGAACAAAAAGCGCGCTATCCTAGATAGCGCGCTTTTTTTTACCACTAAGAATTATAATCAGTCATCTTTTGATCACATTTTCGGGGGAAGCAATGCAAGGTCAAACCGGATATTTACCTGACGACACCAAGACTAACTTGGCCATGCTCGTCGGGCGCTTCATTGTACTAATGCCTTTCATACCGAACGGCATCAGCAAGATCATGAATTTTACCGTGATGGCGGGAATTATGGGCGGTACGCTTGGGCCGCAAATGCTGGATGGGCGTTTGTTTCCGACTCAGATTCCACTTTTTTACTTCCCGATGCCTGAGCTGTTCCTGGTGATTTCCATCTGCTTCGACCTCATCGGCTCGTTATTGCTGATAGCCGGCCTGCGCGCTCGCGCCGTTGCCCCTATCCTCGCCGGATACGTGCTCTTTGCAATACTCATTTACCACTATGACGTCAAAGACGGCCACGATGCCATGACCATACTTCGAAATTTGCCCTTTGTCGGCGGGTTGATCCTGATTAGCGCCTTTGGCGCCGGTGGGTGGAGCCTGGATGGTTGGCTTAGCAAAAAGAACAGAAAAGCCTAGCCTCAGATCAACTTCTAGCACTGGAGAATCTACGTGTCTCAACAATTAGGTTTCAAAGAAAACTTGGCCTTGCTCGTCGGCCGGGTAATGATCGTCATTGGCTTGCTGCCGAATGGTATCCGCAAGGCAGTCTCGTTTGAGATGACTGCTGCCATGATGGGTGGTGCGCCACCCATCTTAATTGAAGGAAAACTATTTCCAGCCGGGCCACCATTGTTTTACTTTCCGTTTCCGGAATTCTTTCTGGCCTTCGCCACCTGCTTCGATATCCTGGGTTCTCTCTTACTGATACTCGGCCTGCAGACTCGCTCCGTAGCGACCTTCCTGGCCGGATATTGCCTCCTGGCAATCACCGTCTATCACGGCAATATCATGGGGCCGGAGGACATACGCGCGATTCTGCGGAACCTGCCGCTCGTCGGCGCTTTGTTGCTCCTCGGCTCCACAGGTGCCGGGCAATGGAGTATTGACGGATGGCTGCGTAGCCGACGCAAGTAAGCGCAAGGATTTACGTGATTTACAAGACAACCCCCGGTCATACCGGGGGTTGTTCTTTCTGACCAGCTAAAAGCGCTGCGTACCGTAGCATTCCTGAATTCATCGCACCGCGGCTGATACCCTGTTTTGCGCCTGCATAGATGTCGTACCAGCGTTCGATTTATGTGGTGAGTGCGGTTGCCAGCCGACTGACAGCATCAACACGCAAAAACCCACCACATAAGCCAGCGCGACATGCCAGCCATGCCGCAGCCAGAGCCCGACCGACTTGGCCTCGGGAAACATATTGCTCAGCGCCACGCCGGCGGAAGAGCCGAACCACATCATCGAGCCGCCAAACCCAACGGCATAAGCGAGAAAACCCCAATCGTAGCCACCCTGCTTGAGGGCCAGCGCGGTCAGCGGAATGTTATCGAACACCGCCGAAACAAATCCCAAGCCCAGCGCCGTCTGCCATGAGGCAGTCGGCAGGTGCTCCACCGGCATCATTGACGCGCTCGTGACCAGGGCCAGCAGAAACGCACTGCCTTTGAAACTCTCCGGCAAAATTTCCCAATCCGGCCGACGCAGCGGCAGCGAGATCAGGATAGCCGCCCAAACGCCCACACCGATAAAAGGAAAACGGTCCGACAACGACTCAAAGCCGAGGTTGACGACCACGTTAACCGTGATCGCGGCGAACAATATGAAGGCCACGATGCCCACCCTCACCCAATCGATATGGGTGTGTTCATGCGAATTTTTGAGTATGGGCGAATAGCGCTGCTGTTGCTTCGCCGCGATGACGCCGAAAATCATGAGCGCAACACCCGCGCCCACATAAGCGTGCAGCACATCGAGCGGATCGACGCCGTCTATCCACATCATGGTGGTAGTAGTGTCGCCCACCACGCTACCCGAACCGCCGGCATTCGAAGCGGCAACAATCGCGGCCAGATAGCCGATGTGTACCTTGGCCTTGAACAGGCTGTGCGCCATGGCGCCGCCTATCAGTGCTGCGGCAATATTGTCGAGAAAAGCCGACAATACGAAAACCATCACCAGCAGGACGAAGCCGCCTTTCCAGTCGTCCGGCAGGATTCTAGGCAAGACCACCGGCACGCGGCTTTTCTCGAAGTGCCGAGAAAGCAAGGCGAAGCCCATAAGCAGGCAAAAAAGATTGCTGAGCATCACCCACTCATGGCTCAAATGCGCAACCAGCCCCTGCCAACCCGCGCCGTGCTTGAAGCCGACGAAAGCCAGTTTGTACGCGGTGATACCGGCCAGCCCGGACAAGGCAACCGCCAAGGTGTGACGATGAAGCAACGCCACACCCAATAGCGTCGCCGCAAATATCGCAAACTCCAGGGGAATACCGAATGGCGCCAGCGCGGCGTTCGTTGCGTTATCAGCGCGGGCTTCCGGCGGGGCAACAACCAGAATGAAGGCCCACAGCAGGCGCCATTTTAATGACATTGGTATGACGCGTGGCGAGTCTTTCATGGCGGCGCTTTCGAAAGAACCCGCGGAGTGTATCACCGACTCAGGCGCCTTCCACGATGAGGATATGCGCCCGGTAAGGGCCGTGCGGGCACCCAGCACCAGCGTCTGTTCGATGTCACCAGGGCTGCGCGCTGGAAGCCGAACTGGATAAAGTGCGCCGTCACGGCGTCGCCTTTGACAATGAGGAGATCGAACAGGGTTTGCGCTGTGTCGCCGCACCGGTGCGGGACGATAGCGGCGAGCTGGTCGCCGGCTTGTCGGTGTCAGCCCCGGCCGACCGTTACAACACGGATTGGATAGTGTCCATCAAGCGAGCGGCGGACGATATCTCCCGCGCCTTGGGCTACGTGAATAGTTATTCAGCTTAACCAGCTTTAGGAGCACCTATGGAAGCGCTAGGCCGCGCGCCCGGAATACCGGCGCTTTCGATCCAGCGCTTGATGCGATTTGCGTCGGCGATACGCGTCAGTCGGCCCATCGAATCCAGCAGTACGATGACGATAGGCTTGTTGGCGAACCAGGCTTGCATCACCAGGCACTTGCCCGACTCGTTGATGAAACCGGTCTTGGAGAGCGCGATATCCCAACCGGCGGCGCCGTTACGCACCAGCAGATTGGTGTTGTGGAAGCTCAGCTTATGCCCGCCGACATCGACTTGATGCTCGGGTGTGGTGCTCAGCTCGCGAATCAGCGGATACTTTGAAGCGGCCGAGACCATCTTGGTCAAGTCGCGCGCACTCGACACATTGGCTGCGTTGAGACCGGTGGAATCCGAAAAGCGCGTGTCCTTCAAACCGATCGCTTCGGCCTTGGCATTCATGGCCGCAACAAACCCCGGCATGCCGCCAGGATAGTGCCGGCCCAGTGCGGAAGCGGCGCGATTCTCGGAAGACATCAGCGCCAGGCGCAACATATCTTCACGCGACAATTGTGTGCCGACACGCAGCCGCGAACGGCTACCGCGCTGGGTGTCCACGTCGCTATCTGCGACGGCAAGCGTTTCGTCGAGTGGGAGTTGAGCATCCAGCACCACCATGGCGGTCATCAGCTTGGTGATGGAAGCGATGGGCAACACCGCCCCGGCATTCTTCTCGAAAAGGAAGGCGCCAGTGGATTGATCCAGTACCACCACGGAGGAGGATTGCAGCAAGAGGTTATCGCCGTCTTGCACTTCGGTGCGATGCACGATTCTTACTTTGTGCCGAGTCGTGGCATGTTTCACATACTTCTTTTGCGTGGCGGCTTCAGCGGGTGCGCCGAACATGCCAAGCGCAAACGATGCGCATATCACGAGTAATGTGGCCAGCCTGATATTCACCATCTCTATCTATCTCCTGCTCCCACCTGGGCAACGACCGCAGTTTAGCAGTCTGTAAGAAAATCGCAACAAAAACCAGCGGGTTAGCTATGTTTGTTAAAGTGCGATCGAATCACTCATGCAATATTCAGAAACGCCTCAAACTCGGCACGCCTAGCCATCGCGTCGTTGTAGCCCAATTCTATGAGCGCCTGGGTATAAGGCTGCTCGAAAAGCAAGTAGCTGGCGAGCGCCGAGCCGCTCTTGCTAGTGGCGCCTAGGCTGCGCAAGAGCAGCCGAACCGGCCAAGGCAAGGCCTTCACATGGCGTGCCGCCATGTAGTCCAACCGCTGCGAGGGGGCGATCACCAGCGCCTCAATAGGCCGTAGCGGCAGCCCGGCCTTTTCCCTGGCTTCGAGCGGAATAACCGACAAGGTCTTGTTGATGCGTTCGAGTCTCTCCAGGTCGACACTGAGACTGTCCAGAAAAATACTGGATAAGGCGTGTCCGGCGATTTGTGCCAGCGACGGATAGTGATCTCCCCGCTTACGTTCTGATTCCTGTCCCATGCGCCCGCCGCCTATGACCAGGATACGGTCGGCGCCCAGGTGGATCGCCGGCGAAATCGGCGCAAGTTGGCGCATGGAGCCGTCGCCAAAATATTCGCGATGGATTTTCGTCGCCGGAAATATGAAGGGGATCGCGCTCGATGCAAGCAGATGCTCCACGCCGATTTGCACCCGTGCCCCGCCGCGCTGGGTGCGGCGCCACAGCGGCACACCCTCACCACCCTGAAAAAAACTGATGCTCTCGCCACTAGTGTAGCCAGAAGCGGTGATCGACAGCGCGAACAAAGCGCCCGATTTGATGGCCTTATCGACAGATTGAAAATCGAGGCTGGTTTCCAGCATTTCTCGCAACGGCGTGTTGTCCAGCAGGGAGTGCGGATTCTGCTTGAAAAGCCAGCCCAGCATCAGTGAGGACAACCAACGCAGCGCACCGGCGGCCATACTGAAGGCATCGGCGCGGTACACCCGCGCGGCGTGGAAATTACCCCAGACACCAAGCAGGTGGTCAATGCCGGTATTGAACTCTTCCGCGAAGCAGGCGAGCGTCGCGGCGTTGATGGCGCCGGCCGAGGTGCCGCAGAGTATCTTAAAAGGATTGCGGCCCGGCTCGGGCAAGAGCTCGCGCACGGCTTTCAAGACGCCGACCTGGTAGGCGGCGCGTGCGCCCCCACCGGCCAAAACCAGACCTATTTTGGTATCAGCTTCCATGGGAGAGGTTAACGGCATTTAGCGGGGCAACTTGACCCAAGCTCCAATCCCGCAAAGCCTGTCGGCGCCTGCTTGAAAGGGGCCATTCCGACCCACCGGGCAGCGGCACGCAAAGCGCATGGGCACTGTGCGTACTCAGGGCGCTTTCCGCTGACTGGTCATGGCATCAACGACCGCCAGCGCGGTCATATTCACAATGCGCCGCACCGTCGCCGTCGGGGTGAGGATATGTACCGCTTTGGCCGCTCCAAGCAGGATGGGGCCGATGGTCAGGCCGTCACCCGCCGCCTGCTTGAGCAGGTTGAAGGAGATATTCGCCGCATCCAGGGTCGGCATGATGAGCAGGTTGGCGTCGCCCTTCAGTCTGGAGTTGGGAAATACCTCGCTGCGCACTGCGGCCGAGAGCGCGGCATCGCCATGCATTTCGCCTTCGACTTCCAGTTCCGGCGCACGCGCATTGATGAGCGCCAGAGCCTGCTGCATTTTGCGCGCGCTGGGCGTGTCGTAGCTGCCGAAGCTGGAGTGTGAAAGCAGCGCGACCTTGGGGGTGAGGCCGAAGCGCTTCACTTCCTCGGCCGCGAGGAGTGTCATCTCACAGATCTGCTCGGCAGTCGGATCGTAATTCACGTAGGTGTCGCAGAGAAACACCGTCTGCTTGGGCAACATCAGACCATTCATGGCGTAGTAGGCTGACACGTCGGCTTGCTTGCCGATAACCAGATCAATAAACCCCAGATGCAGGGCATGCGTACCAAAGGTGCCGCACAGCATACCGTCAGCCTCGCCCTTGTGCATCATCATGGCGCCGATGAGGGTTTGACGCCGCCGCATTTCAAGTTGCGCGTAGCCGGCTGACACGCCTTTGCGCTCGGTGAGTCGGTGATAGGTCTGCCAGTAGTCCTTGTGGCGCGGGTCTTTCTGCGGGTTGCAGAGATCGAAATCAACGCCGGGGCGGATACGCAAGCCGCAGCTCGCTATGCGGCGCTCAATCACCTCCGGCCGGCCAATCAGGATTGGACGCGCCAGCCCTTCATCGACAACCACTTGCACGGCACGCAAGACGCGCGGATCTTCGCCTTCGGCATAGACGATGCGCTGTGACGTCGTCTTCGCGGCGGTGAATACCGGCTTCATGATGAGACCGGAGTGGTAGACGAATTGCTGGAGCTGCTCGCGGTAGGCATCGAAATCGGCGATGGGGCGCGTCGCCACGCCGGAATCCATGGCCGCCTTGGCAACCGCCGGCGCAATACGCGCAATGAGGCGCGGATCGAAGGGTCTGGGGATCAGGTACTCCGGGCCGAAGCGCACATCGGAGCCACCATAGGCCGCTGCTACCAAATCCGATTGCTCGGCGTGAGCAAGGTCCGCGATGGCGCGCACAGCGGCCAGTTCCATCTCTTGCGTGATGGTCGTGGCACCGGCATCCAGCGCGCCACGGAAAATGAAGGGGAAGCACAAAACATTATTTACTTGGTTCGGATAATCCGAACGCCCGGTGGCGATGATGCAATCCGGCCGCACGGCCTTAGCGTCTTCCGGCAATATCTCGGGGACTGGATTGGCGAGCGCCAGAATGAGCGGCTTGTCGGCCATGGCCTTCACCATCTCGGGTTTGAGCACGCCAGCGGCGGATAGTCCCAGGAAAACATCGGCGCCCACGATAATCTGCCCCAACGTCGTCGCCTCGGTGTCCTGCGCGTAGCGCGCCTTGCTCGGATCGAGATCGGGCAGGCGACGCTGGCTGATCACGCCTTTTGAGTCGGTCATCCAGACATGTTCACGCTTGAGTCCTAGCGCCACCATCAGATCCACGCAGGCGATGGCGGCAGCACCGGCACCCGAGCAAACCAGTTTGACCTCCTCGATTTTCTTGTCGACCACGCGCAGGCCATTCAACACTGCGGCGCTGGAGATGATGGCCGTGCCATGCTGGTCGTCATGAAAGACCGGAATCTTCATGCGCTCGCGCAGCTTCTTCTCGATGTAGAAGCACTCGGGCGCTTTGATGTCTTCGAGGTTGATGCCGCCGAAGGTGGGCTCCAGCGCGGCGATGATGTCGATCAGCTTGTCCGGATCATTCTCGTTGATCTCGATATCGAAGACATCGATATCGGCGAATTTTTTGAACAGCACTCCCTTGCCTTCCATCACCGGTTTGCCGGCCAAGGGGCCGATGTTGCCCAGGCCCAGCACCGCCGTGCCATTGGTGATGACAGCCACCAGGTTGCCGCGAGCCGTGAGGTTATAGGCCTCTGCCGGATTGGCGACGATTTCTTCGCAAGCGGCCGCCACGCCGGGCGAGTAGGCCAGCGCAAGATCGCGCTGATTGACGAGTTGCTTGGTGGGCGTCACCGAGATTTTGCCAGCTCGCGGTTTGCGATGGTATTCAAGCGCTGCGGCGCGGATGCCTTCGTCCATGTCGGGCCTGCCTTTCTGGAGTGCCCAATCGCATGAGCCGACTGGCCGCTCATGCGATTGGGCGGTCTATGGCATAATATTGCATTGCAGACTCTGCCACAAACAGCCGCATCAATTCCGCGCAACGCAAGCATACCGGCACCGCTGTCGCGGCTATCCGGAAGTCGTCAGTCCAAGAGAATTGCGGCCTCCCGGATATCGTTCCCGCATCGATACGCCCCTGGAGATATTAGGACATGAATCAGCGTTATACCGATCCCGCAATTCTTAATGCGCCCGCCTATGTGCGCCACGCCCGGCTCAAAGCCTGGGTGGCCGAGGTCGCCGCGCTGGCCCAGCCCGAGCGCATCGTCTGGGCCGACGGCACCGACGAAGAATACGACCGCTTGTGTACCGAAATGGTTGCCGCCGGCAGCATGGTTAAGCTTAATCCAGAAAAGCGCCCGAATTCCTACCTGGCTTGTTCCGACCCTTCCGATGTGGCGCGCGTCGAAGACCGCACCTTTATCTGTTCCCAAAACAAAGATGACGCCGGCCCCAACAACAATTGGGAAGAACCGGCCAAGATGCGTGCAACGCTGAATGGTTTATTCAGCGGCTGCATGCGCGGCCGTACGCTGTATGTTGTGCCCTTCAGTATGGGGCCGTTAGGTTCGCCCATCGCTCATATCGGCATCGAACTGAGCGACTCACCCTACGTTGTCGTCAACATGAAAATCATGACGCGCATGGGTAAAGCGGTGTACGACGTGCTGGGTGAGGATGGCGAGTTTGTGCCGTGCCTGCATACGGTCGGCTCTCCACTCAAGCCTGGCGAGCAGGACGTGCGCTGGCCCTGCAACAAAGACACCAAGTACATCGTGCACTTCCCCGAAACACGCGAAATCTGGTCTTACGGCTCAGGTTATGGTGGCAACGCGTTGCTCGGCAAGAAATGCTTCGCGCTGCGCATCGCCTCCACCATGGCGCGTGATCAAGGCTGGCTGGCCGAGCATATGCTGATTCTCGGCGTGGAATCGCCCGAAGGCGAAAAGAGCTATGTCGCGGCGGCGTTTCCGTCAGCTTGCGGCAAGACCAATTTTGCCATGCTAATCCCACCGAACAGTCTCAACGGCTGGAAGGTAACGACTGTCGGCGACGACATCGCCTGGATCAAGCCGGGCAAGGACGGCCGTCTCTACGCCATCAATCCGGAGGCCGGTTTCTTCGGCGTCGCACCCGGCACCTCGGTGAAGTCCAACGCCAACGCGATGGCCACGCTACACGCCAACGTCATTTTCACCAATGTGGCGCTGACGCCGGACGGCGATGTGTGGTGGGAAGGCATGAGTAAGGATATCCCGTCCAAACTAACCGACTGGACCGGCAAGGAATGGACGCCTGGTTGCGGCCGTCCGGCCGCCCATCCGAACGCGCGCTTCACCGCGCCGGCCGCGCAGTGTCCTTCGCTAGACAAGAACTGGGAAGACCCCGCCGGCGTGCCTATCTCCGCCTTTATTTTCGGCGGCCGACGTTCCACCACCGTGCCACTGGTGTTCGAAGCCTTCAACTGGAACTACGGCGTCTATATGGCCGCCACACTGGGTTCGGAAACCACTGCAGCGGCTGCCGGCAAGGTCGGTCAAGTGCGTCGCGACCCCTTCGCCATGCTGCCCTTCTGTGGTTACCATATGGGCGACTACTTCAACCATTGGCTGCGCATGGGTCATGTCATCGACAATCCGCCGCGCATCTTCACGGTCAATTGGTTCCGTCAGGACGAAAACGGCAACTTCATGTGGCCAGGCTTCGGCGAGAACATGCGCGTGCTGAAGTGGATGGTCGAGCGTGTCAAAGGCCGCGTCGGTGCTCAGCAAACACCGCTGGGCTGGATGCCACAGTATGAAGACATCGACTGGACGGGCCTGGACATTTCCAAGGCGGCCTTCGAGGCTTTGACCAAGGTGGATACCGACTCCTGGCGGGAAGAGCTCAAGCTCCACCAGGAATGGTTCGAAAAGCTGGGTGATAGGCTGCCCAAGCAGTTTATCTTGAAGCTTGAGCTGTTCTCCTTAGGCCTCTGGCGCGACGCCGCCTGACGCCCTACGGTTGCCTCCGCATTTGCCTCGATAGGCCGAGGCAAGATGCATCAAGCACCGGCTAGACGGCCGCGTTTTAGCGCGGCGTCTAGCCGCTGTTTTTCCGCCAACACCTTCGCCGCATACAACGCTTCCTCGTCGGCAACGGCGCCGCCATACTGCTGCAAGCCGGCTTCGAGCGAACCGGCTCGACGTATCGATTCCTTCAGCACTTCCGCTCCAACCTGAATATTTAAGACTGGATCGAGCAGGGCATTTTCACTGGCGTTCTCGTCCAGCTTGTCCTGATGAAAGCGCGGAATGACCTGCATGAGGCCTTGCGCACCCAGCGGACTTTCGGCAATCGGATTGAAACCCGATTCCACGCCAATGACAGCGACGATCAGCATGGGATCCAGCCTACGTTGCGCACCGGCCACCAGAGCGGCGCGGACCAAAGGCTCCAGCGCTGGTGCAGCGACATGGTATTTACGGGCGAGATACTCGATCACCCCGCGCATCTCGGGCGTGGCGGCCGATTCGGCATAGTTGATCGAGGTCTTCACAGCGCGCGCTTCACTGATCGCGCCGACCACTTCCTGTCCGCCGGGCGAATGCACGCCAAACGCGCCGGCCCGGCCCACCACAAATAGCATCACCAATATGCCGATTACCCAAAGTCCACCATGGGCAAAGTGCAAGAAAATCGATAGTGCATGATGCAAAGCTCGTTTTACGGTCGACGTCATTATCGATTATTCCTTTCTTATCTATTCCAGCTTGCTACTGGTGATGACATACCCATGCCTTACCGGAGGACACGGTAAGTCCTGCAGGGTCGGCTTTGTAGGGCAACGCGAACGCTGTTCGCGCAGAGATTGAGTAATCCAGCTAGTTCGAACGCTGGGTGACACTCGGGTAGTTCTAGATCAGCTCAGAAAGCCTTGTCAGGCGCCGCAGAGGATGGCCATCAGCGAGAAAATCACCAGCCACAAATGAGCATTATTGATGCTGCCGTGCAATGCCTCACACTATATTGATTTCATTGTTTATTGTCAATCAAAAAACGAAAACTACCGTACCGCACAACGCGCCAAAAAAGCCACAAACCCGAAAATCAAGCGGGTCTTCGGCCTACCCCACAGGCAGCTTGTACAAGAAACAGACCGCAGATGGGGGCGGGGTCATGATGTACCCCAGCCTCCCATCCGGGCGGTCTGCCCCGACCGATTACGAGGGACGCGAGCCGGTCGGAAAAGGCCAAGCAGCCGCCGGGTTTAGCGACGACTTCAGGCCAGGTGTGGCGGCGGTAGAAGGTGCCGGGGCAGGAGCCGCAGCAGCTGGCTTCGCCGCAGGTTTGGCCACCGCCTTTTTGGCCGCAGGCTTGGCTACCGCCCTTTTGGCCGCAGGCTTTTTCTTGGCCGCTTTTTTTGCCGCCGGTTTTTTTGCCGCTTTTTTTGCCGCAGGCCTTTTCTTTGCCACCTTCTTCACCGCTTTTTTTGCAGCGGGCTTCTTAGCGGCAGCCTTTTTAGCAGCGGGCTTTTTCGCAGCAGTTTTCTTGGCGGCCGGTTTCTTGGCGGCGGCTTTTTTCACTGCCGGCTTCTTAGCCACGGCTCTTTTTGCGGCGGGCTTCTTAGCGGCAGCCTTTTTAGCAGCGGGCTTTTTCGCAGCAGTTTTCTTAGCAGCCGGTTTCTTGGCGGCGGCTTTCTTCACTGCGGGTTTCTTGGCCGCAGTCTTTTTTGCAGCGGGCTTCTTGGCAGCCGATTTCTTGGCGACTGGCTTTTTGGCGGCAGTCTTCTTGGCAACCGGTTTCTTGGCGGCGGCTTTTTTCACCACCGGTTTCTTTGCAGCGGGCTTCTTGGCTTTAGAAGCGGGTTTCTTAGCAATAGCCATACAACCTCCTATGAGAAGTAACAAGAAAGACCAACTACTACAGCCCGTCTGTACCAGCCTGGACTATTCAACGAGCCGGCAAAGCCAGCTCTTATGAATGCTTTGCTTCGATGAAAAACCTTTTCTACGGATCGCCAAGTCCAATGCGCGCCAGACGCAATGACACGCTCCGCACCGACATAACGGCGCGACCTACGAAACATTGACGGGGTAATTTGGAGGCCGGCAACGGAGCCGTTGCGGCGAAAAGCGATAAAACTGAGGGGGCAAAAGAGGATGAAGGAAACAGAAGCGCCGTAACTCGATTGAGGAGGTCGAGGCCTAAAGGCCACTTCTATATCTATCTGCATCAAACGGTCTCTCCGTCCGTCTCCTGGTATCAGATTGCGTTGACTACTTCACCCCTAGAACTCATCGTTGTCAGGAATTTCCAGATCCGATTGCGTCGCATACCCACTAGATCTAGTACCCCTGCCACGATTTCGACCTAATTCTAGTAGCTTGACTTTTTGGATGCAAGTGTTTTTTACTTTTTTTGTCATATTGAATGATCACTGTCGACAAAAAACATCACTTGCCACTTGCGACAACGCGCGGGCGGCAAAAATAAAACGCGCTACTTGATGAGATCACGCAAGCGTTGCCAATCGAAATGCGGACCGGGATCCGTCTTGCGTCCGGGTGCGACGTCGGCGTGACCGACACTATCTTCGATCGGATAGCGACGCCGCAAAATAGCGATGAGGCGGGCGAGAACGACGTATTGTTTGGCTTCGAAGTCCTGCTCGTCGCAACCTTCCATCTCTATACCGATGGAGAAATCATTGCAGCGTTCGCGACCCCGCCAAGTCGATACGCCCGCATGCCAGGCGCGCGACGAGCATGACAAGAACTGAATTACCTCACCGTCTCGCCGCACGAGGAAGTGCGCGGAGACACGCAACGCGTGAATCTCGCTGTAGTAGGGATGCTCTTCCGGATCAAGTGCGTTGGTAAAGAACTGTTCAATGCCCCGACCCCCAAACAGGCCGGGAGGAAGGCTGATCGCGTGAATCAGGATGAGCGACACCAACGTGGCCTCAGGCCGGTCATCGTAGTTGGGAGAATGCACGCGCCGCGCGCCCGGCAACCAGCCGTCCTTATCCAGTGTGTCGGCAAGAACCTGCTTGGTGGAACTCATTCATTGAGACCCAAACGTTCCATGCGGTAACGCAACGAGCGAAAGGTCACGCCGAGCAGCTTAGCGGCCGCCGTGCGATTGAAGCGAGTTTTTTGCAGCGCATCGAGTATGGCCTGTTTCTCGACGCGGTCGAGATGCTCCTGCAAAGGCAGTCCCCCTTCCAGCGCTGCCGAGGCGCTTTCTTCAGACAGCGAATGTGGCGACAACTGTAGGTCATCGACGCCGATTTCATCGCCACCAAGCAACGCCAAAGCGCGTTCGAGAATATTCTCCAACTCGCGCACGTTGCCAGGGAACGGATAGTCGCCGAGCGCCTTCATGGCCGCTCCCGACAGAGCGGGCACCGACATACCGGCATCGTGCGCGAGTCGGTCGAGGATGCTGCGCGCAAGCAAGGGAATGTCGTCGCTGCACTCCCGCAGGGCAGGCATTCTCAGCTCGATGACATTCAAGCGATAGAAGAGATCCTGACGGAAGCGACCGGTCGCCACCATGTCTTTCAAATTCTGGTGGGTAGCACTGATGACCCGTACATCGATGGGCTCTTCGGTCGTCGCACCAACTTTGCGTACGCGCTTTTCCTGGATAGCGCGCAGTAGTTTGACTTGCATGGCGAGCGGCAGATCGGCCACCTCATCGAGGAACAAGGTTCCGCCATTCGCCGCTTGAAAGAAACCATCCCTGTCCGCTTCCGCGCCTGTAAAAGCGCCTTTTTTGTAACCAAAGAACTCGCTTTCCATCAGGTTCTCGGGGATTGCCCCGCAGTTGACCGGCACGAAGCGCTCGCGCCGCCGCGCGCCGAGTTCGTGAATCAAGCGGGCGGCCAATTCCTTACCGCTGCCGGATTCTCCAGAGATGTAGACCGGGGCCTGGCTGCGCGCGAGCTTATCGATCATTGCCTGCGCCTGCTGTATCGCCGCCGAGCTGCCGAGCAGACCATGCGTGGTGGTCTGTCCCGGTACCGAAACTTGCCGCGGCAGATTGAGCACCGACTTCACCAAGGCGCGCAATTGCTCCAGAGAAACTGGTTTGGCGACGTAGTCGAAGGCGCCGGCCTTTAGCGCAGAGACGGCGTTATCCATGTTGCCATGGGCGGTGATCACGGCGACAGGCAAATCTTTGCAATGTTCGCTGATGTAGCGCACCAACTCGATGCCATCGCCATCAGGCAAGCGCATGTCGGTCAGGCACAACTGATAGGTGTTACCTTCGAGTTGAGCCCGCGCTTCCGCCAGCGATGCCGCGCAATGAGCCACCAGCCCCATGCGTGACAAGGTCATATCCAACAACTCGCGGATATCCTCCTCATCATCGACAACCAGCACCTGTCCTATTCCTGGCCGTTCTCTACGCTCTGGTTTTGTTGCCACTCCCGACTCCTCCCTGCGATGCAAAAATGGGCGCCCGGCTCGTTGTTCACCCATTCCAACAGTGCGTCATTAGCCTCGCACAGCTCACGAGCGATATAGAGGCCGAGGCCGGTGCCCTGGCTGTGTGTGGTGAAAAATGGCTCGAAAATTTTGTTGCCGGACTCTGCGGAAATGCCCATACCGTCGTCAATGATATGCAATTCCACGCGCCTTGAGGCAGTATTGTTGCGCACTTCCACGCGCACTGCGCCTGATTTTCCACTGCAATAACGCAGCGCGTTGGAAAGCAGATTCCAAAGTACTTGATTCAAGTGCGCACGGTCGAAGTACATCACGGTGTTCAGCTCCGCACTCTGCACGACAATGGCGCGGTCGGTCTTTTCGTGTGCCGCAAATTCATCCAGAAAACTTTCCAGGAAAGCGGGCAGCTTGATCGCCTCCGGCTCCGCTCGATCGCGACGTCCCAGCTCCAGGATATCGGTGACCAGACGATCAAGCCGCTGGGCATTGTCGTTAATGATGACTGACAAACGCGCCTGCCCCTCGGCGCGCCTCTCTTCGCGCAGCAATTCGGCCGCATGCGAAATCGCTGCGAGAGGATTGCGAATTTCATGCGCGATGTTGGCCGTGAGCCGGCCCAAGGCGGCCAGTTTGAGCTGCTGGGCCTGCGCCTGGATACGACCCATGTCTTCGAGATAGATCAGCACGTCGCCGCTCTCGCCGGTGCGCACATAGCGCACCCGCAACAAATTGCCATTGCCGGGCACACGCAATAGCGTCGCCACCTCACCAACCGATTGATCCAGCGCCGTGTAGCCTTCGGTCAATGCCACCGAAAAAACCGCGAGGTCGGGCCACGATGGCGCACGCACACCCAGTAGCGTCTCAGCCTGCGGATTGAACTGTCGCACCTTCTGATCAACATCCACAACCAGCACGCCATCTTGCATGTCGCGAATAACACGTTCCCCTATCGACAACTGATTGGCCAGATCGATGCCACGCTGCCGCGCCAATTCTTCGTTGGCGATAACCCGGCTTGCCAGCAGGCGCGCCGTGATGGCGGTAGCAAAGAAGCCAATGCAGACGATACCCGTCTGGACAAAGTCCGCCGAATCCCCCCCGAACTCGAGCACCCGCAAACTCTGCTCGACCAACACCGCGACCGTCGCCAACGCCGCGAAAAACAGCGTCAGCCGCCCCTGTCCCACCAGCCCGGCGCCGGCTAACACCACCAGCAGCAGAACCGACAGCCCGCTCTTGCTGCCGCCACTGGCATACATCATCAGGGTCAACGCAAGAATGTCTGACACAACTTGCAAGACCAGAAGCAGATTGAAATCCAGCTTGAGGTGCTTCAGCGCAAAATAGAAAAATAACGCGAGTAACCAATACAGCAAGCTGGTCCAAGCAAAAAGGATGGGGTCTTGCGTACCCAGACCGAGCGTTTTGGGATAAACGAGAATAGCGAGCAAGAACAGACTCGCCACAATGAGGCGGTAGATATTGAAGTAATTAAGGGACGCCCGCACCGACTGCGGGCGTTCCGCCGCATCGCCTCCGAAGGGGGGGTACTTTGCCATGGGACGGCTAGCGACCACCAAGCTTGCGGTGCGCCTCGCTGCAAAAATGTTGCCCATTATCAACCACGGCTTCGGTCTCCGGCACATGCACTCCACAACACGCACAGACCACCATGCTCTCAACGGGCCGCAGCGTTTCTTGCGTTCTGCGAACATCGCCACGCCGTTTCAGGTTCTTCACAAAGAGGTAGGCCAGGAAGCCCAGAAGAACAAGCACTATCAATCGAGACATACGTAGCTCCGTCAACGGCACCGCACCTGCAAAGATATCGGATATTTGCCGTGAATCATGATGCGGCATTGTGTCACAACTGGCTGGCGATTTTTCCGGCACTGGCCGATATCGGCAGTGCCTCCACGACGAGCACGGACCGGCGGACAAACACACCGGATAGGGCGAGAGAAAATGCTCTTGGAAAGAATGGTCGGGGTGAGAGGATTTGAACCTCCGACTCCTGCGTCCCGAACGCAGTACTCTACCAGGCTGAGCTACACCCCGGCGACCTTCAGATGAGCAGGATATGTCAGGTGGGGCTTTGACCCTGCGCTGAAACAAATACAGCCGCGTCAGGACCGATTTCCAAAGACCGAATCAATAGTCCCGTGCGACTGCGAATTTTGCCAATTGTACCAAAGATTCCTTGAAAGGCGAATCGGGAACCGCCGCTATCGCCACCAGCGCGAGGCCCACCTCCGCTTCGGCATGATGTCTTGTTTCATCCAACGCGGCTGTGGCGCGAATGGCAGCGATCACTTGCGGAAACTCATCTCGACCGCCCTCTTCTATGGCGCGACGCACGCATTCCGCCTGGCTGGGCGTGCCGTGCTTCATCACATGGATTAAAGGAAGCGTCGGTTTGCCTTCGGCGAGATCGTCACCCAAGTGCTTGCCCGTCGCGCCTTCATCGCCAGAATAATCCAGCACATCGTCGACCAATTGGAACGCCGTGCCCAAATGCATTCCATAACGGGCCATACCCTCTTCCACTTCCGGCGGCGCGTTGCAGAGCATCGCACCCAACCGGCTGGCCGCTTCGAATAGTTTGGCCGTCTTGTAACGGATCACCTGTAGGTATTGCGCCACTTCGACATCTGCATTGTGGCAATTCAATAGCTGCAGCACTTCGCCTTCAGCGATGATATTGGTCGCGTCGGCCAAGACTTCCTGCACGCGCATGCTGCCCACGCCGACCATCATCTGAAAGGCACGCGAATAAAGGAAGTCGCCCACCAGCACCGAAGCGGCATTGCCAAAAAGCGCATTGGCCGTCTTGTTACCACGACGCAAAGATGATTCATCCACCACATCGTCGTGCAGCAAGGTGGCGGTGTGGATGAATTCCACCACGGCTGCAAGTTCATGGTGGTGCGTGCCTTTGTAGCCCAAGGCACCGGCTGAAAAAAGCACCAGTGCAGGTCGTAAGCGTTTGCCACCCGCGCCGATAATGTACTCCGCCACCTGGCGTATCAACACCACGTCGGAATGCAGGCGAGCGCGGATCACCGTATCCACGGCGCGCATGTCCGCGTTGATGGGGACGTAGAGGGCTTCTAAACTCAAAGGGAACGTCCGAAAAAGCGGCATGGTAGGGGCCACACGCCAGCGGCGTCAAGCGAAGCCCGTTTCTGCTTTGACTTTAATATCTTCGCCCTGTAGAATGCGCGGCTCTTCGGAAACACGAAACACGGAGTCCACCATGTATGCGGTCATAAAAACCGGCGGTAAGCAGTATCGCGTCGCAGCCGGCGAAAAATTGAAAATAGAACAGATACCGGCAGAAGTGGGCGCAGAAATCACCCTCAACCAGGTTCTCATGGTCGGCGAAGGCGAATCGGTGAAAATCGGCGCGCCGCTGGTGCCAGG
The DNA here is from genome assembly GCA_043761745.1 of Rhodocyclaceae bacterium. Lineage (GTDB taxonomy): Bacteria > Pseudomonadota > Gammaproteobacteria > Burkholderiales > Rhodocyclaceae > Desulfobacillus. Next base: position 24,375 of record JAYUNL010000078.1, read on the forward strand.
CGCCACTGTGCAGGCCAAGGTTATTGCCCAAGGTCGTCACGACAAGGTGAAAATTTTCAAGATGCGCCGGCGCAAGCATTATCAAAAGCACCAAGGGCATCGTCAGAATTACACCGAGATTGTCATCTCGGGCATTTCTGCCTAAGAAGGAGCAGATATGGCACATAAAAAAGCAGGCGGTAGTTCACGTAACGGCCGCGACTCACAGGCAAAGCGCCTAGGCGTGAAGCGCTACGGCGGCCAGGTGATCAACGCCGGCAGCATCATCGTGCGCCAGCGTGGCACGCAATTCCATCCCGGTGAAAACGTTGGCATCGGCCGCGACCACACGCTCTTTGCGAAAGTGACCGGCACTGTCGAGTTCACGGTCAAGGGCGCCGCAAAGCGCAAAACCGTCAACATCACGCCAGCGGCCTGATTCACCACGCCACGGCATAAAGCCCTGCCGTCGCGGCAGGGCTTTTTTTGTTAACCTCTTCCAACATAAAGGCACAGGAATGCTGAGAACGCTGAGATGAGAAAGTCTTTCGTTCCCTTCCTTCTTTGGGCCTTAATGATTCCTGCGTCAGATACGGCTTCCCCCTTATGAGATTTTTTGACGAAGCGAAAATCGAAGTCATTGCCGGCGATGGCGGCAATGGCGTCGCTGCATTTCGTCGCGAAAAATATGTGCCCAAGGGCGGCCCCAGCGGCGGTGATGGCGGGCGAGGCGGCAGCATTTATGCCATAGCCGATCGCAATCTCAACACCCTCATCGACTATCGCTACACCCGCATCTTTCGCGCCCAGCGGGGCGAGGACGGCATGGGTTCGGATTGCTACGGTAAAGGCGGCGAGGATCTCGAGCTACGCCTGCCCGTGGGCACGGTCATTACCGATATTGAAACCGGTGAAACGTTGGCCGACCTCGACCACGACGGCATGCGGGCGCTGATTGGTCAAGGAGGCAAAGGTGGCCTGGGCAACATTCACTTCAAGTCGAGTGTCAATCGCGCGCCCCGGCAGTGCACCCCTGGCGTGCCCGGTGAGCGGCATGATCTGAAACTAGAACTCAAGGTACTGGCCGACGTGGGGCTGCTCGGCATGCCCAATGCCGGCAAGTCCACTTTCATACGCGCCGTGTCGGCCGCGAAACCCAAGGTGGCCGATTATCCTTTCACCACCTTGCAACCGAACCTGGGTGTCGTGCGCGTCGATACCAACCGCAGCTTCGTGATTGCCGATATCCCCGGCCTGATTGAAGGTGCGGCCGAAGGCGCCGGTCTGGGTCATCAATTTCTACGTCACTTGCAGCGCACCAGTCTGCTGCTGCACCTCGTTGATGTTGCACCCTTCGATCCCGCCGCCGATCCGGTGCATGATGCGCACGCCATCCTTGAGGAATTGCGCAAGTACGATGCGGCGCTGTTTGAAAAGCCGCGCTGGCTGGTGATCAACAAAATAGACCTGGTGCCCGAGGAAGATCGTGCTACCCGCATCGGCACGCTGCTGACAGGCTATGGCCAGGTCGAAAAGCATTTCGTCATTTCCGCGATCAACGGTGCTGGCTGTCGGGAACTGACTTTCGCTATCATGGATCACCTTGATCGGCACAAGCAGCATCACGACGAAGCGCACACGGATGAGACAGCAGATTAGCCAAGCGCGCCGCCTGGTCGTCAAGGTCGGCAGCGCACTCGTCACCAACAATGGCGCCGGACTGGCCATTGACCACCTTGCCGAGTGGGCAAGACAAATTGCCAAGTTGCGTGAGACGGGACACGAGGTGTTACTGGTCTCCAGCGGCGCCATCGCAGCCGGCATGCAACGCCTCGGCTGGGCGACCCGCCCGCACGCCATGCACCAGTTGCAAGCGGCAGCCGCCGTGGGGCAGATGGGCTTGGCCCAAGCCTATGAGACCTGCTTCTCGCAATACGGCTTGAAGACCGCGCAGATCCTGCTCACCCACGAAGATCTCGCCGACCGCGGCCGCTATCTCAATGCACGCTCGACCTTGATGACGCTCATTGAACTCGGCGTCGTACCCATCATCAACGAAAACGACACGGTCGTCACCGACGAAATTAAATTCGGCGACAACGACACCTTGGGCGCCCTCGTCGCCAATCTCATCGAAGCTGATGCGCTGGTCATATTGACCGACCAATTGGGGCTCTACACCGCAGACCCACGTAAGGATCCGTCGGCATCACTGGTGCGTGAGAATCGCGCCGACGATCCCGCCCTGGAAGCGATGGCGGGCGGCGCCGGCACGGGCATTGCCCGCGGCGGCATGATCACCAAGATACGCGCGGCGCAAAGAGCCGCGCGCAGCGGGGCCCACACGCTCATCGCCAGCGGCCATGAAAGCGATGTATTGCTGCGGCTGGCGCAAGGCGAGCCCATCGGCACTTTGCTCCACGCCACCGCCACGCCCCTGGCAGCACGTAAACAGTGGCTGGCCGATCATCTGCAACTCGCCGGCAGCCTGGTCCTGGACGATGGCGCGATCCAAGCTCTGAAAGCCGGCAAGAGCTTGCTGCCAGTGGGGGTCACTCAAGTGGAAGGCGAATTCGAGCGTGGTGCGGTCGTGGCTTGCCGCACCTCCGACGGACGAGAAGTGGCGCGCGGCCTGACCAACTATTCCAGTTCAGAAGCCCGCCGCATCACCCGCCGCGCCAGCCACGAGGTTGAAGCCATTCTTGGCTATATCGACGAAGCCGAACTGATACACAGAGACAATCTGGTGCTTTGTTGACCACTCCGGTGGTTCAGCAGAACGCGATTGCCTCTGCAAAATAGAAAACGGCCGCCCGAAGGCGGCCGTTGCATTTGCTTCAGACTAAGTCTGATTAGAACGCGTGACGCATACCGAACTGGAAGGCGTAGGGATCGTAGTTGGAGTCGGTCAGAGACAGACCGGTATTCAACGCTGAGTTGATGTTCCAGCCGGCGCCAGCTGCGGCACCCAAAGCGGTGGAGCGATCGTCGTTGATCATCTTGGTATAGGCAGCATACAAAGCAGTACGCTTGGACAATGAGTACTCGCTACCCAAACTCCAGAAGTGCGCGTCCTTGTTAGCAGCCGTACGATCATCCTTGCGGCCATAGGTGAATTGCACCTTGGCAGCAGCACCAAGCGGCGCGCTCAGGCCCAGGGCCCAGCGCCGCTCATCCACCGTGCGTCCCGCACCGCTAGCATCCGAATGACCTGTGCCGTAAAGGAGAGAAGCCTTGACCACGTTGAAATCCCAGCTTCCGTCAACCACGAAGCTCTTATTTTTGGCCAAGTCGATTGCCGGAGCCGCATAAGTCGAACCATAGGACTCCTGGTAAGACAATCCGGCAAAGGCCGGGCCATTGGCGTACTGTCCAGCGATGGTCCATGCACGCCCAGCTTTTTCGGTTGTCGTAGCAGTGGTGCCATTTACGTTATTCTCGTTGCCGCTTGAATAGAAGAGCGAGCCTGTAAAGCCGGTGAAATTCGGCGAGACGTAAAGCACCGAATTGTCATAGCGCTGGCTATAAGCGGGCAGGCCCGCTAGTACGACCGGCATCTGACCGCCCAGACCGGCGGTGAAGGGATCGACAGCAGCAGATTGCAGGAAGGCCGGGGTGTACTGACGCCCCACGCTCAACTGACCGAAGTTGCCCTTCAAGCCGGCAAGCGCCTGACGTTGGAAGAAATATGTGCCCGTTGTCTGCGGAGCTCCCGTAAACGCTCCAGTGTTGGTGCCCTGCCCCATGGGCGCAGCGCCACCCGTGACTGAGCTGTGCTGAGTGGCTTGGCCGTTATCCAGCGCGAAGCCAGCTTCCAGGGTGAAGAAAACTTTCAGGCCATTGCCCAGGTCTTCGTCGGCCTTGAAGCCAAGACGGCTACCGGCGGACTGGCCGGACTGAACGCGGGTTTTGGTGCCAAAGCCGGAGTTGCCGATTTCCATACCGGCGTCGACCACACCGTACATGGTCACGTTGGTCGATTGCGCAAAGGCCGGCGCGGCGGCGAGGCCGGCGATAGCCAGAGCGATAAGTTTCTTTTGCATAGCGAGGTTCTCCTCTGTGATTGAATTCGGTGCTTTCCGTATTATTCGGACCACCACTTGCGCACCTCTCGGAGATGAGAAGTTGACCCCATTGTGTCAAATTGCCCTGCATGGAAGCAAGACAAAACCCGCTCTTCTCAGAGCCGCCCAGATCGTTTGTTGTTTTCGTGCAACAGCTTGAACGCTCAAGAAAATTGTTTAGGCAAACAAGCGCGTTAGCTCTGCGCCCGGATTATCGGCGCGCATGAATGCTTCGCCCACCAAAAAAGCGTATATGTCATTGTTTTTCATGAGAGCAACATCTTCCGGCCGCAAGATGCCGGATTCGGTTACCACGATGCGGCCGGAGGGAATACGGGGTAGCAAATCCAGCGTCACATCCAGGGACACCGCGAAGCTATGCAGGTTGCGATTGTTGATGCCGATGAGCGGCGTTTTAAGCCGCAAAGCCTGTTCCAGCTCAGCGGCATCATGCACTTCGACCAGCACCGCCATGCCCAGCGAGTGAGCAATGGCTTCGAATTCCAGCAATTCAGCGATATCCAGCGCAGCAACGATCAGCAGCACACAATCGGCCCCCATCGCCCGCGCCTCATAGACCTGATAGGCGTCGACCAAAAAGTCTTTCCGCAGCACCGGCAGCGCGCAGGCGGCGCGGGCTTGCTGCAAATATTCGGGCGCACCTTGAAAGAACTGGCGGTCCGTCAGCACGGAAAGGCATGCCGCGCCGCCGGCTTCGTAAGACGCGGCGATTTCGCCGGGACGAAAATTCGCGCGCAGCACGCCTTTAGAGGGACTGGCCTTCTTGATTTCGGCAATAACGGCCGGCTTGCGCGCGCCAACTCTGTCGCGAACAGCGCCAACGAAATCACGCGGCGTGGCCTGTGATTCCGCTTCAGCGCGCAAGGCTGCGAGTGGCTTCTGCGCTTGCGCTGCGGCCACTTCATCATGCTTGACCGCAAGAATATTTTGCAGAATGTCTGCGACGTCGGCGCTCATTTTAAATTCTTGGTAAAGCTTACGAAGTCGTCCAACTTTTGCCGCGCAGCGCCGCTGACGATGACTTCGCGCGCTTTGAGAATACCAAGGGGAATGGAATCCACGATGTTGGCGGCATACAGTGCCGCGCCGGCGTTCAGCACCACAATTTCGCCAGGCGCGCCGTTCTTGCCAGAGAGCGCTTCCAGCACCATTTCTTTGGATTCCTCGGCAGTCTCAACCTTGAGGCCGCGATTCGACACCATCGCCAAACCGTAGTCTTCCGGGTGAATTTCGTATTCTAGGATTTTGCCGTCCTTGAGCTCGCCGACCATGGTGGCCGCGCCCAGCGAGATTTCGTCCATACCGTCCTTGCCCCACACGACCAGGGCGTGATTCGCGCCCAGCTCGCGCATGACACGCGCCTGAATACCGACGAGATCGGCATGAAAAACCCCCATCAAGGTATTCGGCGCACCCGCCGGATTGGTGAGCGGCCCCAGGATGTTGAAAATGGTGCGTATGCCCATTTCGCGACGGATGGGTGCGACGTTTTTCATCGCCGGATGATGGTTGGGCGCGAACATGAAGCCTATGCCGATGGCTTGTACGCACTCCGCCACCTGCTCGGGCGTGAGCATGATGTGCGCGCCCAGCGCTTCCAGCACATCGGCGCTGCCGGATTTCGACGATACCCCCCGATTGCCGTGCTTGGCCACGCAGGCGCCTGCGGCAGCGGCCACGAACATGGAGGCGGTTGAGATGTTGAAAGTATGCGAGCCATCGCCGCCGGTGCCAACGATGTCGACGAAGTGCCCCTTATGCACCGACTCGGGCACGCTGACGCGCGTGCACAGCTCGCGCATCACCGTCGCGGCGGCCGATATTTCGCCTATGGTTTCCTTCTTAACGCGCAGCCCAGTCAAAATGGCCGCCACCATCAAAGGCGAGATTTCGCCGCGCATGATCTGCCGCATGAGATGCAGCATTTCATCCTCGAAAATCTCGCGGTGCTCGATGGTGCGCTGTAGGGCTGCTTGTGGTGTGATCATGTTTTTTCCCTTACTTTGACGTCTGCGTGAGAAAGTTTTTCAGCAGGCGATGTCCCTGCTCCGTGCGTATCGATTCCGGATGGAACTGCACGCCCTCCACCGCCCACTCGCGGTGTCGCACGCCCATGATTTCGCCGTCATCCGTCCAGGCCGTCACCTCCAGACAATCGGGTAGGGAAGTGCGGTCGATGGCCAATGAATGGTAGCGGGTTGCTATGAAAGGATACGGTAAGTCACGAAACACCCCTTGATTGGCGTGATGCACCGGCGACGTCTTGCCGTGCATGAGTTGCTGCGCATGGATCACCTTGCCGCCGAAGGCCGCACCTATGCTTTGATGCCCCAGGCAAACACCCAGTAGCGGAATCTTACCGGCGTAGGCTCGGATCGCGGCGACTGAAATACCCGCTTCCGCCGGCGAGCAAGGCCCCGGCGACACCACGATACGCTGCGGCGCTAGCGCGGCGATATCGTCGAGTGTGATCTCGTCGTTGCGAAACACCCGCACCTCCTCGCCCAACTCGCCGAAATACTGCACGAGGTTGTAGGTGAAGGAATCGTAATTGTCGATCATTAAAAGCATGGGTCGCTCCCGCTCTTGTGTATAGCGATGGCCGGCGCTTAGCGCGCACTCGTTCCGCGACCAGCCCAAACGCTCGTCCGGCCCCAACAAACTCGGCGAGGTCGCAATTTTCGCCTGAAACGCGCGATTGCGTAAGCCCTTTCTCCCGCAAACGCAGCCCCTCCCCTTTTATGGCCGGGGCTATATTCGTCAGAAGCGTATAGTGATCTGGCGGTATGGGCGTATTTGCTGACAGAGATCGCGAATATTCGATTCGTTGTACCTTTCTTGTTACGGAGGTGCCTCAATGAAATCACATCATCGTCTGACCAGATTCCCTGTAAGACTTACATCCCTGATTGTTGCTGGCCTATTTTCGGGCAGCGCTTCGGCAGCAGGCTTTCAGCTACTTGAGCAGAACGCCAGCGGCATCGGCAATTCCTACGCCGGATCAGCCGCAGTTGCCGAAGATGCCAGCACCGTATTTTTTAATCCGGCCGGCATGGCATTCCTGGCTCGTGGCAAGGCACACGTTGCCCTTGGCCTTGACCTGGTGAAACCCTCGGTGAGGTTTAGCGACTCTGGCACGGTCATGCCTGCGGGCATTTCCGCACGCGGAGGCAATGGCGGGGACGCCGGTGATCTCGCCTACATACCGGATACTTATTTGGTATTACCGATTACCGACAAGCTTAGCGTGGGTCTCGGCTTGAACGCCCCGTTTGGCCTCAAAACCGAATACGACAGCAACTGGGTTGGTCGCTTCCTGGCGATCAAGTCCGAGATCAAAACGGTTAACCTCAACCCTTCCATCTCCTACAAGCTGACTGACGGCCTTGCGCTGGGCTTTGGCGTGAACTACCAGTATTTCAAAGCCGAATTGTCGAATGCAGTCAATTTTTCCGCAGTGATCCCGGGCCTTGAGGGCCTAGCCAAAATTAGCGGGGACGACAGGGCCTGGGGTTGGAATGTCGGCGCCATGTTCCAGTTGTCGCCGGCAACCCGCCTGGGGCTCGCCTACCGTTCTGCGATCAAGTACGAGGTGGACGGCAACGTAAACTTCACCCGGCCGGTAACCGGCATTGCGCCCGCAGACGCCGCCCTCAACGCGGCTGCGCCGAACGGCGCGATCAGAGTGAACCTCAAGGTGCCGGACAACTTCACCGTGAGTGGAATCCATCAACTGAATGACCGATGGCAGTTACTCGGCGACCTCTCATGGACAGGTTGGTCAAAGATCCCCCGCCTGGAAGTTTACCGCTCAAGCGGCGCGCTGCTGTCCAGGGAGGAACTGCAATGGCGCGACACCTACCGCGTCGCCGTGGGCGCCAATTACCAGTACGACAGCAATTGGAAGCTACGTGTGGGTGTTGCTTATGACCAGTCACCGGTCGGCGATCAATACCGCGCGGCACGCCTGCCAGACGACAATCGGACTTGGCTTTCCCTGGGGGCACAGTACAGATTGAGCAAAGACGCCATGATTGACGTCGGTTACGCGTATTTGTGGGTGGACGACAGTTCGACGAACAACAATGGTGGGAGCCTGGCCGCCAAAGGCCGGCTACAGGGCAACTACAACAATGACGTAAACATTCTGGGCATCCAGTATTCCCAGAGTTTTTAATCGCTCCATGCAGAGGGCATCAGCCCTCTGCCGACTGACTTAGTCTGAGCCCGCGACGGCGCGGGCTTCCTCATTCGAGCTTCGTATCGAGGCCGGACTCGGCCATCTCGGCGGCCCGCAGTAGCGCACGCGCTTTGTTCTGGGTTTCTTGCCATTCCGAAGCAGGATCGGAATCGGCAACAATGCCGGCGCCAGCCTGAACGTGCAATTGTCCGTCTTTAACCAGAGCCGTACGAATGGCGATGGCCAGATCCATGTCGCCATGAAAACCGAGATAGCCAACTGCCCCGGCGTAGATGCCGCGTTTGACGGGTTCCAGCTCGTCGATGATTTCCATGGCCCGCACCTTGGGCGCGCCTGAAACCGTGCCAGCGGGAAAGGTCGCCCGCAGCACAGCCAGCGCATCGAGGTCCGGCTTGAGACGCCCTTCCACACTGGACACAATGTGCATGACATGGGAATAGCGCTCGATGACGAATTCCTCCGTCACCCGCACCGAGCCTGTCTGCGCAACGCGGCCGACGTCGTTGCGCCCGAGGTCCAGCAGCATGAGATGTTCGGCGCGCTCTTTCTCGTCCGCCAGGAGTTCTGCGGCCAGCGCGGCATCTTCCGCCGGCGTCTTGCCGCGCTGGCGCGTACCGGCAATGGGGCGCAGCGTGATGCGTTTGCCTTCGGGTTCACCGTCGAGTTCACCTTCAACACGCACCAGTATTTCCGGCGAGGCGCCGACGACCTGGAAGTCCTCGAAGTCGAAGTAAAACATGTAGGGCGAAGGGTTGAGCGTGCGTAGCGCCCGGTAGAGCGACAACGGCGTAGCGGCATAAGGCTTGGACATGCGCTGCGACAGCACCACTTGCATGATGTCGCCGTCGACGATGTACTGCTTGGCACGCGCCACCGCCTGCTTGAACGGCGCTTCGCCAAAGGCGGAAACCGCCTCCGCCGACGTTGCTGGCTGTTCCGCCGGCACGCACACCGGCTCGCGCAGCTTTTCCAGTAGTTCTTTGAGCCTCTGCTGTACGCGCTTCCAGGCGCCCGGCACGCCGGGCTCGGCAAACACCACCAAGGTCAGCTTGCCTGACAGGTTATCGACTACCGCGATTTCTTCCGAGAGCAGGAGCAGGATGTCCGGCGTACACAAATCGTCGCGCTTCTCGGTTTTCGCCAAACGCGGCTCCACATAACGCACGGTGTCGTAGCCAAAGCAGCCCACCAAGCCGCCGCAAAAGCGCGGCAAGCCCTCGCGTGGCGCAACCTTGAAGCGCGCCATGTATTCGCCGACGAAGGCCAGTGGATCGCAATCGTCGCGCCGCTCGGCGATGCGGTTACCCGTCAGCACCATGACATTACGGCCATAGGCGACGAGGCGCGTCGGCGCTGCAAGGCCTATGAAGGAATAGCGGCCGAAACGCTCGCCGCCCTGCACGGATTCGAGCAGGTAGCTATAGGCGCGATCGGCGAGCTTGAGATAAATCGACAGCGGTGTGTCGAGATCCGCGAAGGTTTCCAGCGTCACCGGAATGCGGTTGTAGCCTAGCACGGCCAATTGATTGAATTCGGCTTCGGTCATCATGCACACAAAAACGCTGAGAGAGAAAATATGCGGGCACTGCCCGCTCGGTCAGTTTGAAGCAGACCAGCGACGCCAGGGCCAAGCCTCCCCGCCGACGGCGTATTTACTGACGTGTTTCAGGTTTCTGTGGGTCATGGTACTCAGCCAAGAGTGATGCATTGTGCCGCTTCTTCGAGCGAAGCAACTATAGCATCCGCGCCCAGATCGCGCACATCTTCGCCCTCGCTGTAGCCATAGGGCACGCAAAACACCGGGCAGCCGGCGGCCCGCGCAGCGCTCACGTCGTTACGCGAATCGCCGATCACCAGCGCATAGCGCGACGTAATGCCGAATTGCTCGCAGACATGCAGAAAGGGCAGCGGATGCGGTTTCTTTTCCGGCAGGCTGTCGCCGCTCACCACCATCTCGAAATAAGGCGCCAAACCCATTTTTTGCAGCAGCGGCTCGGTGAATGCGGCCGCCTTATTGGTGATGCAAGCCAGCCGGAAACCCGCATGGCGCATGGCTTTCAGCCCATTTATCACACCAGGATAGACTTGCGTCTTGAGCCCATTCACTGCCGCATAGTGGCGCCAGAAAACAGGTAGCGCAGCGCCGACCTCCGCCTCGCTCGCCGGGTATTCATCAGAAAGACAACGCATCACCAGATTGGGTATCCCTTTCCCGACAAAGCTCCTTACGGCGAGCGTCGGCAACGACGCGCGGCCCAGCTCCGCCAGCATGGCATTGGCCGCATCGGCGAGATCCTCGATGGTATCGAGCAGTGTGCCATCCAGATCGATCAGGACGGCTCGTACAGGCAGCAGTAGAGCGGGCAAACTCAGACCTTGGCTAATTCGGAACGCAGCGCCTTGATGACTGAATCATAGCGGTGCGGATCGGCATCGCGCCCGGCGCCGTAAATAGCCGAGCCAGCCACAAAGGTGTCGGCGCCGGCTCGGGCGATTTCGGCGATGTTGTCGACCTTCACGCCACCGTCGACTTCGAGTCGAATATCGCGACCACTCGCATCAATGCGTTGACGCACGGCGCGCAATTTGGCGAGCGCCTCGGGGATGAATTTCTGACCACCGAAACCGGGATTCACCGACATGATGAGCACAATGTCCAGCTTATCCATGACGTGGTCCAGATAATCCAGCGGCGTAGCGGGATTGAACACCAGCCCGGCCTGGCAGCCGCATTCCTTGATAAGCCCCAGCGTGCGGTCGACATGCTCCGATGCCTCGGGGTGAAAGGTGATGACATTCGCGCCCGCCTTGGCAAAATCCGGCACGAGACGATCCACCGGCTTCACCATGAGATGCACATCGATCACCGCATCCGTCAGCGGGCGCAGCGCCTCGCACACCAGCGGGCCGATGGTGAGATTGGGGACATAGTGATTGTCCATTACATCGAAGTGTATCCAGTCCGCGCCGGAGGCGATGACGTTGCTCACCTCTTCGCCCAGCTGGGCGAAGTTGGCCGACAGGATGCTCGGTGCGATTCGATACATGGCATTCCCTTGCTCTGCTTGAACTGCGGCGATTCTAATCGCTTTTCGTGTAATGCGATGAAAGCCCGACTGTCGGTGGCGTGCTTTCTTGCGCCGACTCTTGCGCCTGCTCTTGCGCACATTCTTGCGCCGATTTCTTGCTCCGAGAGAGGAAATCGTGTCAAATGCCGTGATGGCCGAAAGCAAGAAATACGATGTCCACGTCGCCGTGGAAACCCAGTACCTCGCTGATCAATCCGACCCCGAGAGCGGGCGCTATGTGTTTGCCTACAGCGTCACCATACGCAATGTTGGCAACATGCCCGCCCAACTCATCTCACGCCACTGGATCATCACCGACGCCGACTCGCATGTGCAGGAAGTGCGCGGCTTGGGCGTCGTAGGTCACCAGCCGCTCTTGAAACCGGACGAGAGCTTCGAGTACACCAGCGGTTGCGTGCTCACCACGCCGGTCGGCACCATGCACGGTAGCTATCAAATGGTGGCCGAAGACGGCTCGCAGTTTGAAGCGAGCATCGCCGAATTCACCCTGGCGATTCCGCGCGTACTGCACTAACACCAGCTCGGTTTAACGCCAATTAGCTCCGATAATCGGCGTTGATCTTCACATAGTCGTAGGAAAAATCGCAGGTCCACACCATCGCCTGCGCGCCGCCGCGCGCCAGATCGATGCGTGCCGTGATCTCCGCTTCGCGCATGATGCTTGCGCCATCTTCCTCGCGGTAACTGGCGGCGCGCCCGCCCTTCTCCGAAACCAATATCTCGTTATCTTCATCTCCCAGCCACAGACGCACACCCGAGACATCGAGATCGGCAATGCCGGCGTTGCCAATCGCGGCGAGAATGCGGCCGAGGTTGGGATCAGAGGCGAAGAACGCCGTCTTCACCAGCGGCGAGTGCGCGATGGCGTAGCCCACCGCTTTGCATTCGGCCACATCGCGCCCGCCTTCAACGCGGATACTCATGAACTTGGTGGCCCCCTCGCCGTCGCGCACAATGGCTTGCGCCAACGCCACCGCCACTGCCGTCAGGGCCTCGCGCAACGCCGCATAGTCCTCGCAGGCGGGATCGGTGATGGTGGCGTTGCCGGCACGGCCGCTGGCGATCACGATGAAAGAATCGTTGGTTGAGGTGTCGCCATCCACCGTGATGCAGTTGAAAGAAGCATCGGCCGCTTCGCGCACCAGTTGCCGTAACAGCGGCTCGGCAATCGCGACATCGGTGGCGACAAAGCCCAGCATGGTCGCCATGTTCGGACGGATCATGCCGGCGCCTTTGGAAATACCCGTGATGGTGATGCGCTTGCCGCCTATGGTCACCCGCCGTGACGCCGCCTTGGGCACCGTATCCGTGGTCATGATAGCCACGGCGGCGTTGCCCCAGTTATCCTCGCGCAGATCGCCGATACACGCCGGCAGGCCGGCAACGATGCGCTCGACCGGCAGCGGCTCCATGATCACGCCGGTGGAAAATGGCAGCACCTGCTGCGCCTCGATACCCAAGGTTTGCGCCACCGCCGCGCAAGTCTCACGCGCCGCGCGCAGCCCCGCTTCGCCTGTGCCCGCATTGGCGATGCCGGTATTCACCACCAGCGCGCGGATGCCGCTGCCACTCAGATGCTCGCGACATAACAGTACCGGCGCCGCACAAAACCGGTTCTGCGTAAACACGCCGGCCACCGCAGCACCTTCCTCCAGGCAGATCAAGAGCAGGTCGCGACGATGGGCCTTGCGTATGCCGGCCTCGGCAATGCCAAGCGAAACGCCGGGCACCGGATGCAGTTGCTCCGGCACGAGTGGAGCGAGATTGACAGGCATGACAGTCCTTGGGGAAAAAACAGTATCGCAAAGAACGCAGTATAACTTTCCCGAGGGACTCGCCGCACTGGCGCAGCATTCTCCCAGGCCGCGCGCTGCCTGGGCTGCTTAAAGATAAATGCGCTGGGGAGAAACAGGCTGACTGGCTTGTTCGCTGTTTTAAACCGACACTGCGCTCAGGCTCCAATCCGGTCCGAAGGCAACTTCGCCTTGACAGCCCGTCACTATGCCCCTAGCATCAATTGGCGTTTGCAATCACGCTGTCATGCCGCGCCGTCACGGCGCTCGCGACATATTCTCCACGAACAACGAAGGGGCGAAGCTCATGCAACGACAGAACCGTTCGACCGCCGCCACAACCAGGAATCTGCCGAGACTCAAGATGCCACTTCCGCGCACCAGGTTGGTGACAGCCATGCTGGCAATGCTCGTGCTATCGCCTCGCGTAGGCTGGGCGGCGAATGGCGTCACCGTCTTGGGTACGCAAGGTTTTACCCGTAGCGTTAGTGCGGATGGCCGCGTAGTGGTGGGTGACGCCTTCGTTTGGACGGCGGCAACAGGCATGGCAAGCCTGGGCGGACTGCACGGTGCGACGTATTTCTTCGCCCACGGGTCAGTGCAGACGGCAGCGTAGTGGTGGGCGATGGGCCGGATGGCGTTTTTTTTGATCAAGGTACCAGCTATGGGCCAAGTCGCGCCGCCCGCTGGACTGGCGGAACGGGCTTGGTAAGCCTCGGCGTGCTCAGCGTTCCAAGCCTTCCGCTGGACGATGGCAACGGGCATGATGAGCTTGGGGGTGCTAAATGGCGGGGGAGATTCCGTCGCCTACGGTATCAATGCTGACGGCACTGTGGTGGTGGGTACTGCAAGTGACGGTGCGGTGGACTACCGGTCTCGCGCCTTTCGTTGGACGGCGGGAACAGGCATGGTCAGCCTGGGTACCCTGAATGGCGGGAGATATTCGTCCGCCAATGGCGTAAGTGCTGATGGCCGCGTGGTTGTTGGTTCGGCGTATGACGGCGCCGCAGGGAATGCGCAGCGCGCCTTCCGCTGGACCCAAAGAACCGGCATGCAAAGCGTAGAAGACTGGCTACGCGCCAGCGGCGTGGTAGTGCCTAGCGACTTCATCACCTCTGAAGCTACTGCTACTAATAGCGACGGTAGCGTGGTGGTGGGATGGCTCCAAAACCTCCAAGGTTTTATCGCCCGCGGCAGCAGCGGCCTCATCACCCTGGCCGACATCCAAGACAGCCTCGGCGCCGCCGCCACGGGCAGCAATATGGCGCTGACCACGATGGGCACCGTGCTGCAAGGCGCCCACAGCCGGCCGCTGGCGCATCGGGTGGAAGCCGGTCGCGATGCCTTCTGGCTGGCCGGCGATTGGGGGCGCGATGATCACGGCAGCCGCAATGGCGATATCGGTCTGGCCGAAGTGGGCCTGGGCCGCAACTTCGGTGCCGTGCAGGTCAACGTTTCCCTGGGCCAGACCTGGGCCAGGCAGAATCTGGCTCTCAACGGGCGCGTCAATGCCGATGGCACGTATGTGGTCGCCGAGGCGCTGGTGCCACTGAGCCAGGATCAAGGCGACGCGGGCCTTTATGCCACCTTGAGTGCCTACGGCCACTGGGGCGATGCGGACATTCGTCGTGGCTACCAGAATGCCGGGGTGCAGGATAGCTCCAATGGCGACCCGAATATGCAGACCTGGGGCGTACGCGCCCGGCTGGATTGGGAGAACCTCATCCACGTTGCGGATATCGGCTTGTCACCCTATGTCGATCTCGACTATGCCGAGGCCCGCCTGGATGCTTACACCGAAACCGATGGCGGCTTTCCGGCGCGATTCGATGCGCGGAAAGACAAAGCTACGGAATTGCGCTTATACGACATTGCGTTTAATAAATTAGATATGATGTTAGCCCATGGACTTTAAGGAGCCGTGGATGAAGAACCTAATTGTATGTGACAAGTCGACGA
>JAYUNL010000079.1:0-5718 GCA_043761745.1 Rhodocyclaceae bacterium
GGCAGTGAGATAGGGCTTGCCGGACAATTCCCACTTCAAATCGTAGGTCACGCCATGTTTGTCGAGGATCGCGTGGACTCTGTCTTTCAGGCCTTGCTCAGTGCTGGCAGTTGAGAAGCGGAAATTGAACCAGATTTCGACCGTGCCAGGCACGACATTGGTCGCACCGGTGCCGCCATTCATGTTGGAGATTTGCCAGGAAGTGGGCGGAAAATATTCGTTGCCATTATCCCAGGTGGTGGCGGCGAGTTCGGCGATTGCCGGCGCGGCCATGTGGATCGGATTCTTCACCAGATGCGGATAGGCGATGTGGCCTTGCACGCCCTTCACCATCAGCTTGCCAGAGAGCGAACCACGGCGGCCGTTCTTGATGGTGTCGCCGAGTTTTGCCACGCAGGTGGGCTCGCCGACGATGCAATAGTCCAGCCCCTCGCCGCGCGCTTTCAGTGCTTCGACCACCGTCACCGTACCATCCACTGCCTTGCCTTCTTCGTCGGAGGTGAGCAACAGCGAGATTGTGCCGGCATGATCGGGCGTGGCGGCGAGAAAGCGCTCCACCGCAGTGACAAAAGCCGCGATGGAGGTTTTCATGTCGGCCGCACCGCGTCCGTAGAGCATACCGTCGCGTATTTCTGGCTGGAAGGGATCCGAATGCCACTGATCCAAGGGGCCGGGTGGCACGACGTCGGTGTGTCCGGCGAAGCACAACGAGGGACCCGCCTTGCCGCGACGTGTCCACAGGTTGGAAACGCCATTGCGATCCATGCGCTCCAGCGTGAAGCCCAATGGGGCCAGGCGTGCCGAGATCAGTTCCAGGCAGCCACCATCGGCCGGCGTGACCGAACTGCGGGCAATCAACTGCTTGGCAAATTCCAGTGTTTCGCTCATTAGTCGTGCGCTTCGCCGAGGTTGAGCGAGAATTCTTTGAAGGAAGCGCCGCCCGCATTGGCGTTGTCGAATTCAATGGTGCCGCCGGCAGCGGCCGACTTGGCATCGCCTGGTGTAGGGGCACCGAGCTGCGAGTTGTTGATCAGCCAAGACAGATTGGTGGGCGAATCCGAGTTGGCCAAGGCCTCCTCAAGTGTGATGACCTTTTCGCGATAAAGGCGGAACAGATCCTGTTCGAAAGTTTGCGAGCCGGGGGCGAGGCTTTGCTCCATGGCTTCCTTGATGCTGTTGACCTCGCCTTTCTCGATCAATTCATGGATATGGCGGGTGTTGAGCAGGATCTCCACCGTCGGCGTGCGTTTGCCATCGGGCTTGCGCACCAGCCGCTGCGAAACAATGCATTTCAGGCTGACCGATAAATCCAGATACAGCGCCCCGCGATTTTCCAGCGGGTAGAAGTTGATGATGCGGTTGAGCGCGTGATAGCTGTTGTTGGCGTGCAAGGTGGCCAGACAAAGATGGCCGGTCTGCGCGTAGGAAAGGGCCGCCGTCATGGTTTCCTTATCGCGGATTTCGCCGATGAGGATGCAGTCGGGCGCTTGGCGCATGGCGTTCTTGAGCGCGTGCTCCCAGCCCAGGGTGTCCAGGCCGATTTCACGCTGGTTTACCACTGATTTCTTGTGCTTGAACAAATACTCGATCGGATCTTCGATGGTAAGGATGTGGCCGGAGCAATTGGCGTTGCGGTGATCCAGCATGGCCGCAATGGTGGTGGATTTTCCCGATCCGGTCGAACCCACCACCAGCACCAGGCCACGCTTTTCCATAATGACGTCGGACAGCACGCTGGGTAGCCCCAACTCGTTCAGTTGCGGAATCGCCCCCTGGATGAAGCGCACCACGACGGCGATGCTGCCGCGCTGCCAGAACATATTGACGCGGTAGTTGCCGGCATCGCGCACGCCGAAGGAAATGTTCAGTTCCTTGTTCTGCTCGAAATGCTTGATCTGCTCGGGCTTGAGCATTTCATAAGCCATCCGCTGGATGGTGGCAGGATCCATGATCTGCTGGTTGATCGGGATCGTTGTGCCCTGAATCTTGATGTGGATGGCCGCGCCGGCGGTGACGTAAATATCCGAAGCCTGCTTTTCTGCCATCAACTGAAACAGCTTGTCGAATATCATGGCCATCTCCGGTTTTCAGTTTCGAGTTTCGGGTTGGGGTGTCTCGAAACCCGAAACAAATTAAATGCCGCGCAGCAATTCGTTGATGCCTACCTTGGCGCGCGTCTTGGCATCGACCTGCTTGACGATGACGGCGCAGTATAGGCTGTACTTGCCATCTGCGGAGGGCAGGTTGCCAGAGACGACCACCGAGCCGGTTGGCACGCGGCCGTAGGTGATCTCGCCGCTATCGCGGTTGTAGATGCGCGTACTCTGGCCGATGAATACGCCCATGGAGATCACGCAGTTGTCTTCGACGATGACGCCTTCTACCACTTCGGAGCGCGCGCCGACAAAGCAGTTATCGCCGATGATGGTCGGATTGGCTTGCAAGGGCTCCAGCACGCCGCCTATGCCGACGCCGCCTGAGAGATGCACGTTCTTGCCGATCTGCGCGCAAGAGCCGACGGTGGCCCAGGTGTCGACCATGCTGCCTTCGCCGACATAAGCGCCAATGTTGATGAAAGAAGGCATGACCACCACGTTCTTGCCAATAAAAGCGCCCCGACGCACCGACGCGCCGGGCACGACGCGAAAACCACCGCGTTCGAATTGTTCCTGATCGTAGCGTGCGAATTTGGTGGGCACCTTGTCGAAGCAGCGCATGGCGCCGTCTTCCATGACTCGGTTGTCCTCAAGGCGGAAGGACAGCAGCACGGCCTTCTTGATCCACTGGTGCGTCACCCACACGCCGTCGATTTTTTCCGCCACGCGCAGCTCGCCGGCGTCGAGCTGATTCAGTACGAAGTCGACGGCTTCACCCAGCTTGGCGGGCGCTTCATCCGGTTTGACGGAGGCGCGGTCTTCCCAGGCTTGTTCGATGATGCTTTGGTATTCCTGCATTGCGTTCCCTTTTAGAGTTTCTTGCAATAGGCCGCGATGCGATCTGCGGCTTCCAAACATTCGGCAAGCGAGGCAACCAGCGCGATGCGCACAAAGTTCTCGCCTGGATTGAATCCTGCCACCGTACGGCCCAGATAACTGCCCGGCAATACCGTTACATTATATTCACGCTGCAAGCCCAGCGCGAACGCAGTGTCTGAGATCGGCGTGCGCGCCCAGAGGTAAAAGCCGGCATCGGGCAGCGCGGTCTCGAGATGCGCCGCGATGCGCGGTGTGACGGTTGCGAACTTTTCGCGATACAGCCGGCGATTCTCGCGCACATGCGCTTCGTCGTTCCAGGCCGCGATGCTGGCTTGCTGCACGGCAGGGCTCATGGCGCAGCCGTGGTAGGTGCGATAAAGCAAAAATTTCTTCATCAAGGCGGCGTCGCCCGCCACAAAGCCCGAGCGCATGCCTGGCACGTTGGAGCGTTTGGAAAGACTGGAGAACACCACCAGCCCACGATAGTCGTTGCGCCCCAGTTGATGCGCGGCTTGCAGCGCGCCCATTGGCGGATGCGCTTCGTCGACATAAATTTCCGAATAGCATTCGTCGCTGGCGATGACAAAACCGTGGCGGTCCGCCAGATCGAACAGCAGGCGCCAATCTTCGAGCGTCAGCACGCGGCCGGTCGGGTTATCAGGCGAGCAGACGTAGATTAGTTGCGTGCGTCGCCAGGTCGCTTCCGGCACCGTGGCGAAATCCATGGCGAAACGGTTGTGCGGTAACTGATTGAGGAAAGCCGGTTCTGCGCCAGCCAGAAACGCCGCGCCTTCATAGATCTGATAGAAAGGGTTGGGGCAAAGCACCAGCGTATTCTCACGTGTACCATCGATCACGCATTGCGCGAAAGCGAACAGCGCTTCGCGCGAGCCATTCACCGGCAGGATCTGGGTGGCCGCATCCGGCGTGGGTAGGCCGTAGCGCCGCGCCAGCCAGTGGGCGATGGCGCCGCGCAAGGCGTCGCTGCCGGCCGTCGTGGGATAATTCGCCAGCCCCGCGAGATTCACCGCCAGCGTTTCCTTGATGAAGGCTGGCGTCTCGTGTTGCGGTTCGCCGATTGAGAGACGAATTTCGCGCAAGTTTTTCGGCGGCGTGACGCCCTGAAACAACTGGCGCAGTTTCTCGAAGGGGTAGGGCTGGAGTTTTTCTAAGTTGGGATTCACGTCTGAGGGTGGCGCGTCGGGGAACAACACGGGCGCGTCCATTCATCCAAAGTACGAATTATAAGTGGGCACGCCATGCCGGCCAAGAAAAATACCGCCATCGCCTCACTGCTCGTCGGCGCCATCGTCTGGGGCTTGATCTGGCAGCCTTATCGCGTGCTGGAGCAGGCCCGCGTTTCGGCGATTCTGGCCGCGACGCTGACCTATCTCGTTGCTTTCATTCTCGGCTGGATCATTCTGCGTCGGCGTCTGCGCGGTGTGCGTCCATCATGGCTGCTCCTCGCCATTGCACTCGCCGGCGGCGGCTGCAACATGGGCTATGTACTGGCCACCGTGCATGGCGAGGTGATGCGCGTGCTGCTGCTGTTCTATCTCGCGCCGCTGTGGACCGTGCTGCTTTCGCGCCTCCTGCTCGGCGAGCGCCTCAACGCGGCGGGCGGCGGTGTGGTGGCTCTGTCATTAAGTGGTGCCGCCGTCATGCTCTGGCAGCCGCGTTTCGGCGTGCCGCTGCCAGAGAACAGCGCCGAATGGGTGGGCTTGGCCGCCGGTTTTCTCTTCGCGCTCACCAACGTGCTGATCCGCAAAACCGCGCATCTGTCCATCGAACTGAAGTCCATGGCCGTCTTCGCCGGCGTCATCGCTGTGGGGCTGATGCTGCTTCCCTTCGAACCTCTCAGTCTCGCTCCTCTGGGGCAACCGCAAGCCTGGCTGCGCGTGCTGTTGGTGGGCATGGTGCTGCTGGCGGTAAATCTCGTCGTGCAGTTCGGCCTCACCCACACCCCGGCCAATCAGGCTGTCGTCATTTTTCTGTTCGAGCTGGTGGTGGCGGCAATTTCCTCGTGGCTGCTTGCCGGAGAAGCGATGGGGGCCAAGGAATGGTTGGGCGGGGTGATGATCGTGGCGGCAAGCCTGTTTTCGGGGAGCATGGAAAAGGCGCAGACATCGAACGATAGCGCGGAAAGGAGCGCATGAGGGAATATAAGTTTTTTCGTTTCGCACGCTACTACTATGACTTGGCCGGCAACTTCACCCGCATCGCGGACAGCGCCCGCGGCGAGATACTCCTCAACTACGATGAGCGATTGCTGGTCTCGGTCGGCTGCAAACTCATTGAGGGTGACGGTTCTCGAGTGCGCTTCGAGAAAGATGAGCATGTCGCGACGTTTCATCGGCCGCACCTAGCTAAGGAAGCGAAGCGTTACCAAGTGCGGGATGCACGGCAGTTTCTGGAAAATATTGGAGTCAGGCCATGAACACCATGATGCACAAGGGATACGCGGCGCGCGTCGAATACAGCGAGGAAGACGGCTGCTTTGTCGGCCATATTGCTGGCATATGCGACATAGTCGGATTTCATGGCGAGAGTGTTTCGGAGTTGCGCGCGGCGTTTCACCAAGCCGTCGATGATTATCATGGCTCATTTAGCGAGTCGTAATGACAGGCTCACGTACTGAGCTACTGACCGTCCCATACTGACGTTGTGGCGCATCGGCGCCGATGTCAGGAGGGGAAGATGAGAAACCGTGAGATGAAACGATTGACGGCGACGCTGGAGAAAT
>JAYUNL010000080.1:0-3451 GCA_043761745.1 Rhodocyclaceae bacterium
GATGAGCGGCGATTTGTGCGTCGCGCTCGCCGCATGAAACTATCACCTGAAGTAGCAACACCGAAGTAGCGAACTACCCTGGGCTACCTCCCCCGGGCATCTCTCGCGGCAAGACCCACAAGTATCAGGGTCGCCACAAGGCAAAGATAGGCGAACAGATTGCCGACGGCCACATAGACGGTGTGCCCGCCCGGTATACCCGGCGCCGTGACCACGACACCATCTTCGGCCCGCGGGTGGCGATAGGGATCGTTGGCGTACGTCTTCTGCACCAGACGGCCGTTCGGGTCGATGAGTCCGGAAACGCCGGAATTGACGGCGCGCACCAGGCTCACGCGAAGCTCGATGCTGGCAAACACGGACAGCGCCAAGTGCTCCCATGGCTCGGTATCGGCACCGAACCATGAGTCGCTGGTCAGATTCACGAGCAGATCGGGATGCAACTGCCCGACGCGGCGTAAAAATCCCTGCAGTATGTCTTCATAGCAAATCACCGGGCCGAGTTTCCAGATGTGATCGTCGGGTCCGCGCAGGGTCAGCACCGCCGGGCCTTGTCCCGCGCTGAATCGGCCGAGGCCTTCCGGCAGGAATTTTCGCAAGCTTGGGAAGGCATCGATGCCGGGAATGTACTCGCCGAAGGCCAGCAGCCGCACCTTGTCGTAGTGGCCTGCGGCCTTGCCGTTGCTGTCGAGCAGAATGGCCGAGTTGAAGGCATCCTCGTGCGTCGCGTCGAACATTTCGGCACCGATGACCACGGGTATGCTCAAACCCTTTCGAATCATGCCCAAGGACTCGGGTGGAAAGTCGGCGCCGAATTCGCGCGGCAGCGTCACGGGGTAGGCGCCTTCGCTCCACACGACGAGTTGCGCGCCGCCTTGTTCCAGTCGACGGGACTCCGCTTGCAAGGCGGTCAACTGGCGAATGGCCTCCTCGCGAGTCAATTCGCCATTCGCCGCGTACGCAAAATTCGGCTGGACCAGTCCAACCTTCAATCGCGGCGCCCGGGCGACGATGTCATCTACCTGGCGCATGCGCACCGCGCCGAAGACGAGCGCCGCCGCGACCAGCGCCGCCGCTGCCAATGCGGGATAGCGAGCCGCGCGGCCCTCGGTGCCCAAATCATAGAGCGCGCCATTGACCAACATCAGCAGGGCGGTCACGCCCAACGGGCCGGTGAGTTCGGCGATTTGAATGACCAGCGGATGCCAGGCCTGCGAAATCCACTGGCCGCAGGGAAACAACTGTGGTACCACGAGTTCGCAGCTGACCAACCCTACGGGCGCGAGCAGGGTCATGGGCACGCGGCGCCTGCGCCGAATGCCGTACACGATGCCGGCGAACAGCAGGAATATAACGGCACGCGCCGCGCAAAACAGCAGGAATACGAGCACCGCGGCCGGGATGGGGAAGTCCGCGAAGCGCTGCATCACGTCGATCAGCCAGTAGAAACCGCCCGCCGTCTCGATGACTCCGGCCCACCAGCCAAGAAAAAGTGCACGCTTGAACGTCCGCGCCCGATCCACCGCAAGCAGCATGGGTACCGCCGCTATCCAGGCGAGGGCGGATAGATCGAAGGGCGTCACCGCCAGGAACCACAGACATCCGCTCAAGGTGACGAGGCCAAGAGCGGCGTAGAAATTGAGCTTAAGCATCCTTAATCCAAGGTCAATGCGGTTCACGGCTGGTGGGCTGTCGGGTATTCTGAGTCCCAACCATGCAAGAAAGATACGAACCTGCCGCTGTCGAAGCGGATGCACAGCAATTTTGGGACAAAGAGCGCTGCTTCGAGGCCGGGGAAGACCCTGCCCGCGAGAAGTACTATTGCCTGTCCATGTTTCCCTATCCAAGCGGCCGCTTGCACATGGGACATGTGCGCAACTACACCATCGGCGATGCGCTGTCGCGATTCATGCGGATGCACGGCAAAAACGTTCTGCAGCCCATGGGGTGGGACGCTTTCGGATTGCCCGCCGAGAATGCGGCGATGGCGAACGGCGTGCCGCCGGCGAAATGGACTTTCGACAACATTGCGCATATGAAAACGCAGCTCAAATCCTTGGGCTTCGCCCTGGATTGGAGCCGCGAACTCGCGACCTGCACACCCGAGTACTACCGCTGGAATCAATGGCTGTTCCTGCGCATGCTGGAACGAGGCATTGCCTATCAGAAGACGGGCGTGGTCAATTGGGACCCGGTCGATAAGACCGTGCTCGCCAACGAACAGGTGATCGACGGCCGCGGCTGGCGCACCGGCGCGCCGATCGAGAAGCGCGAGATCCCGATGTACTACCTCAAGATCACAGCCTACGCCGAGGATCTGCTCGAGACCTTGGGTCAGATGCATGAATGGCCGGAACGCGTACGCGCCATGCAGTCCAATTGGATCGGCAAAAGCGTGGGTGTGCGGCTGGGGTTCCCTTTCGACATCGAAGGCTTGGGCAAAGGCGTGCTGTATGCGTTTACGACGCGCGCGGATACGCTCATGGGCGCGACCTTCTGTGCGGTGTCGGCCGAACATCCGCTGGCGGCGCACGCGGCGCGCCACCAGCCGAAGCTGGCGGCGTTCATCGAGGAATGCAAGCGAGGCCCCGCGATCGAATCGGAAATCGCGACGCAAGAGAAGAAAGGCATGCCGACCGGCTTGGTCGTGCGCCATCCCATCAGCGGCGAGAGCGTGCCGGTATGGGTCGGCAACTATGTGCTCATGACCTACGGCGACGGCGCGGTCATGGGTGTGCCCGCGCACGACGAGCGGGATTTTAAGTTTGCCGAAATATACAAGTTGCCGATAAAGCAAGTGGTAAGAACCAACATCTCGCGTTTTCATGAGCAAGACCCAATCGAATGGCCACTGGCCGACTACGAACATGAAATAGTTTTTGATCCGAATGTTTGGAAAGAATGGTACGCAGCCAAGGATGGTGGCTACAGCACTAACAGCGGAAAATACAATAATTTAACCCGCCAAGAGGCAGTCAACGCAGTCGCCGGAGACCTTGCCGCCAAAAACCTTGGCGAGAAAAAAACCACATGGCGCTTGCGCGACTGGGGCGTGAGCCGCCAGCGCTATTGGGGCACACCCATACCCATCATTCATTGCGAAGAACACGGCGCTGTACCAGTGCCCGAAAAAGATTTACCCGTGGTGTTACCGCTGGACTGCGTACCCGATGGCTCGGGCAACCCATTGAACAAGCATGAAGGGTTTCACGCAGGTGTGGTGTGTCCGGTATGCGGCAAAGCAGCGCGCCGCGAGACCGACACCATGGACACTTTTGTCGATTCGTCGTGGTACTACATGCGCTACTGCGACCCAAAAAACAGCGAAGCCATGGTCACAAAAGGCGCAGAGTACTGGATGCCGATGGACCAGTACATAGGCGGTATTGAGCACGCCATTTTGCATTTGCTGTACGCGCGCTTCTGGACTAAGGTGATGCGTGACCTGAGC
>JAYUNL010000081.1:0-9409 GCA_043761745.1 Rhodocyclaceae bacterium
TGACGAATGTACACGCACGCGCGTCGAGCCAAGTGCTCAGGGGTGATCTTGGTCATCGGCCACCTCCGCTTCGAGTTCCTTTGCGAGCGCCACCAGCCAATGGCTCAATAGGCGAATCACTTCCTCTCGTACGCCCTCCGGCATTCGGGGGAGGTGAATCGCCACGTCGTCTTCGAACAGCCTTCTCTGTCGCACCACTCGCCTTTGCATCGCGCTCTCCTTGAGACACGCCGGATGCCAGTGAGGATAGACAGTTTGTCGTTACGTGGCGAAGCTCTAGCCAGGCGGATCGGGGTAATCGCGGCTCATCCCTTATCTCGACCGAGGACCATATTGGTTCGGTCATCCACGCCGGAAATGACAGCGGGCTTCCGTTCGGGCGTCGGACGATATAGCATGGCTCGTCGTGCACGTAGTGCAGCCGAATCGTTGGAAATCGCTCACCTCGGTACGGGTGAAAGCGGTACCGTACGGTGACTTCGGCAGGATAATGTTGATGGGCAGTATGGCGCCCTGTTGTTCAAATGGATCAAGCAGCATCTGCGCATCAAGCGCTTCCTTGGCACAAGCGAGAACGCGGTGAAGACGCAAATCTGGTGCGCTGTCGCCACCTATGTGCTGATCGCTATCGTCAAAAAGGAGCTTCATCTCGATGCCTCGCTCTACACTTTGCTACAGATATTGTCGGTCTCAATTTTGGAGAAAACCGAGATTTCATGCGCCTTGCAGCCCGATGCCAACAGAATGATTCCACTCATGCCAGATAACCAATTGACTCTATTCGGAATCTAACCGGACACTACTGGCTGACTATCGGTAGGTACACTGTCACCGCAACACCGCCTTCGGGCAAATCGTCGGCGTCTATCGTACCGCCGTGGAATTCGGCAATCTGCCGCGCGATGTAGAGGCCCAGCCCAAGGTGCGGCTCGGCATCGCTGCGTTCGACGCGCGCCGAGATCATCGAGTCGAAGAGTCTGCCGCGAATTTCCTCAGGCAGATTCGGCCCCTGATTGGCGACGCGAAGTTGCGCACGGCCCGTAGCAACGTCGACAGCAATCACTATTGGCGCATCGGGCCGCGTGAAATCGGCGGCGTTAGCGATCAGTTTATCCAGCAGTTGCGCCATCAGGTCCGGCGAGCCATGAATAGTTACGGCTTGGTCAGGCACGCGACATTCGAATATGAGCTGAGGATAAGCAAGCTTGTAGCCGTCGACGCAATCGCGCACCAGAGCGGCAAGGTCGAAGCGTTCGCGCGCCTCGGATTGCAGACTTTGCTCCAAGCGGCTGGCCTCGCTCATGCGGGCGAATATCTTGGTAAGGCGCATCAGGCCTTCTTCGGCGCGTTCAAGGTACACGCGCTGTTCCTCGGCCACGCCATTCATGCGCAAGTTTTCAAGCGACGAGCGCACCACGGCGATCGGTGTGCGCAGTTCGTGCGAGAGCCGGCCGGCAAGGTTTTCGAGATAGCCGTGATGCTGCGCCAGCTTTTGCAGCACGGCGGAAAAGCTGCGTGAGAGATCGCCGATTTCGTCACCCGCATTTGAAGCGGTGGCCAGATGCGTGAGGCGACCCTGGGCGTCGACGGCGTTTTCCGCTTCGTCACGCAGGCGACGGATGCGGCCGGAAAGACGCGATGCAAAACCCAACAGCAGCGACGCCGCCAGCGCGAAGACGGTGAGCGTGACCAGCAGCAAGCGCTCCAGTGCACGACTGCGCACGGTGAGGATCGAGTTGGTGGTCTCTTCGACGACCACCGCACCGACGACGGTATCGCGGTTCCAGATGGGGTGGGCCGCAGAGACAATCACCGCGCGGCCATCGACGCTGTTGCGCAGCCGCGTGGCCGGCGCGCCGAGCATAGCCTTGGTGACTTCGCTGCCGTTAGCGAGTACGTCTTCGTCGAGCGCGTCGTCGAAATCGTCGGAGGGGCGCGGCAGCAGCCAGTTGCGCAAGCCATGCCAGCCGCGTGCGACGAAATTCGCGTCGACGGTCTCGGCGTTATCGGGCGGATGTTTGAGGCTGCCGGAGAGCGCCAGCAGTTTAAGCTCGCGATTGACCACCCAGATACGCGCCGTTGAGCGCTCCAGGCCGCGCAGGATGGCGTCGACCTCCGCCACAGATTTCTGCTCGGTGGCCGCCGATTCGCGGGCGATTTCTGCGGGTGGCGGCACGACCGATTCGCCCGGCGAGAGCGCCAGCTCCTCAGTCTGCGGCGCGCGGCGCACCTCGGAAAGCCTCATCAGTTGCGGGCGTTCATGCAAGGCCGTCGCCACCGCGCGCGCCGTGGCCAGCAGCGCCTGCTGCTGACCTTCGAGTAGAAAGCGCTCCATTTCCTTGACGTAGCGATAACCCACCCAGGGAAGAGCGAGCAGCGACAACGCCACCAGCGCCAGCTTAACGCGCAGGCTTAGTCGCCACGGGGAGAGCAAATTTTTAGCCACGGATTACGCGGATGAGCGCAGATGATGCTTTGTCATTGGTGGCGCTCCACGTCTTCGATGTCGTTCTCGCGCAAGCGAGAACCCAGTGACTTTAATCGCACGTCGCTGGATTCCGGCTTGCGCGGGCATGACCACTTCCCTTCGGCTTTTTCCGTGCCCATCCGCGTCAATCCGTGTTCAGCGTCTTTCATCACGCCCGCCACCGATAACCCATGCCATACACCGTGTCGACCTGATCGAAGCCGGCGTCGACGGCGAGAAACTTTTTGCGGATGCGCTTGATGTGGGAGGTGATGGTGCCTTCATCCACGACGAGCTTGGCGTCGTGCATAAGCTGGTCGCGGTCTTTCACGTGACCGGGAAATTTGGCGAGGGTGTGCACCATCCAGAATTCGGTGAGCGTGAGGTCGACGGGCTGCCCGCTCCAGCTTGCCGTCAGGCGCTTGGCGTCCAGCTTGAGTAGTCCGCGTTCGATGATTTCTTCTTCGCCCTGCGGTTCGCGCGCCATGTCGGCGCGGCGGAACAGCGCGGCGATGCGCGCCGCGAGATGCGGCAAGCTCACATCCTTGGTGAGATAGTCGTCGGCGCCCAAGCGTAGGCCGGAGACGATGTCGACATCGCTGTCGCGCGCCGTGAGAAAGATGATGGGCAAGCGCGGCGCCAGGGCACGCAGCGCACGGCACAACTCGAAGCCGCCTTCCGGCTCATCGCCCAGGCCGATGTCGATAATCGCCAGCTCCGGCAGCCTCGTGCGGAAAGCCTCCAACGCCTCCTTGCGCCCCGCATAGGCGGCCACGTCGTAACCATGGCGCGTCAATGCTTCCGCGTAATTGGCGCGGATGGCGGCTTCGTCTTCAACAATGGCAATGCGGCGTCCCATGCGGGGTGAATATACACGAAGCTTTTGCCGAGGTACGCCGGCAGAGACAAATCATTTTCTTGCCACAATTCTTCGCCCCCTTGCCCGGATACTTGCCAAACAGTGCCCGACTCACCGGCTTCAATGGAACCCTGAACGGACATCGTTCAATACCAGGGAGCAGCGAAATGAATACGCCGACCGACACGCTTCTGGCCAAGGTGAAACGTGGTAACCGACTGGCCGTTGTCGACTTCATCGCTTATGTGCTGCTGGCCTTCTTTAGCGGTCTTGCCATCGCGTTGACCTTGGGCGGTGTGGCGCTGTTGCTGGCGCAAAACGCCGAGGCGGCTGAGAAAATCACTGAGGTCACCGAGGTTGCCCAGATCAATAAGCTCGCCATGAAACCGCGCGAAGCGCAGCAAGGCACACTCTTGCTCAAGCGCAATGGCGCGACCGAGGCGATACCTGTAGTGCGCACGGAAGTCGACATCATCGTCAGCGGCATCGTCGCTCGTGCCCATGTGCGCCAGATCTACCGCAATCCCTATGACGAGTGGCTTGAAGGCATCTACGTTTTTCCGCTGCCGGAGAACGCGGCCGTGGATCACATGCGCTTGCGTGTCGGCGAGCGTGTGATCGAGGGCGACGTCAAGGAGCGTCAGGCGGCGCGCGCCGAGTACGAGCAGGCGAAATCCAACGGCCAACGCGCTGCACTCGTCGAGCAGGAGCGGCCGAATATCTTTACCACCAACGTCGCCAACATTCCGCCGGGAGGAGAAATCGCCGTCGACATCGAATACCAACAGACGGTGCGCTATGACTCAAATCGCTACAGCTTGCGCTTCCCCATGGTGGTGGGCCCGCGCTATATTCCCGGCACGCCTCAGGAAGGCGTCGCTGGGCATGGCTGGGCGCCGAACACCGATCAGGTACCCGACGCCGCGCGCATCACACCGCCGGTGTTGCCGCCGAATGTGAAGTCGGCGGGCAATGCCGTTCGTCTGCGCGTCACACTCGACGGCGGCGTACCGCTCGACAACGTTGTCAGCGCCTATCACCGCATCAAGAGCGAAATTGATGGCGACGGCAGGCACGTAATCGAGTTGGCGGCTGGCGACGTTTCGGCCAACCGCGATTTCGAATTGAGCTGGGTGCCGCAATCAGGACACGAACCGCAAGCCGCACTCTTTGTTGAGGGCAATCACGACAAACCGTCGAAGCGACAGCATGCGCTCCTGATGCTGATGCCACCGGCTGTGACGCAGGCCGATGCGCACTTGCCGCGCGAGGTTATTTTCGTCATCGATACGTCCGGCTCGATGACCGGCACTTCCATCGCACAAGCCAAAGAGGCCCTGGCGCTTGCTGTCGCGCGGCTCGCGGAGCAGGACAGCTTCAACGTGATCGAATTCAACTCTTACGCAAAGGCGCTGTATTCCGATGCGCAACCTTCCACGGCCAAGAACCGTGCGCGCGCCCTGGATTTCGTGCACAAGCTGCAAGCCCAAGGCGGTACCGA
The DNA here is from genome assembly GCA_043761745.1 of Rhodocyclaceae bacterium. Classification (GTDB taxonomy): domain Bacteria; phylum Pseudomonadota; class Gammaproteobacteria; order Burkholderiales; family Rhodocyclaceae; genus Desulfobacillus. The sequence continues at coordinate 4,828 of JAYUNL010000081.1, forward strand.
GATGGCTTCGGCGCTCAATCTCGCCCTGAACGGCCGCGAAAATCCGGGCCGCGTGCGTCAGGTGATTTTTCTCACCGATGGCGCAGTTGGTAACGAGGACGGGTTGTTCACGCTTATCGCGCAGAAGCTGGGCGATACGCGTCTGTTCACGGTGGGCATCGGTGCCGCGCCCAACAGCCACTTCATGACCAAGGCGGCGCAGATTGGACGCGGCACATTCACCTACATCGGCAAGATCGAAGAGGTGAAGGAGAAAATGAACGGCTTGTTCGCCAAGCTCGAATCGCCTGTATTGAAAGGCGTCGAGATCGACTGGCCGGAAGGCGCCCACGCCGAAGTGTGGCCTAAGCGTATTCCCGATCTTTATTTGGGCGAACCTATCGTAGTCTCGGTCGCGCTCGATCAAGTACGCGGCGACGTCCGTATCTCGGGCTTGCGCGGCAGCACGCCTTGGCACACCACGTTGTCGATCGAGTCCGCCCACGCCGGCAAGGGCATGGGCGTGCTGTGGGCGCGCGAGAAGATACAGTCGCTGGTTGATACGCTGCGCGAAGGCGCGAAGGAGGAGGATGTTCGCGACGCCGTTGTCGCCATCGCGCTCGAACATCATCTCGCCAGCAAATACACCAGTTTGGTGGCGGTGGACAAAACGCCGGTGCGCGCGGCGGATAGCACGCTGACGAGCGGCGCCGTGCCGACGCAGCTGCCGGAAGGCTGGCAATACGAAGCGGTGTTCGGCGAACTACCGCAAGGCGCGACGGACGCACGCTGGAATCTGCTGATCGGCACCCTGGCTGTGCTGTTCTCGGTGACACTGTTGCTAAGGCCGGCGCCTTTGCAACTGTTGAAGCATGGCATGCCGTCATGAAGGCCGCGCTGTGGCAAAGCAGTGCATCGGTCGAGGAATGGCCCCTCGGTGTGGAATGCGCCTGGCCCCAGGTGCTCGACCATATTCCAACCAATACGATTAACAAACGGCTGGCCAAAGGCAAAGCGCATTGGCTGGCGATGCTGGGCGTGGCCGCGCTGTGCTTCGGCCTGTGGCAGATCGGCCAGGGAACTTACATCCATGCCAAGGCCTGGCTGGCGCAAGTGCTCATCAAGCAAGCGTGGGCGCGCACGCTGGAGGGTGAGACTATAGTCAAGCCCTGGCCCTGGGCCGACACCTGGCCAGTGGCGCGCATCTACGCGCCGCATCTCGGCATCGAGCGCTATGTGCTGGCCGGCGCCAGCGGTCGCACCATCGCCTTCGGGCCCGGCCACCTGTTTGGCACACCGCTGCCGGGCGAGTATGGCAACAGTGTTGTCGCCGCACATCGCGATACCCATTTCACCTTCCTGCGCGATCTCAAGGTCGGCGATGATATCGAGCTGCAAACAAGCAACGGCGCGAATCGCCGCTATCGCGTTGAACATACGGAGGTCGTGGACAAGCGCGATATCAGCGTGCTGGCGCAGCCGAAAGGCGAGACGCGCTTGACGCTTATCACCTGCTATCCCTTCGATGCCCTGCGCGCCGGCGGGCCGCTGCGTTATGTCGTCAGCCTAGGCTTGGCGCCAGCGTTGATCAGCAATATCCGAGGCGTCCTCGCGACAGGGTAAAGTAGCGGCTTTGCGCCGCATTTGTGCGACGCATGGACTGCTCGGGTCTTAATTGCCAATACCTTTGTCCACTCGCGTGCCACCTAGTCAGACCGTCCGCCTGCTCTGTCACCCGGCGTCGATTTGTCTCGCGCCGATAAGCATCGAGGTGCGGGTTTCGCCGATGACCAAGGGTGGCCTGTCGCTCTCCTATCGGCTTAATGGTCCAATCCACTGTCTCCGCATTCCTGCACCGCTGCCCCCCGAATTCGTCGACGGCTTGTGGGAGCACACCTGCTTCGAGGTTTTTGTTGCTGTTGCGGGTAAGACAGCCTACCGCGAATTTAATTTCGCGCCGTCGGGGGAATGGGCAAGCTATGCGTTTCGCGAATACCGCGAACGCGAGGAATTTAACTTGACGGATGTAGCGCCGCATATTTCCGTACACTATTTTGATGATCGCCTGGAGCTGGATGCCGTGCTAGCGCCGGCGCTGCTAACATCCACTGCACCGGACGAAGTACTGCAATTGGGTCTCTCGGCAGTAATTGAGACGGCGGATGGCAACCGCAGTTACTGGGCCCTGGCGCATCCGGCTGCGCAGCCGGACTTTCACAATCGGGCGACAATGCATCTCACACTTGCGACAGACAACACGAAGCTCTGAAAACGACTGATGACCCCGACTGTTAAATTCGGCATAGACCGGCTGATTGAAGAATCTGCCCTGCGTCGTGCACTCATCGGGCGACGCGTGGCGCTGCTGGCGCATCCGGCCTCGGTAACTCGCAATCTCACCCACTCGCTGGACGCACTGGCCGCCCTGCCAGAGATTCATCTTAGCGCAGCCTTCGGCCCGCAGCACGGTCTGCGCGGCGACAAGCAGGACAACATGGTTGAGTCACCGGATTTCATCGACCCACTGCACGGCATTCCGGTATTCAGCCTTTACGGCAACGTGCGCCACCCAACGGCAGCGATGATGAACAGCTTCGATGTACTGCTGGTTGATTTGCAGGATATGGGCTGCCGCATCTACACCTTCATCACCACCTTGCGCTACGTGCTAGAAGCGGCCGCCGCGCATCAAAAGTCTGTTTGGATACTCGACCGCCCCAACCCTGCAGGCCGCCCAGTTGAAGGGCTGACGCTGAGGGCGGGCTGGGAAAGCTTCGTCGGCGCTGGGCCGATCCCCATGCGCCACGGTCTGACCATGGGCGAACTGGCGCGCTGGTTCATCACCACGCTCAAGCTGGATGTGGAGTGCGAAGTGGTCACGATGCTAGGCTGGGCGCCAGATGCGGCGCCCGGCTACGGCTGGCCGCTGGGTGCGCGCAGTTGGATCAACCCCAGCCCGAATGCCGCTAACCTCTCCATGGCGCGCGCCTATGCGGGAACGGTGATGCTGGAAGGCACGACGCTGTCCGAGGGGCGCGGCACCACTCGGCCGCTGGAGCTTTTCGGCGCGCCTGATATCGACGCCCGCGCGCTGCTCGCGGAGATGCGGAGGTTAGCGCCCACTTGGCTGGCGGGCTGCCGCCTGCGCGACTGCTACTTCGAGCCCACCTTTCACAAACATGCCGGCAAGCTGTGTCAAGGCATACAGATACACGTCGACGATAGTCGCTACGACCATGCCACTTTTCGTCCGTGGCGATTACAGGCGCTCGCCTTCAAGGCCCTGCGCCGTCTGCAACCGGATTACGTCCTGTGGCGCGACTTCACCTACGAGTACGAGCACGACCGACTGGCGATCGACTTGATCAACGGCTCTTCGCTGCTACGGAAATGGGTGGATGACGCCGAGGCAACGCCGGGCGACTTGGAGGGGCTGGCGCGGCCGGATGAGCTGGCGTGGGAAGCCGAACGAGAAAGCTGCTTGCTCTATCGCTAAACGGAGAACTCTCTTGGGAAACGGCCGGCCCGGAAGCCCGGTAGTGCAAGGTGGCACGCGCAGCTCGGTGAGCCGGTCATGCCATCCTTGACCTGATCTAACCGTTAAACAGGCTCGGCGGCCCGCTTCGCGCCGGGCTTGGGCCCGCGCGCCGGCGTGGGCAATCTGCCGGAAAGTCGGCAGCTCACGCCCTCGATTTTTTTGCCGTCGGTGAAGCGCGCGACCTTGCAGCAGATCACTTCTCCCTCAGACGCAAGTTGCGCGATATGCGTCCTGACGGCGGCCATGGGCAGGCGCAATGCCTTGGCAATGTCGGCGTCTAGGCCTTCGCCGTTGGTTTTCAGAAACTCAAGAATAGTTGCCTTCATATGGGTAGCCCTAATCTACGTTGCAGTGCAGCGAGTATGACAGAGTGTGCGCCGCCAACGTTCCCGAAGCAAGGTAATTTGACTCTTTTCGAGAGGAATCGGGCTCGTTGGCTCAGGCCGGATCGGTAGCGCCGGTCGGTGGCGGTGGGGCGGTGGACTTGGTGAACCAGTTCGGATCGATCAGATCGAGTTGTTCGCCATTAAGCACTTTCTGCAAAGCAAAGACGCTTTGCGGGCGCTGGGCGATAGCCAATTGCATGCACCAGTCGATCAATTCCAGCAATTGCAGCGAATAGCGCTTTCCCCAGCGTATCTGGGCAGGCTCCAGTTCGTCCTTCATCAGGCGTAGGGCGGCCGATTGCGGGGTATTCCCGGCCAGGCAGTCGTACAGGGAGGCGCCTACCGCGTAGATATCCGTCCACGGCCCCAAGGGCTCGCCAGAGCCCTGTTGTTCCGGCGCGGCGAAACCGGGCGTAAATACGGCATTGACGGCCGCGTCCGGCCCCAGCCCCTTGCGCGTTGCGCCAAAATCCAGCAACACCGGCACGCCATCGCCGCGCAAATAGATGTTGGAAGGCTTGATATCGAGGTGCAGCAGTTTGCGCGCGTGAATCTCGCGCAGGCCGCTGAGCAGGGACGCAAACACAGTGCGCAGAATCTTCTCGGAAATGCTGGAGCCCGCCTCGGTAAGCTGGCGCACATGCTCTTTCAGCGTGCTGCCGTTTTCATAGCGCATCAC
>JAYUNL010000082.1:0-59953 GCA_043761745.1 Rhodocyclaceae bacterium
TACGCGCTTTGGTCGCGTGGCGCCGTAGCAGAACTGATTGCTGACCGGTTTGGCATTCGCGTGCCGGTGCGCACCATGGGTACCTATCTGAAGCGCTGGGGTTTCACGCCGCAGAAGCCCATCCGGCGCGCCTACGAGCAATCGCCGACGGCGGTCAAGCACTGGATGGAGACGGCCTATCCGGAGATTGCGACGCGGGCGAAGAAGGAATGCGCCGAAATTCACTGGGGCGACGAGACGGGGTTGCGTAGCGACGACGTGCGTGGCCGTGGTTTTGCCCCCAAAGGCGAAACGCCGGTGATCCGCGTCAATAGCAAGCGCGAAGGTCTGTCGATCATCTCGACGGTGACCAATAAAGGGCAGATGCGTTGGAAGATCTTCGATGGCGCGCTCAACGCCGACATCCTGATCGACTTCCTGCGCCGACTGATCAAGGGGGCAACCAAAAAGGTGTTCCTCATCCTCGATAACCTGCGAGTGCATCACAGCAAACTGGTCAAGGCATGGCTTGCCAAGCACACGAAGGCTATCGAGGTGTTCTACTTGCCCAGCTACAGTCCAGAACTCAACCCTGACGAAATGGCCAACGCCGACATCAAGCAGGCGGTCACAAAGCAAGCGCCGGCGCGCACCAAGTTGCAACTGGTCAAGGCGGCTTCCCGCCATCTTCGCAGCGTTCAGAAGCAACCCGGTCGTGTTCGCAGCTACTTTCAACATACCCCCGTTCGCTATGCAGCTTGATTCAAGTTCATGGCAGCCGGTGTACGTGCCACGGACACGGTGGTATCCCGCCAGGGCGGCGATGAGTTTGTCATACTACTGGCTGAAATCGAACGGCCGCAAGATGCGGCCCACGTCGCGGAAAAGTTGCTCGACGCTTTCGCCGATCCACATCTCATCAGCGGCAACGAACTCCATATCACCTTGAGTATCGGCATCAGCGTTTATCCGGATGACGGCAACAACGTGGACACCGTGATGAAGAACGCCGACACGGCGATGTATCACGCCAAAGCGAACGGTCGTAACAATTATCAGTTTTTTAGGGCCGACATGAACACCCGCGCGGTGCGCCGGCTGATCGTCGAAAGCAGCTTGCGCCGCGCCCTGACGCAGGAAGAGTTCCTACTGCATTACCAGCCGCAGATTGATCTGGCTTCAGGCGCGATGACCGGCATTGAGGCGCTTATCCGCTGGCAGGACCCGAATCTGGGGCTCGTCTACCCCGCACAGTTCATCGCAATCGCCGAAGAAAGCGGGCTCATCGTGCCGATCGGACGGTGGGTGCTGCGCGAAGCTTGCCGGCAAGTCCAGGCCTGGCAGGCGTCGGGCCTGCTTGCGGTGCCTATCGCGGTCAACATTTCCGCCGTGGAACTCAGGCAAAAGAATTTTCTGGATGGCGTCGCGCTAATCCTAAAGGAAACCGGCTTGGCGCCGCGCTATCTTGAACTGGAGCTGACTGAAACCATTCTCATGCACGACGCCGATTCCTCTGCGGCCGTGCTAAAAGGACTCAAGACCATGGGCGTGCAACTTGCCATCGATGACTTCGGTACCGGTTATTCGAGCCTGAGTTATCTCAAGCGCTTCCCGATTGACACCTTGAAGATTGACCAATCCTTCGTGCGCGACATTGCCACCGATGCGGATGACGCGACCATCGTCAGCGCAGTCATCGGCATGGGAAGAAACCTAAAACAGCGCGTCATTGCAGAGGGTGTGGAAACGCAGCAGCAGCTCGCTTTCCTCCGCACTCAGCAATGCGAAGAGGGGCAAGGCTTTCATTTCAGCCATCCCTTATCCGCCGAGGATTTCGCGTCCTTGCTCGTTACCGGAGATGAGGCCTGCCACAGCGCTGGCTGAGCTGAAAGGGCCCGCGGACCGCAGGTGGCGAAATTTCCAAGTACCCACTCAACAATATGGACACGCTTGGGTGATGCTTGGTAATCTCCGGAGCGACTGTTCAGTCCGCCGAATATCAGCGACTGCTTCCTGGGAAAATCAACGTGAGAAGCCCGTCCGTCAAGGGTTTCAAGGGCTTGGAAAAAATCGATTGGGAATGGATTTGTCGGACGAATTCTGGATGCAGGCGGCGTTGGATCTGGCGCAACAGGCGCTGTCCATCGACGAAGTGCCGGTCGGTGCGGTGGTGGTGAAGGATGGAGAAATTGTCGGTCGCGGATTCAATGCGCCGATCTCGCGCCATGATCCGACTGCCCACGCCGAGATCATGGCCCTGCGCGACGCGGCAGTGCGGCTCGGCAACTATCGTCTCGTGGATTGCGAATTGTTCGTTACGCTAGAGCCCTGCGCCATGTGTTCGGGCGCCATCATGCATGCGCGTATCGCCCGGGTTGTCTTTGGTGCACGAGACCCCAAGACGGGCGCTTGCGGCAGCGTCATTGATCTTTTTGCAGAGCAGCGTCTCAACCACCACACTGAAGTCGTCGGCGGCGTGAGGGCCGAGGAATGCGCTACGTTGCTGTCGCGCTTTTTCGCCGCGCGGCGCGGCAAGACACTGAGTGCTTAAAATGAGAATCCGCGTCAGCATCGCGCACCAGACGCTCGATCTGTTCGACGACGAGGGCAGGGCACTACGCCGTTATCGGGTGTCTACCGCCAAGAATGGCGCTGGTGAGATTCGTGGCAGCTACTGCACGCCGCGCGGCCAGCACATAGTCCGCGCCAAGATCGGTGCCGGTGCGCCAGTGAATACGGTCTTCGCCAAGCGGCGACCGACCGGAGAGCTCTATACGCCGGCGCTTGCCGAGCAGCATCCGCAGCGCGACTGGATACTCACCCGTATCCTTTGGTTATCGGGCTGTGAACCGGGCTACAACCGTCTCGGCGATGTCGATACCATGCGTCGCTATATCTACGTCCATGGCAGTCCGGACACGGCGGAAATGGGCAAGCCCGGCTCCATCGGCTGCATACGCATGCGCAACAAGGACATCACGGAATTGTTCGATCTCGTGCCAGCCGGAACGCCGGTCGAGATTTGCGAGTAAGCCTATTGCAGCGCAAAGGCATATTCGACGCGGCTTGTCTCCGTGCCGCCGGCTGCAAAACTGCGTTCGGTGAAACGCAGCTCGCCGGATTGATCAACCAGGAGTACGGTCGATGAGCGTGTGCCATAGTCCGGCGCGCATATGAAGGCGGCTGAGAGCAGCCTTTCCCATTCCAGACTGACGCCCGTGCGCGGCAAGACTGCGTCGGGCGCGGGTTGGTCGTCATGCAAGAGGTCAAACAATGGCGCCTCGTCCGGCAGCGCTTGGAGCGTCATCGCCAGCGCCGATTTTCCGCGCGCAATTTTGGGCCAGGGCGTGTCCAGCAGGTCGTTGCTGAGGCCATAAACGCCGGGAGCCAGGCGCTGCGCGGCATTGCTGCGATTGGCGTAGCAGTACAAGGCACTGCGGTCGCCAAAGAGCAGGTTGTAACCGTTGTAGCGTTCGGACTCGGCTTGCAGTTCGCTCAGATAAGTCTCCGGCGTTTGCTTGCCCGTCAGGAAACGGCTGACAAGCAGACCTCGGGAAGGGGCATTTGGCACCATTGGCCCACTCGTTCGGTTGCTCCCCGGAGCGCGATAATTGGTCAGTGCGGCGAAACGACCTTGCCGTGTCACCCCCAGCCAGGTGCCGCCCGCGTCGAGATCGCGGCCTGCCAGCACTTGCGGCGCATCATCCCAAAACGCCGCCGTTGCCGTGGCCCGCGCAAAAAACTCATCGCGATTGGCGGCCACCACCAAAGGGTAATCCGCATGCGCCTGCCAAGCAAGCAGGATCAGGCACATGCGATCGGCTAATCGAGCGAGTAGGGTAGGGGGCGCATTTCCAACGCCGGTCCGTCGGCCCGGCCCAGGCGCACTTCCTGCCCTTCGATGTTGGCCATGATGAGCTCGGCCAGCAACTCGTAACCGCCTTCGGGCGCCGCTGCCGCATTCACCACCTTGCCGCTGGATTGCTCCGGCACAGCAGACGTATAGAGATCTGTACCGGGGGCAGGCATTGCATCCGCCATGACGTGAGCGCGCAAGGTCCGACGCTTTACTTTGCCGAGGTACTTGGTGCGCGCGACGATTTCCTGGCCGGGATAGCAACCCTTGGTAAAACTCACGCCGCCGATCAGTTCCAGATTCACCATTTGCGGCACGAACTCTTCCTGGGTGGTGGCGGTGATGTGCGGCTGGCCGGCGACGATGTCCAGCCAGCGCCACGCCGCTGTGCCTACCGGGCGGGCATGGCTGGAGAGGCGCTCCCAGAGCGGCTCTCCAGCCACCTCGCTAAGCGCCAAGACGAAGCGTTGTGCATCCAGGCGGATAATCTGCCCGGCGTCGATGGCGCTGACGCCTAAAGGCTCTTGGGGGGCTGTCAGGCCCAGCGTGCCGAGCAGGTTTTCGGCCTGCGGGCCGGCCAGGCCGATGAGGACCAACTCTTCGCTTGCATCGGTGATTTTTACCTTGGAACGCAACACGTACATCGAGAGTTTCTTTTGTACGGCGGGCTGGATGTCCGCCGAGAGTTGCAACAGGTAAGCATCTTCATCGCGCCAAACCAAAAAATCCGCCAGCATGCGACCTTTGGCCGTACAGAAACCGCAGACCAGCGCGCGGTCACGCGACAGTGCCTTGATGTCGTTGGTCAGGAGGTTGTGCAGAAAAGTCGCCGCGTCTTCACCATTGCAGCGCATCACGCCAAAATGGCCCAGCGGTGCGATGACCATGCCGTTTTGAGCGGCGGACAGTTCGGCCAGGAGGTCGCCAAAGTGAGTCGGCTCGTTGGCCTCGAAGCGCGCGCCGCAGCTTTCCAGATAGGATTTCCATGGAACATTCATGACGGTCTCTTTGCGTGAGGGTGAGCGTAAGAATGAGATTTGGGGTGAGGGGCTTGCGGTATTATATCGCCGTGCTCCCACTGCTCCGTCTTACTTCACACCGATGATGCGCACGCTATCGCGCCTCATCGCCCTTTTGCTTTTCGCTGCACTCGCTTTCGTTGCCTGGATGGCTTACTTTGCCCAGGCCCCACTGGCGTTCAAGACTGCGCCCTTGGACTTCACGGTGAAGCCCGGTAGCAGCCTGCGACAGACGGCGCGGGAATTGGTGGAGGCCGGCATCGACATGCCGGCATGGCAATTCACATTGCTTTCAAGAATCCTGGGGCGCGCTTCCGCCATAAAAGCCGGCAGCTACGAGTTCGAGCCGGGGCTAAGCCCCTGGCTGCTGTTGGAGAAACTCACGCGTGGTGATGTCAGTCAGGCGGAACTTTCCTTTCCGGAAGGTTGGAGCTTTCGCCAGATGCGCGCGGCACTCGATGCGCACCCGGCCATCACCCATGACACCGCTGGCTTGAGCGAATATCAGATTCTCGAAAAGCTCGGTGTAAACATTGGCGAATCCGGCGCCGAGGGCCAATTCTTCCCGGACACCTATCTGTTTGCCAAGGCCTCCAGCGACCTGGCCATACTGAAACGGGCGCATCACCAGATGCGGCAAAGCTTGGAGAAGGAATGGGGCGGTCGCGCAGAAGGGCTGCCTTACGCGACGCCCTATGAGGCTTTGATCATGGCTTCCATTGTGGAAAAGGAAACCGGCAAGGCGGAAGACCGGCGTATGATCGCCGCGGTATTTATCAACCGCTTGAAACGCGGCATGCTGCTACAGACCGATCCGACGGTGATCTATGGCATGGGCGAAAAATTCGATGGCAACTTGAGGAAGCGCGACTTGCAAACCGACAGCCCCTACAATACTTACCTGCGGCCCGGTTTGCCGCCGACACCCATTGCCATGCCGGGTCTAGCGTCGTTACAGGCTGCGCTGCATCCGGCCGAAAACGACCATCTTTACTTTGTCGCGCGCGGCGATGGAAGCAGCCAGTTTTCACGTACGCTGGACGAACACAATCGCGCGGTGAATAAGTACCAGAAGAGAAATAACCACTAAGACAAGGGGATAAAGTTTGTTGCATGGGAAGTTCATCACGCTGGAAGGTATAGACGGGGCGGGTAAGAGCACCCACCACGCTTGGCTGGTCGAACGCCTAAAGCAAGCGGGGCACGATATCGTTGCCACGCGCGAGCCCGGCGGTACGCCCCTGGGTGAAAAGCTGCGTGCGCTGTTGCTGTCCGAACCCATGCACCTGGAAACTGAAGCCCTGTTGATGTTCGCCGCCCGACGCGAGCATCTCGACAAGGTGATATTGCCGGCCTTGGCGATGGGCAAATGGGTGGTTTCTGACCGCTTTACCGATGCAACCTACGCTTATCAGGGTGGTGGGCGCAATCTGGCCATGGAGAAGATCGCGCAACTGGAGCGCTGGGTGCAGGATGGTTTTCAGCCGGACTTGACGCTACTGTTCGACGTGCCAACCGAAATCGCTTGCGAACGGCTTGCGAAAACCGGCAACAGTCCGGACCGTTTCGAGCAGGAAGCTCGTACGTTTTTCGAGAAGGTTCGCAACTGTTATTTGCAGCGTGCTCGCGAAAATCCAGCGCGAATTAAACTGATTGATGGGCGGCAGAGCATTGCCGAAATACAGAAACAACTTGAGAATATCGTTTTAAGCTATTGATAATGATATATCCGTGGCAACAACAAATCTGGCAGCAGCTACTCGGTCGGTTGGATCGGCTGCCTCACGCCCTGCTGCTGCTTGGGCCACCAGGTGGCGGTAAAACTCAGTTCGCTCACAGCTTCGCCGCCCGCTTGTTGTGCGAAAAGGCTACCAACGCCGAGGAGGCCTGTGGCAAATGCCTCCCTTGCGGGTGGTTTGCGGCCGGCAACCATCCAGACTTTCGTTTGGTTCAGCCTGGAGGTGCGGAAACCGAGGAGCTGGACGAAGGGGCAGGTGAGGGAGCAGGCAAAACAACCAGCGGGGCGGCGCCCGCCAAACGGAAATCCGAGCAGATTCGCATCGATCAGATCCGCGCGTTGGAAGACTTTCTCTCGGTCGGGACGCACCGCCAGGGCGCGCGCATTGTACTCATTCAGCCTGCCGAAGCGATGAACTTGGCAACCGCAAACGCACTTCTTAAAGCGCTCGAAGAGCCTTCAGCAAGTACATTGTTTCTTTTAGTATCTGGAAACGACCGACGCTTACTTCCCACGATACGCAGCCGGTGTCAGTCCATTGATTTTCCCAAGCCTGATCGGACCGCAGCCCTATCTTGGCTGCGAGTCAATCTACCGGCAAAATCCGCCCAGGTGGAAGCGCTGCTGGCCCATGTCGGCGGGATGCCATTGGCCGCTGTTGATGAGGCAGGCATGGCGGAGCGGTTGGAACAGTTTCTCACGGATGTCATGGCGGTCCCTCGCTATGGCCCGGTCGCGGTGGCGGCAAAATGGGAACCTTGGCTCAAAGAAGGCAAGGACGGCAGCGCGGATATCGACAAACGTCTCTTAACAATATGGTTGCAAAAATGGCTGTATGATCTTGTTCTCATAAAAGTCTCTGGCAAAGCTGTCTACCACGAACGACGTCTTGCGGATCTCAGGGCTACCGCTGCCGGCGCTTCGACTGGCGGTTTGATTGACTGCTACAATGAACTGCTGCGTATCAAGGCGGTGGCACAACACCCCCTGAATGCACGCCTTTTTCTCGAAGATTTGTTGGCACGTTATAGTCGCGCTGTTACCAAAAAGTAACCAAAAGAACAACCTATGACCGATCCTGTCAATCCTCAGCCTGGCGCGCGCCCCAGCGTTCTTTCTCTCAATATCAACTCCAAGTCGGCGCTCTTTGCCGCTTACATGCCTTTCCTCAAGCGTGGCGGCATTTTTGTCCCCACTGCCAAGGCTTACGCTCTGGGCGACGAGGTGTTCATGCTGCTGTCGCTGATGGATGAGCCGGGTAAACTTCCGATTGCCGGCACGGTAGTGTGGGTAACGCCGGCTGGCGCACAAGGGAACAAAACGCAGGGCATCGGTGTGCAGTTCAGCGACGACGAATCCGGGTTAGCAGCTCGCCGCAAGATTGATACCCTGCTCGCCGGCTTTCCTGCTGGCCGTCAGACCCACACCATCTAAACTCATGTTGGTCGATTCGCATTGCCACCTGGATTTTCCAGGCCTCGCCGAGCGCTTGCCGCAAGTTCTTGATTCCATGGCTGCCGCGCAAGTTCGAGCGGCCCTCTGTGTGGCTGTCAGCCTGGAAGGTCTACCGGATGTCCTCGGACTGGCCGAGTCCCATAAGCATCTTTTTGCATCCGTAGGTGTGCATCCGGAGCACCGCGATTGCCAGGAGCCGGATGTCGAGACCCTGGTCAGCCATGCCAAGCATCCGCGCGTGGTCGCGATTGGCGAAACCGGGCTCGACTACTACTGGCACAAGACCGAAACCGAATGGCAACGCGAGCGCTTTCGCGTACATATTCGCGCCGCCAAAGCGTGCGCCAAGCCATTGATTATTCACACTCGCGAGGCGGCGCAGGACACTTTAGTCATCATGACGGAAGAGGGCGCCTCGGCTGTTGGTGGGGTCATGCACTGTTTTACCGAGACCCGGGAAGTGGCCGAAAAAGCCATGGAACTGGGCTTCTATATTTCCTTCTCGGGCATAGTCACCTTCAAGAACGCCAAGCAGATCAAAGAGGTGGCAAAGGCGGTTCCCTTGGATCGTATGCTGATCGAGACCGACTCGCCTTATCTAGCGCCCATGCCTCATCGCGGCAAAGGCAACGAACCGGCTTACGTCAGATATGTGGCAGACGAAATTGCCAAACTGAGAGGTATATCCTTGGAAGAAATCGCGGCGGCGACCACCCGTAACTTTTGCGAGCTGTTTCGCGTGGTGCTGCCATGAGTCGCTTGGTCACACGTTTTCGGGTAACGCTGGCCCTGATGGCTGGTTTATTGTGGGCCATGCCTGCCAGCGCCGGCATATACAACGACCTCCTGAAAGCCGTGGATACCGGAGACACGGCGACTGTAAAGGCCATTTTGCAGCGTGGCATGGACGTCAATACCGTAGATCGTTCCGGCAACTCCTTGCTCATGCTTGCGGCGGGCAATGGGAATCGGTCGTTGGTGGACTTTCTACTGACGCAGCGCGTACGGTTGGGCGTTAGAAACAACATTGGCGACACGGCGCTGATGTTGGCAGCGCTTAAAGGTCACTTGGAAATTGTTCGCTCCTTGCTTGGCGCTGCTGCCGAAGTGGATCAATCCGGTTGGACGGCGCTGCATTACGCAGCGCTTGAGGGTCGAACCGATGTCATTAAATTACTGATCGAGCACAGTACCAAAGTTGACGCCGTCGCACCCAACGGTATGACCGCCTTGCTGCTCGCCGCCAAGAGTGGCAATGCACAGCTCGTCAAGCTATTGCTGGACGCCAAGGCAGACGCGAGGTTTTCCACCAGTGACGGTACCACGACCTTGAAGCTAGCCAACAAGGGGGGATATGAGGAAGTTGCGGCCTTACTTAGGCGGGCGGGCGCCCAAGAATAGGCTATTTGTTTTGGTACCAGTACTTCGCATAATCTATACAGTGGTCAATGCGGACAGCATTTATCTATACATCTTTCATTTTCTGCAATTCCTCTTCTTTCCGCTCTTCCTGCTTGCTGATCTCTGGACTTGGTTCTGGCGTCCGGTCGTTTATCAGGGCTGTTTTTCTGCTGGTTGGCTCGATTCTGGCGATGGTGACAATGCACCTGGCTTTCGAGCTGCTTCGTTCCGATTTCTTCAAAGTTTCTACTGGCATGTCTTCATTTATCCCGCTCATTTGATCAAGCGGCTTCAAGCTCGGCTCGTTATCGAAGCTTGCATGCTTAGGAAGGGTAGGCCATGAAGCGCGCCTGCGAGCTGGGCAAGTGGTTCGTTACCCTGGACGGTAAAGAGGTCTTTCGGGACTACGCAAGAGGTCCAGCGGTGGCTTATGCATCTTCTTTGTCCCTGGTATCCGTGTTTGATCGCCAGAAGGTCGCCATTGCCGTTTTTGGGCCTGCTGGCAAGGTTTGGTGTTACGAAGAGGAGGTCGAGGGTGTTGAGATGGTTTGCCAAGCCACGGATCAGCCGGCTTTGGAGGTCGCTTTTTTGAGGCGATTTTCTCAGCCGGCTTGATCGACTGGTAGTAACACTAGTCCATTCAGTCTCAACTTGAGACAAACCTATTCATTTCCTCTATGAAAACGAGGTAGCGCGATGACACAAGAAAACTTTGATAAAACCGTGAAACGTGGTATTGTTTCCGAAATAAATGTATTTCACGGTGTGAATATGGAATTATTCGGTCTTCAAGGAAAGGGGCTTTTGCTCAGTTCCATGCGTGTTCTGATTGACGGATTCGGGCCGAATTTGCAGGCCAGTTTGGTGACTGTTGAAGGTGGTCTTGCGCTCAGGGTGCGGCTTGGAATTCATGGCGATCGAGGGCTTTACTGGCTGGTTTCTGAGAGTTCGCAGCAACTGCGTATTTTCAAAAGGGCGGATACAGCCTTGGCACAATGCCACGATCTCGGCTTGAACAGAATAAGCGTGGATCTGATTCCGCTTTCACTGACACTGATCCGGTCGGAGGTTGCCGCATGAAGACCATCGAACGCTTGCGGTGCCCGGCCCGGCCGCGCCAGCGGCCGGCCGTGCGCACCGCAAGCGAAGTAAGGAAGTTGCGTCGTGGATGTTTTCGCGTGCAGCGCCAGGTGCAGTGTGAGGCGGAGTGCCCGCGGCAGCTTTTCTTAAAGACAAGCGGAGGTCAATTTCCCACGGACGCCATTCGGCGCGGGCGGACGCCCGCTGGCGCGGTCGCGCCACTTGCCGCGCCGCGCTCGGTGGTCAGGTCATGAAGCTGTGTTTGAAAAACTTCGGAATCTCCACTGGTGGTGGCGCTACCTCGAACGTCCTCACACCGAAGAACGCCGGCAAGCAATCGAGGGCAGGATTACCGCCGAGCGGCAACGTTTGCTCGCTCTGGGCGTTCCGGGTTGGCAGATATCCAGGGCGGTTCGGTGTCTTCGTCAGATTCAACCTTGTAGGAGGTGTCCTTCATGTCTCGAGTCGTTAGGCCGCTGGAAGCTGAAAACGTAACACATGTCCCTCGTCGACTTCGCCTAATCTATATTATGTCAACTAACATGATCATGTTTGCATGCATACACCCTTTTTAGCCGTTCCAAGATCAAGTGGTGAAGGCTTGGCAGCTAAGCTGGCAAAGGTGTCTGAATCAGCCTGGGTTTAATTAACCAAAGATACTCGAACTGAACCAAAAATTACCATGTGGGGGGCAGCTCAATTGTGCATTCCGGAATTGAACCCGAATCCGTAGCACCTTCGCTGCGGTGAATAGCAACAACATTCACTGCATTTTATGCGGTGAATGACTGGTATTTGCGGAGAATACAGATCATAATCTCCGCATGAAAAGCGGCGAAAAATCCTACATCTGGCAGGACAACGACTGGCCCAACTGGCGCTATGACCTGACAAAACTTGCTGGGCCGCTAGCTGAAGTCAGTCGTGCCCAAGGATTGCTGATGGGCCGGCTCGCCAATGTCGGCATGGCCCTGCGCGATCAGGCCAGCCTGTCAGCGCTGACCGAGGATGTGGTCAAAACCAGCGAGATCGAGGGCGAGCAACTCAACGTCGAATCGGTACGTTCATCCATCGCTCGCCGTCTTGGCGTTGACATCGGTGCGCTTGCACCCGTGGATCGCAACGTCGAAGGCGTAGTCGAGATGGTGCTGGACGCCACCACCCACTGCGATGCCTCGCTGACAGCCGAACGTTTGTTCGGTTGGCACGCGGCCCTTTTCCCCACGGGGTACAGCGGCCTCACGCGCATCAGCGTGGGCACTTGGCGCGACGACGTGACTGGCCCGATGCAGGTTGTCTCCGGTTCCGGTCACCGCGAACGAGTGCACTACCAGGCGCCACCCGCAGAACAACTGACGGCTGAAACGAGTCAATTCCTGAACTGGGCGAATGCCACCACAACCGAGCCGTCACTGGTCAAGGCTGGACTGGCGCACCTGTGGTTCGCCACGCTGCATCCCTTTGACGATGGCAATGGCCGGATCGCCCGCGCAGTGGGCGACTTGTTTCTTGCCCGTGCCGATGGCAGCCCCCAGCGCTTCTATAGTTTGTCTGCACAGATCCAACGGGAGCGCAAGGCTTACTACGACGTACTGGAAGCCACCCAGAAGGGCTCCCTCGACGTCACCGATTGGCTTATGTGGTTTCTGGGGACGCTACAGCGTGCATTGGACAGTGCACAGCTCACGCTCGATGCCGTGCTCGCGAAGGCGCGCTTCTGGCAACGCTGGGCGACCACGCCGTTGAATGAGCGCCAAGTGAAGCTGCTCAATCGCCTGCTCGACGGGTTCGATGGCAAGCTCACAAGCAGCAAATGGGCGGCGATAGCTAAGTGCTCGCAAGACACAGCGCTGCGCGAAATCAGCGAGCTATTGACGCGCGGCGTCCTTAAGAAATCGGCTTCGGGTGGACGCAGCACCAGCTACGAGCTGAACTGGTAGCTGGCGATCTTCAACGCCGACTTCAATGCCAATTATCCGCGTTGGGCTATGATGCCTGCTGTCGCCTTCAGCTTCAGGCCCGTTGCCACCGTTGCCACTGGACGGTATGCGCTTGTATCAATCTGTCGGGGATCATTGGATTCATTACCAAGGATATCAGGACACTTTCATCCATCTCATAAATCGAGCCCAAAGACCTTCATCATTCGGTGACGGAAAGGGCCGTGGCTCCCCGGGGCCTGAATTAGGCGGTGCCGTTCCAGCCATTCCGTTGCGGTAAACAGCCTCCTTAGCCGCTTCATTCAACGCTCGGCCGCGTTTGATCTGGTTCTGCGACATCTTCCCGGCCCAGACAACCCGGTTCGAGCGGATGATGTAATGGGATTGGCAAGGGTGATTCCAATTGCCGATCGAGGGGTGCAGTGTTACCGCATCGCCCACTACGGTCAGTGTCCAGTCCGTCGGTTTGAGGGGTGTGACGATCTTGACCCCGCACCCGCAGCAGCATTTGTGCGCAGCTGTCGCGTACTTGCGTGAGATATAGAGCACGCCTGTTCGCCCGGATCAGTCAAAGCTGCGGTGTAAGTGATGTTTCAATCCGCACCCGGCCCGAGGGCCGGGTGATGCCCCCATAAAGCCT
Source organism: Rhodocyclaceae bacterium (assembly GCA_043761745.1). Classification (GTDB taxonomy): domain Bacteria; phylum Pseudomonadota; class Gammaproteobacteria; order Burkholderiales; family Rhodocyclaceae; genus Desulfobacillus. The sequence continues at coordinate 13,109 of JAYUNL010000082.1, forward strand.
GATCTGCGCCCAATGCTGTTCACTTAACAATCTTTACGCCCCAGTCGTGACCCAACTTTATTATCCGAGCTCTTCCATTCTCAGCCGCACCACCTCGCCGCGCACCACGGGCAAAGCCTCGATCCTGGCGATGGCGGCATCGGCATTTTTCTCGCGTGTGCGATGAGTGAGCATGATGATGTCGGTCTGATCTTCGCCCTCGCCCGGCTCGCGCTGGATCATGGCCTCAATAGAGATGTGCTGATCGGCTAGGATGCGCGTCACGTCGGCCAGTACGCCCGGCTTGTCTTCGACGCGCAGGCGCAAATAGTAGGAAGTTTCGACTTCGGCGATAGGCAGGATGGGGATGTCTTTCACGGCATCGGGCTGAAAAGCCAGATGCGGCACGCGATGCTCGGGATCGGCGGTGTGCATGCGTGTGACATCGACCAGATCGGCGATGACGGCGGAGGCCGTCGGCTCGGCGCCGGCACCCTTGCCGTAATACAGCGTCGCGCCCACCGCATCGCCCTTCACCAGTACCGCATTCATGGCGCCTTCCACGTTGGCGATGAGGCGCTTGGTGGGAATCAGCGTCGGATGCACACGTAGTTCGATGCCGTCGGCGCCGTTCACCCGTGAACGCTTGGTGATGCCCAGCAGTTTGATGCGATAACCTAACTGCTCGGCGTACTTAATGTCCTCGGCGTGCAACTTGGTGATGCCTTCGACGTGCGCCTTGTCGAACTGCATGGGAATGCCGAAAGCGATGGCCGACATGATGGTGAGCTTGTGGGCTGCGTCCACGCCTTCAACGTCGAAGGTCGGATCGGCCTCGGCATAGCCCAGCCGCTGCGCCTCTTTCAGCACGGTAGCGAAGGGCAAACCCTTTTCGCGCATTTCGGAAAGAATGAAATTGGTGGTGCCGTTGATGATGCCGGCGATCCATTCGATGCGGTTGGCGGTGAGGCCTTCGCGTAGTGCCTTGATGATGGGTATGCCGCCGGCCACCGCCGCCTCGAAGGCGACCATCACGCCACGCTTCTGCGCGGCGGCGAAAATCTCGTTGCCATGCGTAGCCAGCAGCGCTTTGTTAGCGGTGACGACATGCTTGCCGTTCTCAATGGCTTTCATCACCAATTCCCGCGCGACGCCATAGCCACCGATCAACTCGACGACGATATCGACTTCCGGGTCGGCGACAACTGAAAATGCATCGTCGGTAATACGGCAGGCACCGCCGGTGATCTGCTTCGCCAGTTCAAGATTCTTGTCCGCCACCACGCTGATGCGTATGGGACGCCCGGCGCGCCGAGTGATTTCTTCTTCGTTGCGCTTCAAGACGGCGAAGGTGCCGCCGCCGACGGTGCCGATGCCAAGCAAGCCTACGTTGATGGGTTTCATGTCGATTTTCTGGTTTCGGGTTTCGAGTTTCGAGTTTCGGGTTGAACAACCACGCTGCGACTTTCAAACTCGAAACTCGACACGCGCAACCCGAAACTTCTAAGTGGCATGCCGCGTACTGTACTGGTCGAGGAAGCGGGCGATGCGGCTGATGGCTTCGCGCAGCTCGTCTTCGTAGGGCAAGAAGACCAAGCGGAAATGACTGGGTTTGGGCCAGTTGAAGCCCGTGCCCTGTACCAGCAGCACGCGCTCTTCCTCCAGCAGCTCGCTGATAAAAGCCTGGTCGTCCTTGATCGGGTAGCGCTTCGGGTCCAGACGCGGGAACATGTAGAGCGTGGCCTTGGGCTTGACGCAACTCACGCCGGGGATGCTGGTGATGAGGTCGTAGGCGAGGTCGCGCTGCCGACACATGCGCCCGCCCGGCGCGACGAGATCATCAATGCTCTGGTAGCCGCCCAACGCCGTCTGAATGCCGTACTGCCCGGGCACGTTAGCGCACAAACGCATCGAGGCGAGGATGTCCAACCCTTCGATGTAATCGCGCGCCATGCGCTTGTCACCGGAAATCACCATCCAGCCGGCGCGGTAGCCGCAGGAGCGATAGTTCTTCGACAAGCCGTTGAAGCTCAGCGTGATGACGTCTTCGGACAGCGACGCAATGGAGGTGTGCTTCTCGCCGTCGTAGAGCACGCGGTCGTAAACTTCGTCGGCACAGATGATGAGATCGTGCTGACGCGCAATTTCGACGATCTCTTTCAGGAGATCATCCGGATACAACGCACCAGTCGGGTTGTTCGGATTGATGATGACTATGGCGCGCGTCTTGTCGGTGATCTTGCTGCGAATGTCGGCGAGATCGGGCAACCAACCGGCGCCTTCGTCGCACAGGTAGTGGCGCGGCGTGCCGCCGGTGAGGCTCACGGCGGCGGTCCACAGCGGGTAGTCCGGCGCGGGTATTAGCACTTCGTCGCCGTTATCGAGCAAGGCGTTCATGGCCAGCACGATCAATTCAGACACGCCATTGCCGACGTAGATATCGTCCAGCGTCACACCCTTGATGTGCTTGCCCTGGGTGTAGTGCATGATAGCCTTGCGCGCCGGGAATATGCCCTTAGAGTCGGAATAGCCGGCTGCATTGGGCAGATTGCGGATGATGTCCTGCTGAATTTCCTCGGGCGCATCGAAGCCAAAGGCCGCCAGGTTGCCGATATTCAGCTTGATGATCTTGTGGCCCTCTTCCTCCATTTGCTTGGCGCGCGCCAGCACCGGTCCGCGTATGTCATAGCAGACGTTGGCGAGCTTGCTTGATTTGGCTATCGGCTTCATTTGCGACTGACTGCCTTTCCTATACACAATTTTCGCAGGCGCTCGGCGAGCTTCCGGCAAAGATACAAAGATATAATGTTACCCGAGAATACCCCGCGCCAAATCAAACGCCTAGCCGAATTCATGAAGCTGCACCTCGATAACCCTGAAGGCCGCAACACGGTCACCGCCTACGGCCCGGGCTATTTCGACATCAACCAGCAACGTCATGTAGCCAGTCTGATCCTGCTGCCGGACCGGATTATCCAAGGCTGGGGGACCGCAGGCTTCGACGCGCTGACCGAAGCCGATGTCGAAACGCTGCGCGATTTGCAAGCCGAGATCGTCGTGCTGGGTACCGGGCCACGCCAGCGCTTCCCCGCGCCCGGCCTGCTCAGGCCCCTGATCGACGCACGCATCGGCTTCGAGATCATGGACCTCCATGCTGCCTGCCGCACCTACAATATCCTCATGGCGGAAGGCCGCAAGGTCGCCGCCGCCCTGCTCATCGATTGATGCCTAGCTCAACGTCCCGCCGCGCACTGTTCCTGCTGCTTGCAGTCTTCGCCGCCCTCTGGTTCGGCACCCTCGACTACCGTAAGCTGGTCAAACCGGACGAAGGCCGCTATGCCGAAATCCCGCGCGAGATGGTGGCCAGCGGCGACTGGCTCACGCCGCGCCTGAACGGCATCAAGTATTTCGAAAAGCCCGCGCTGCAATACTGGGCCACGGCCGCGGCCTATACCGTCTTCGGCGAGCATGAGTGGACTGCACGTCTATGGCCGGCGCTCACCGGCTTTCTCGGTGTGCTGGTCACCTTCTTCGTCGGGCTGCGGCTGTATGGCCGTGAGACGGCGCTCTACGGCGCAGCCGCCTTGGCCGGCAGCATGCTTTGGGTGATGATTGGTCACATCAACACGCTCGATATGGGTGTGTCGTTCTTTCTGTCGGCGGCCATTTTTGGTTTTGTACTGGCGCAACGCGACGACGCCAGCGCCCATGAAAATCGCAACGCCATGCTGCTGGCCTGGGGCGCTTTGGCTCTAGCGGTGCTGTCGAAGGGGCTCATCGGCCTGGTGCTGCCCGCCGCCACGCTGGTGCTTTACACGCTCTGGCATTTCACCTCACGGCGCGATCTTGCACTTTGGAAACGGTTGCATCTGGCCAAAGGGCTGGCGCTCTTGCTGGCTATCACCGCGCCCTGGTTCATCGCCGTCTCACTCGCCAACCCGGAATTCTTCCATTTCTTTTTTATCCACGAGCATTTCGAGCGCTTCCTGACGAAAGCCCACGGCCGCTATCAGCCGATGTGGTATTTCATTCCCATCCTGCTGATCGGCCTCTTGCCGTGGATAGGTGCGCTCTTCAATGGCCTCGCGCGGGTTTTTCGCCGCGATGCCGGGGCGCGCTTTCGCGCTGACCGTTTTCTGCTGGTGTGGATCGTCGTCGTCTTCGGCTTTTTTTCCGTCTCCAGTTCCAAGCTCGCCTCGTATATCCTGCCGCTCTTTCCGGCGGCGGCACTCTTGATCGGACGTACGCTGGCCGAGGTGCCCAGCCGCACGCTGCGCTGGCATGCGGCGCTGCTGCTGCCACTCGCCGCCGCGTGGATCGTCGCCGCGTTTGTTGTCACACCCGGCATGGCAAGTCCGCAGGTGCCTCTGGCGCTTTACCAGGCCTATCTGCCCTGGCTGGTGATCGCCGGTGTGGTGATGGCCGTCGCCGCCGTCATCGCCGTCGCGCTGTTCCAACGTGAGGCCAAGACCGCTGGCATACTCTTGCTCTCCGCTGGCGGCCTGCTCTTCGCGCAAATCGCCCTCAATGGACATGAGACGCTGGCGCCATCCAACTCGGCCTACCACATCGCGCAAGTCATACAAGCCGAGAACCGGCCAGACATCCCCTTCTACAGCGTTAACACCTATGACCAGACCTTGCAGCCTTACCTCAAGCGCACGACAACCATGGTGATCTACAAGGACGAGTTGGCCTTCGGCATAGCCCAGGAGCCGGAAAAATTCATTGCGGATATGGCCAGCTTCGTGCGCATATGGAACAATCAGCCAGCCGCGCTGGCATTAATGGATGAAGGTAGTTATGCGCAACTGTCGGCGCAAGGCCTGCCCATGCAACTCATCGCCCAGGACACCCGCCGCATCATTGTAAAAAAACCCAGCGGAGCCCAACCATGAACGTCGTCAGCTTCGCCCTCATCCTCACCGGTGTGCTACTCAACGCCGCCGCACAATTGCTGCTCAAGGCCGGCACCAACGCCGTGGGACACTTCGAGTTTCATCTCGACAACGTGCTACCGGTCGGCATGAAGCTGGCCTTCGAGCCGCACATCCTGGGTGGCATGGCGTGTTACGTGGTGAGCCTGGTGGTGTGGATCATGGGCCTGTCGCGCGTGCCGGTGTCGGTGGCCTACCCCATGCTCTCCATCGGCTATGTCATCAACGCCTTCATCGCCTGGCAATGGTTCGGCGAAGCGCTCACGGCGCAGAAGATGGCGGGCATAGGCTTTATCGTGGTCGGCGTGTTTCTGGTGGCGCGATCGTGAGCACCATCCGCCGGGCCCGCCCCAAGGATGGTGCAGCCAAACACATGGGCCCGCTCTACGGCGAACAACCGTCACCCCCTTCCCGGGGAAGGGGGATGGGGGATCGGCCAGTGACATTTCTGCCATTTACCCGCCCCTCCATCGACGAGGAAACCATTGCCGGCGTGGCTGACGTATTGCGTTCCGGCTGGATCACCAGCGGGCCGCAGGTCAAGGCTTTCGAGGCTGCCTTGTCGACTTACTTCGGCGGTCGGCTGGTGCGTGCGTTCAACTCGGGTACCGGCACGCTGGAAGTAGCGCTGGCGCTTTGCAATATCGGGCCGAATGACGAAGTCATTACCACGCCGCTGTCCTGGGTGGCGACCGGCAACGTGATCTTGCGCGCCGGGGCGAAACCGGTGTTTGTCGATATCGATCCGCTAACGCGCAATATCGATCTTGATCGCATCGAAGCCGCCATCACGCCGCGCACCCGCGCCATCATACCGGTGGATCTCGCCGGCCTGCCGGTGGATCGCGAGCGCCTCTATGCCATCGCCAACGCGCACAAGCTGCGCGTCATCGAAGACGCGGCGCAATCCATGGGTGCGAGCTGGAAAGGCCAGCGCATCGGCAGTTTCGGCGATCTCGTGTCCATCAGCTTCCACGCCAACAAGAACATGACCACCGGCGAAGGCGGCTGCCTGGTCTTGAACAACGAGCAAGAGGCCGCACTGGCCGAGCGCCATCGCCTGCAAGGCGTGGTACGCGATGCCGATGGCGGCATGGACGTGGAGTTCGTCGGTGGCAAATACAATCTCACCGACATCGCCGCGCGCATCGGCCTCGGGCAGTTGAAGCAGATTGACGCCTTCAACGTACGCCGCCGCGAGCTGGCGCGGCGCTATTTCGAGCACTTCGCCGCGCTGAAAATCGATGGCATCGGCCTGCCGGTCGCCGACTTCGAGCAGAGCAACTGGCATATGTTCCAGATCACCCTGCCCTTCGACAACTTGCAACTGAGGCTAGGCGTTAGCCGCGGCGACTTCATCCGCGCCATGCACGCCAAGGACATCGGCATCGGCGTGCATTACCCGGCCATCCACCTGTTTTCCGCCTATCGCCGCCTTGGTTTCAAGGACGGCGACTTCCCGACCGCCGAGCGTTTCGGACGCGAAACCGTTACACTGCCGCTGTTCCCGGCCATGCAGGACGGGGACATCAGCCGAGTCTGCAACGCCATCCGCGAAATCATCGTCGACCAGAAAAAATGAGCCGACCCGAACTCTCGATTGTCATCCCGGTGTACAACGAAGAAGCGGGCCTAGCCGCCCTCTTCGCCCGTTTGTATCCGGCGCTTGACGCTCTCTCCACCGCGCAAAAGCTGTCCTACGAAATCATTTTCGTGAACGACGGCAGCCGCGACCGTTCCGCCGCCCTGCTGCGCGAGCAATTCCAGCGCCGGCCAGACGTGACGCGCGTGGTGCTCTTCGGCTCCAACTTCGGCCAGCACATGGCCATCATGGCCGGCTTCGAGCACAGCCACGGCGACATCGTGGTGACCCTCGACGCCGACCTGCAAAACCCGCCCGAAGAAATCGGCAATCTCGTCGCCAAGATGCGCGAGGGCTACGACTACGTTGGCACCATACGTCGCCAGCGTCAGGACAGCTTGTTCCGCCGCATCGCCTCGCGTGCCATGAACGGCTTGCGCGAACACATCACCCGCATCAAGATGACTGACCAGGGCTGCATGTTCCGCGCCTACCACCGCAGTATCGTGGACGCCATCAACAGTTGCCGCGAGGTCAGCACCTTCATACCCGCGCTGGCCTACACCTTCGCGCAAAAGCCGACCGAAATCGAGGTGGGTCATGCGGAGCGCGCCGCCGGAGAATCGAAGTACTCGCTGTACAGCCTGCTGCGCCTCAACTTCGATCTGATGACCGGCTTCTCGCTGGTGCCGCTGCAATTCGTCTCGCTCTCCGGCATCGCGCTGTCGCTGCTCTCGGCGCTGTTCGTCATCTATCTCGCCATCCGCCGCCTGGTCGTCGGTCCCGAGGCCGAAGGTTTGTTCACGCTGTTCGGCGTGGCCTTCCTGCTGCTGGGCATCTTGCTGTTTTCGGTGGGTCTGCTTGGCGAATATGTCGGACGCATCTATCTACAAGTGCGCCACCGGCCTCGCTATCTTGTTGATGCTGTGCTAGAGCATAGCGACGAGAATGGCGTGACGAGTGGGCAGTATCCACGCAGTGGATTTTCGGCTGCTCGCGGCTCGCCCCTCACGCCTCACTCATGACCTCTGCGGTCGTTTTTGCTTACCACAATGTGGGCGTGCGTTGCCTCTCGGTGCTGCTGGCGCACGGCGTGAATATCCCGCTGCTGCTAACCCATCAAGACAGTCCCCACGAAAATATCTGGTTCGACAGTGTGGCGCAGCTGGCTGCCCTGCACGACATTCCGACCATCACACCGGAAGACGCCAATGCGCCAGAAATTATTGCGCGCATAGCCCAACTCAAGCCGGATTTTCTCTTCTCCTTCTACTACCGTCAGATGCTCAAGCCGGACCTGCTGGCGCTGGCTACGCGTGGTGCCTACAACCTGCATGGCTCGCTCTTGCCCAAATATCGCGGCCGCGTGCCGGTGAATTGGGCGGTGATACGCGGCGAGCGTGCAACCGGGGCCACCCTGCATGAAATGGTCGAGAAGCCTGATGCCGGCCGCATCGTCGGGCAACAGGCCGTACCTATACTGCCCGACGATACCGCCTTGGATGTTTTCACCAAACTCACGGTAGCGGCAGAATTAGTGCTGGACCGGGTGCTGCCGCAGCTCCTCGCCGGCACCGCAGCTCACACCACGCAGACCTTGACTGAGGGATCCTATTTCGGCGGGCGCAAGCCTGAGGATGGTCGCATTGATTGGCGTCAACCCGCCGACGCGATTCACAACCTGGTGCGCGGCGTGGCCCCGCCCTACCCCGGCGCGCATACCGAGATAGCCGGCAAGCCCGCCCGCATCCTCCAGACCCTGCGACAGCCCGACCGGCGCGGCCCGCTCGCTGCGCCTGGCCTATTCATCGACGCCGACCGCTGCTACGCCCAGTGCGGTGACGGCTCTGTTCTACGCCTCGTCAGCATCGAAATCGACGGTAAACTGGTCAGCCCGGACGAAATTGAGCGACAATTCGGGTCCACACAAATTCTTCTGCCTCCCTCCTGAGCCCAACGTGAAAAAGATCCTGATCCTCGGCGTCAATGGCTTCATCGGCCACCACCTTTCCCAGCGCATCATCAACACCACCGACTGGGAGGTGTATGGCATGGACATGGCCAGCGAGCGCATCGCCGACCTTTTACCGCACAAGCGCTTTCATTTCTTCGAAGGCGACATCACCATCAATAAGGAATGGATCGAGTACCACGTCAAGAAGTGCGACACGGTGCTGCCGCTGGTTGCCATCGCCACGCCGGCGACTTACGTCAAAGAACCGCTGCGCGTTTTCGAGCTGGATTTCGAAGCCAACCTGCCCATCGTCCGCTCCGCCGTCAAATACAAGAAGCGCGTTATCTTCCCGTCCACCTCCGAGGTGTACGGCATGAGCAGCGACGCCGAATTCGATCCAGAAAACTCCAATCTGGTCTATGGCCCCATCAACAAACCGCGCTGGATTTACGCCTGCGCCAAGCAGTTGATGGACCGCGTTATCGCTGCTTACGGCCAGCAAGAAGGCCTGGACTACACGCTGTTCCGCCCTTTCAACTGGATAGGCGCGGGCCTGGATTCCATCAACACCGCCAAGGAAGGCAGCTCGCGCGTCATCACCCAGTTCTTAGGCCATATTGTGCGCGGCGAACCGATCAAGCTGGTCGACGGTGGTGCGCAGAAGCGCGCCTTCACCTATGTCGATGACGGCATCAACGCGCTAATGGGCATCATCGCCAACAAGGACGGCATCGCCAGCGGCAAGATCTACAACATCGGCAATCCGAAAAATAACTACTCGGTGCGCGAGCTGGCCACCATGATGCTGGACATGGCCAAGGAATACCCCGAGTACCGCGACAACGCCGCCAAGGTGAAGCTCATCGAAACCACCTCCGGCGATTACTACGGCAAGGGCTACCAGGACGTGCAGAACCGCGTGCCCAAGATCGACAACACCTGCGCCGACCTCGACTGGGCGCCGACAGTGGACATGCCAACCGCCGTGCGCCACATCTTCGAAGCCTACCGCGGCCACGTCGCCGAGGCGCGGAAGCTGGTGGATTGATTTCCGGTTTCGAGTTTCGCGTTGCGTGTTTCGAGTCGAAACCCCACTAGCGTTGCACCAAACCAGAAACTCGAAACTCGCAACGCGAAACTCGATGAAGCTCGCCCTCAAGATCGACGTCGACACCTATCGCGGCACGCTGATCGGCGTGCCGCGGCTGGTTGAGCTGTTGCGCAAGCATCAGGCTGACGCGACCTTTCTGTTTTCGCTGGGGCCGGATCACACCGGCCGCGCCATCAAGCGCGCTTTCCGCCCCGGTTTCATGAAGAAGGTCTCGCGCACCTCGGTGCTGGAACACTACGGCCTGCTCACCCTGATGTACGGCACGCTGCTGCCCGGGCCGGATATCGGCCGCCGCTGCGCTGACCTGATGTGCGGCGTGCGCGACGCCGGCTTCGAAACGGGCATCCACACCTGGGATCATGTGCGCTGGCAGGACGGCGTGGAAACCGCCGATGCCGCCTGGACCGAGCGCGAAATGCAGCGCGCCATAGATCGCTACACTGCGATCTTCAAAGAGCCGCCCAAGACCCACGGCGCCGCCGGCTGGCAAATGAATGCCCATGCCCTGCGCCTGACCCAGCGCCTGGGTTTTGCCTACTGCTCAGACGGACGCGGCAGCCATCCCTTCGTCCCGGTACACAAGGCCGAGATTACCTTCTGCCCGCAGTTGCCCACCACGCTGCCGACCCTGGACGAACTCATAGGCTGCGACAGCATCACCACCGACAATGTGCATGAGCATTTGCTGAAACTCACCGAGCAGAAGCCCGCCAATGGCCATGTGTATACCCTGCATGCCGAGCTGGAAGGGCGCAAACTGGCGCCGGTATTCGAGCGCCTGCTGGAAGGCTGGCGGGCGCAAGGCTACGAGGTGGTGTCGCTACGCGGGCTCTACGACTCGCTCGACGCCAGCAAGCTGCCGCGCCACGTGATGCTGCGCGGCGAAATTCCGGGGCGCTCCGGCACGCTCATGGTGCAGGGCGAGGAGTTCCTCGCAAAGCTGTAACAAAGCGACAACATCATGGCGCTTGCACCGAGCGAAAATATCATCAACAATCCGGAGAACCCATGATGTCTGAACCAGCCCTCTCGGATATTCCCGACTTCTCCCTGCCGGCCACTGGCAACGCGGTGTTTCAGCTCTCGCAGCAACGCGGCAAGACCCTGGTGCTGTACTTCTACCCCAAGGACAGCACGCCCGGTTGCACCACCGAGGCCCAGCAATTCCGCGACCTCCACGCCGAATTCCGCAAGGTCGGCGCCGAAATATTCGGCATCTCGCGCGACAGCCTCAAGTCGCATGAAAATTTCAAAGCCAAACTGAATTTACCCTTCGAGCTGCTGTCCGACAGCGAAGAACTCGCCTGCGGAATCTTCGGCGTCATCAAGCAGAAAATGCTCTACGGCAAGCAGGTGCGCAGCATCGAGCGCAGCACTTTCGTCATCGATGCCGCAGGTGCGCTCAAGCGCGAATGGCGCGGCGTAAAAGTGCCGTCCCATGCCGTCGAAGTCCTGGAATTCGTGAAATCACTCTAACGATGAACGCTAAAAAACAAGCCCCAACCAAGCTCTTCGTACTCGACACCAATGTGCTGATGCACGACCCGACTAGCCTCTTTCGCTTCGAGGAGCATGATCTCTTCGTGCCCATGATGACGCTGGAGGAACTCGACAACAACAAGAAGGGCATGTCCGAAGTCGCCCGTAACGCGCGTCAGGCCACCCGCTTGCTGGACGGCATCGTGGTTGGCTGCGAAGACCGCATCGACCACGGCATCCCGCTGGAAGCGCCTTCCAGCGGCCTTGCGACCGGGCGCCTGTTCCTGCAAACCGAAGCCATCAGCAGCAATCTGCCCGCCTCGCTACCCACGGCCAAGGCGGACAACCAGATCATCGGCGTGATGATGCACCTGCGCGACAAGCAGCCCAAGCGCGAAGTCATCCTCGTTTCCAAAGACATCAACATGCGCATCAAGGCCCGCGCGCTGGGGCTCGACGCGCAGGACTATTTCAACGACAAGGTGCTGGAGGATACCGATCTCCTCTACACCGGCACGCTCGAACTACAGGCGGATTTCTGGGACAAGCACGGCAAGGACATGGAATCCTGGAAGCGCGAGAGCTACACGCTCTACCGCGTCAAAGGCCCCTTGTGCCCGGAAATGCTCATCAACGAATTCGTTTGGCAGGCCGGCGAGCCGCCGTTCCAGGCCATCGTGCGCGAGAAAAGCGGCAAGAGCGTGGTGCTGGAAACGCTGAAGGATTTCGCCCACACCCGCAACAACGTCTGGGGCATCACGGCGCGCAACCGCGAACAAAACTTCGCCCTCAATCTGCTGATGAATCCGGACATTGATTTCGTCACCCTGCTCGGCCAGGCCGGCACCGGCAAGACGCTGCTCACCCTCGCCGCCGGTCTCACGCAGACCCTGGAAACCAAGCTCTACAGCGAAATCATTATCACCCGCGTCACCGTGCCGGTAGGCGAGGACATCGGCTTTCTGCCGGGTACCGAAGAAGAAAAAATGACGCCGTGGATGGGCGCGCTGGACGACAATCTGGATGTGCTCAACAAGACCGACGACACCGGCATAGGCGGCGGCGACTGGGGCCGCGCCGCGACCATGGATTTGATCCGCTCGCGCATCAAGGTGAAGTCGCTCAACTTCATGCGCGGTCGCACCTTCCTCAACAAATATCTCATCATCGACGAAGCGCAAAACCTCACACCCAAGCAGATGAAAACCCTCATCACCCGCGCCGGCCCCGGCACCAAGGTGGTCTGCCTGGGCAACATCGCCCAGATCGACACGCCCTACCTCACCGAAGGCAGCTCCGGCCTCACCTACGTGGTGGATCGCTTCAAAGGCTGGCCCCATAGCGGCCACGTCACGCTGATGCGCGGCGAGCGCTCAAGGCTGGCAGATCACGCGGCGGAAGTGCTGTAGCGATCAGTCGCAGCGCGCATCGAGCCAGCAAGTTTGATAGCACGGTTCACAATAAGCGCCCCCCAGCCGTTCGCCCTGAGCTTGTCGAAGGGTAAATGCCGCATGCCACACCCGTTGATGGTTTGACAGGCTGACCATAGCAGGAAATGTCCGCTATCTTCGGGTATTGCGTGGCTGGCGTATCGCCGTGATTACCGCGCGCCCATCTCCAGCATCAACTGATTGATACGACGGACGAAGGCCGCAGGATCTTCGAGCTGGCCACCTTCAGCGAGTAGCGCCTGATCGAAGAGCACGGCGCTCCAGTCGTCGAATTGTTTTTCTTCGTACTTGAGCCGTTGCACCACCGGATGCGTCGGGTTGATTTCCAGGATGGGCTTGCTGTCCGGCATTTTCTGACCCATGGATTTCATGATGCGAGCGAGATTGGCGTTCATGTCGTACTCGTCCGCCACCAGGCAGGCTGGGCTGTCGGTGAGCCGATGCGTGACACGCACGTCCTTGACGCGTTCGCCCAGCGAAGTTTTCATTTTCTCGGTGAGATCCTTGTATTCGCCGGCCTGCTTCTCTTGCTCCTGCTTCTCGGCTTCGTCTTCGAGCTTGCCCAGATCCAGCCCGCCCTTGGCGACGGATTGCAAAGCTTTGCCGTCGAACTCGGTGAGATAGCCCAACAGCCACTCATCGACACGCTCGGAGAGCAGCAGCACTTCGATACCCTTGCGCCGGAAAATCTCCAGATGCGGGCTGTGCTGGGCAGCAACGAAGGTTTCGGCGGTGACGTAATAGATCTTCTCCTGGCCTTCTTTCATGCGCGATACATAGTCGGCCAGCGAGATGGTTTCCTCCGGGCTGTCGGTGTGCGTAGATGAAAAACGCATCAGTCTAGCCAGGCGATCGCGGTTGGCCTGGGCTTCGTTGGCGCCTTCTTTCAGCACGCGACCGAATTCTTTCCAGAACGTCGCGTATTTTTCTTTCTGGTTTTCGGCCAGGTCTTCGAGCAGGCCCAGCACCTTCTTGGTACAACCGGCGCGGATGGCGTCGATGTCTTTCGATTCCTGCAAAATCTCGCGCGAAATATTCAGCGGCAAATCGTTAGAGTCGACAACGCCGCGCACGAAACGCAGCCAGCCCGGCAACAACTGCTCGGCGTCGTCCATGATGAACACGCGCCGCACATAGAGTTTGATGCCGTGACGCGCCTTGTGATCCCACAGATCGAAAGGCGCGTGCGCGGGAACATAGAGGAGCTGGGTGTATTCCTGCGCACCTTCGACGCGGGCGTGCACCCAGGCCAGTGGCTCGTCGAAGTCGTGGCCGACGTGCTTGTAGAATTCCTTGTATTGCTCTTCGCTGACCTCGGATTTTGGCCTGGCCCAAAGCGCGCTGGCCTGGTTCACCGTCTCATCAACATCCGTCAAGACCGGCTCACCTTTTTCCTGATTCCACTCTTCGCCTTGCATGACGATGGGCTGAACGATGTGGTCGGAATACTTGCGGATGATGCCGCGCAGCTTGTTGCCGGAGAGCAGGTCGTCCTGGCCTTCCTTGAGGTGCAGGACAATCTCCGTGCCGCGCGTGGCTTTGGCGATGGGCTCGACGGTGTAGTCGCCGCCACCTTCCGATTCCCACGCCACGCCTTGATCGGCCGGCAAGCCGCCGCGGCGGGTGCGCACCGTGACCTTGTCGGCGACGATGAAGGAAGAATAGAAACCCACGCCGAACTGACCAATGAGATGCGTATCCTTCTGCTGGTCGCCGGTCAAAGCCTGGAAGAATTCGCGCGTGCCGGATTTGGCGATGGTACCCAGGCTCTGCACAGCCTCATCACGCGACATGCCCACGCCATTGTCGGACACCGTCAGGGTGCGTGCCGCCTTGTCGTAGCTGACGCGGATTTTCAGGTCTGGGTCGTTCTCGAACAAAGCACCATTGTCCAGCGCCTCGAAGCGCAGCTTGTCGCAGGCGTCCGAAGCATTGGAAATCAGCTCGCGCAGAAATATCTCGCGGTTGCTGTAGAGGGAATGAATCATGAGGTGCAAGAGCTGCTTGACCTCGGTCTGAAACCCCAGGGTTTCCTTGCCGACCGTTTGGGTGGCTTCAGCCATCGTATTTTCTCCTTCGAAGAACCAGAACAGGCCCATAACTTGGGGCGTCTGACGCCAATTTCAAGTCCCGCGTGCCGCCTGCCGTAAGCAAATGATGAGACTACGCCGCTTAACTCCCTTGCCCGAGCCCCTATTGCAGCGTAAATTTTGGCATAACCTCATCTAAAAGCCCTCACTTGGCTCTACACAACACCCCACTTCCCGCCCCCTTGAGCACCAGTGCGCCTGCTGAAAAACGGTCGGTGAGGGTATGGCCTCTCGCGCGCATCCGGCGCACGCTAATCGGCACTTCGGTGCTGTTGGCAATATTCGTCGTGGTCGCCACATTGCGTCTGGCCTGGCTGCAGCGCGACGAGGAAATGCGACGCCTCAACCTGCGCAATGACAGCATGGCGCAAATTCTCCAGGAGCATGCTGCCCGCACCCTCGGCGAGGCGGACAAGGTGCTGCGGAATATCGAACAATCCGTGACCGACGCAGGCGGGGTAAGGCGTCTTGAAGAAAAATACTTGCATGAGTTCATGCGAGGCAAGTTAAGCAATCTACCGCAAGTCTCGTCGCTCTATGCCATAGACAAACGCGGCCGTTTGCTCGCGCTCAGCGCGAAGTATCCGGTTCCTCAGGTCGACCTGACCCAGTCCGAGCCATACCGCTTTCATGCACGCGACGATTCTGACCGCATGCATCTTTCACCGACGGCACCCAACCCGGTTTCCGGTGAGCCGACATTGCCCTTGAGTCGCCGCCTCAACACGGCAAACGGGCGCTTTGCGGGCATCGTCGGCAGCGCCATCTCGGTCGACTATCTGACCAACTTTTACAACTCGGTGTACTTGCCCCCGGGCATAGAGATATCACTGGTTCGCACCGATGGTGTTGTTGTATTTCACTATCCGCGCGATGCCGGCCAGATTAGCGTCAGTCTTGCCGGCAGTCCCCTGTTCAAAGACGGCAAGCCGGCTGGCGCGGCCGGCAATTTTATACAAACGTCCCCGGCCGACGGCATCGAACGACTGGTCAATTTTCGCTGGCTTCCGGAAGCGGACTACGCGCTGGCGATCTCCGTGCCATTGAGCAACGTCTTGGCAGCCTGGGAACCCTATGTAAGACGCCTTTTCTTGAGTTCGGTGCTGATCTCGACACTCTTCGGCTTACTGTTCGTGTTCATCTATAGACAGTTGCGCCAACGCGAAAGAATGGAAACCCGACTGGCGCAAACCCAGTACACCATTGACCACGCCCAGGACATGATCGCCTGGCTGGATCGCAGCAACCATATCCGCTACGCCAACAAGGCCATGTGCGACCGCCATGGCTATCGACTCGAGGAATTGCTGAACGCCCACGTTTCGCTGATCGACCGGCACCTGACCGATGAATTCCTCGTGCCGTTCTGGGAGACGTTACGGCGTACCAGTGTGTTCCGTGCCGAAACCCAACATGTCACCAAAACCGGTGCAGTGTTTCCCGTTGAGGCCTTGTCGAGTTACGTGGTATTCGATGGGGCGGAATATTCCTGCGTCGTTCTGCGCGACATCAGCGAACGCAAGCAGGCCGAAGAAGAAATCCGCGAACTCAACACGACGTTGGAACAACGCGTCGCCGACCGAACCACGGAACTCCAGCAGACGGTGCGCGAAATGGAGGCCTTTTCCTACTCCATCTCGCATGACTTGCGCGCACCACTACGCGCCATCAACGGCTTTTCGCAAATGCTCATCGAAACAGAGCACGAGCAACTTAGCGAGCCAGGCCGCACCCTGCTCGACCGCATCGTCAAAAACAGCAATCGCATGGGTGATTTGATCGACGATATTCTGGAATACTCGCGCAGCAGCCGCAGCAAACTGAATAAGCAAACCGTCGACATGGAACTGCTCGCTCAGTCGATAGTGCGTGAACAACAGGAGTTCCACCCCCGGGCCCAGGTGCGGATAGGCTCGCTGCCCAAGGTCGAAGGCGACATCACCATGCTGCGCCAGATACTTGCCAATCTCGTCGACAACGCTTTGAAATACTCGGCCAAACACGAAATGCCGGAAGTGAAAATCGGCGCGATAGACGGCGAGTCAGACACCCTTTTCTACGTGAAGGACAATGGCGCAGGCTTCGACATGACCTACGCAGGCAAGCTCTTCGGCGTGTTTCAACGCCTGCACAAGGAATCGGAATTTCCGGGGACGGGTGTTGGACTCGCCATCGTCAAGCGGCTGGTGGAGCGCCACGGTGGCCGCGTCTGGGCCGAAGCGGAGCCGAATGGCGGCGCCTGCTTCTACTTCACCCTGCGCAAAAACTATTCGTAACGAATCTCGATCACGTCGATTTCGCGCAGCCCGGCCGGGCTCTGAAATCGCACCGAGTCGCCTACACGCGCCTTGAGCAGCGCACGCGCCAAAGGCGAAGTCCAACTGATCAGACCGCGCCCAACGTCCGCCTCGTCGATGCCGACAATCTGATAGCAGCACTCGATGCCGTCGGCATCGCATAGCGTCACACGGGCGCCGAAAAAAACCTGCTCGATGTTCTCTTGGCTGGCGGGATCGACCACCACAGAGCTTTCCAGCCGCTTCATAAGAAAGCGGATGCGCCGGTCAATTTCACGCAGCCGTTTTTTACCGTAGATGTAATCGCCGTTTTCAGAACGGTCGCCATTCTTGGCGGCCCAGGAAACCACTTGCACCAGCGCGGGACGCTCGGTTTTGACCAGCGCCTCCAGCTCGGCCTTGAGCAGTGCGTAACCGCGCTGCGTCATATAGTTCTTGCTGCCATGAGGAAGGGCCGGCACGGGATGGCCGCCTTCCTCCTCCTCTTCCTGGGCGTCTTCCTTGATGAAAGCTTTGTTCATCGTCGCTTCAACTACTGATCGAAGCGACGATTATAGGCCTCAATGATAGATCGACGGCTGGTTCAGGAACTCATCGTAGCCGTCGAGAAAATCGCCGCAAGCGTCGACATCGGGATCGCCGGAGACGAAGATCCGCAACTCGTCGCGAAAGCGCTGCGCCGCCTCGTCGCGCATGAACACGCCCCTGGCCAGCCGCTTGTCGATCACCTCGACTGCGTCCTGCGCCGGGTAATCGACTACGTGAAGTACCGGATTGTCGAACATCAGCAACATTTGTCTTACCTCCTGACCACTATCTGGGCCTGGTGCCAGACAATTCAAGCCCATATGGCAAGTTCGGCAAGTTGTTTTTCATTCCGCTGCCGCATACCATAGCCGAATGAAAGAATCCGAAGACATCGCCGATCTGCGTATTCGCCTGCACGAGCTGCAAGTCGAGCACCGCGATCTGGACGAAATAATCGCCCAGCTGACAACCGCACCGCCGCCGCGCGACGAACTCATGTTACAGCGGCTCAAGAAGCGCAAGCTGCTGCTGAAAGACCGCATCGCCGTGCTCGAAGCCATGCTCGAGCCGGATATTCCCGCCTAAGATGCCCCAGCCCGCAGCGCAATCCACGGTGGTGTTCATCCACGGCGCGGGGCAAGACCACCGAATTTGGTTGTTCTACAGTCACTGGTTCGCTCAACACAATGTCACCGTGTGGGCATTGGACTTGCCCGGCCACGGTGCATCGGTGGAACCGCTTCTTGCCAGCATTGAGGCCATGGCGCAATGGCTCGTCGATCGCCTCGATGCGGCGCACGTCCAAGAAGCCGCGCTGATCGGATACAGCATGGGCTCATTGGTCGCACTCGAATGCGCCGCCAGCTATCCCGAACGCGTCACTCAAGTGGCACTGATCGGCATTGCCGCACCGATGGCCGTGGCTGACGATTTGCTCGACGCCGCGCTGCACGAGCCAGCGCGCGCCGAAGCGATGATCCGCGCCTGGTCGCACGGCAATCGCGGCGAGGCGCCACCACCGACGCCGAGCGCCGCAGCCGGCGTACTGCATACGGACTTGCTCGCCTGCAAGACCTATACGCAAGGCCAGCGGGCGGCAGAATTGGCGCAATGCCCCGCCCTGCTGATTATCGGTGAAGCCGACCGCATGACCTCGCCGCGCAATGCGCAACGGCTCGCCGCCCGTTTCAAGAACGCGCGTAGCGTCACGCTGCCGGACTGCGGCCATGCCATGTTGACGGAGTCTCCCGACGCCATACTCGACGCATTGCGTGAGTTCGTCGCGAGTAGAAAATAAAAATACCGGTACTCAACCAAAAATCCAGAGGGGAACTGCGATGCCCGAGCCTTCCACCGAGCCTTCCACCGAGAACAAGGCGCCACCCCCCTTCCCCACACTGCGCACCGTCAAGCCAACCGCGCCGCTAGTCTGGCTCAAGCGCGGCTGGGGCGACCTGTGCGCCTGCCCTGTCCCCAGCCTGTTCTACGGCATCTGCTTCGCCGCCATGGGCTACCTGCTTAAATTTGTTTTTGCCAACGCCTACCAGTATCTCTCGGGGCTGACGTCGGGCTTCATTCTGGCCGGCCCTTTTCTCGCCATCGGGCTTTACGAGATTAGCCGTCGGCGCGAGCGCGGCGAAGCCTGCTCGCTCGGCCCCACACTGGCGCCCTGGCGCGCCAATGCCGCCGGCATCGGGGTGTTTTCGCTCATCCTGATCGTGGTGTTTCTGGTCTGGGCACGCGCCTCCTTGGTTATCTTCGCGCTTTTTTACACCAGCGAAATACCCACGCTGGCGGGCTTCATGCAACAAGTATTCGCCATGGAGAATATCGAGTTTCTCATTGTGTATTTCGCAGTCGGCTTTGTCTTCGCGGCACTGGTCTTCGCTTTCAGCGTCATCTCGATTCCGCTCATGCTGGATCGCGACCAGGACGCCGTCACCGCGATGATTGCCAGCGTCATCGTGCTGACGCGCAATCTGCCGGCCATGGCGCTGTGGGCGGCGTTGATCGCCCTCGCGCTCGGTTTCGGACTGCTCACTTTCTTTCTGGGTTTGATCGTCACCATGCCACTGGTCGGCCACGCCACCTGGCATGCCTATCGCGATCTGACGGCCTGAAATCCAAGGGACGCATTGGGTTGAAAGCCAACGCCCTGTCATAAATTCGCAACAAGATGTTAACGTCGGAGAAACCACACCTCTCTAAAGTGCCTCGAAATATCACAGAGGCGAGGAAACGATGCTGCATCTGGCGGAACAGACTGGAAACCGACGCAAACCCAAGCTGCATGTGGCCATGGCCCACAGCGAATCCGAAATTCTTGAGGCGCAGCGCCTGCGCTATCGCGTGTTCGCCGATGAACTCGGCGCCAATTTGCCCACGCGCACTCCCGGTGTGGATCGTGACATCTACGATCCCTACTGCAAGCACCTGATCGTGCGCGATGAGAACAGCGGCCGCAACGCCGCCATGCGCACCACTCGAGCGCTAACCGATAAGCTTGCATCGGGCACCTTGGCCGCAGTGTTCCCGGAAGGCACAACCAGCGACGGCACTACGCTGCTGACCTTCCACGGCGCCTTGCTGCAAGCGGCCATCGACGCCCAGGTTTCAGTGCAGCCCATCAACCTCGGCTACTTTGACGCGTCCGGAAAACGTAGTGATGCAGCGGCTTATTGCGGCGATACCAGCCTGCTGGCGTCGATGCTAAATATCGTGAAGCCCCGGCACTCACCGTTCGCGCGCACCTCCTGCCGCCCCTGGCGCCGGAAGGAAAAACCCGTCAGGAACTCACTCGGCAAGCTCGCGCCGTGATCGAAGAAGCCCTGCAACGCTCGCATCCGCCGGTAATGTCGCCTACGCCAACGGCGCAAGACGCGATCGCGGCAGCCTTGTCCGGTACGGCGTGACTCCCGCTCTGGCCCGGTAACGCACGCACCCTTTTTGCCCATGGCCGCCGAGCGGAGCCCATCACGCTCTTGCGCTCCCCAGCGCCCGAACCCAGCCACCGCCGTCCCAGCCCTGGCCGCGCTAAGGCACCTCATGCGACAGAAATATATTGCCGACATTTTCGCAAGCAATGTTGCATGAAAACAACATTCCTAGGGTTTTTCTCAATTGACGTGATTAACGTCGACACTTAGATGATCAATATGGCAACATTTCATTGAGGTTCTCTTTGGTCCTGAAATTCTTCTAGCAATTCTAACAATAGCAACATCCTATGGAGGGGCGGTAATGCGAAGCTTACGTCCGGTAGTAACAACATTAGCCTTGTCGATTGCGGTTATTGGGCCGCAAGCCGCCTATTCCCAACAAGTTACGGCCGGCATCGAAGAAATGGTCGTCACCGCCCAGCGTCGTGAACAAAAAATCTCCGACGTACCCATGTCCATCACCGCCTTCGGCGAAAAGGACATCGAGCGTCGCAATATCAACTCCTTGTCGGACTATGCGACTACAGCCCCGTCCGTCTCGTTTTTCGACACCGGCGCGTTCGGCAATGAATTGAAAATCCGCGGCGTAGGCGCCGGCACGCAGAAACTATCGCCCACCACGGCCGTTTACATGGGCGACGTTCCGGTCGTCCACACCGGGCGCAACCTGAACGGCAGTTACGATTTCCGTGTGGTTGACATCAACCGCATCGAAGTCCTGAATGGGCCCCAAGGGCAACTGTATGGCGCCAACTCACTGGGCGGAGCAATTAAATACGTTCCCAACGCCCCCAATCACAAGAAATTCTCCGGCAGTGTCTCCCTCGGCGCCAACACCGTTAGCCACGGCGATAATGGTTACGACGTTGATGCAGTGTTGAATATCCCCCTGTCGGAGACGTTTGCGGCTCGCGTCGTCGGATATACCGCGAAGATCGGTGGCGTCTATGACAACGTCTATGCCGGCAGCCCACCGTTGAGTTCCATCTTTGGCCTGGCGGCATTCTGCGGCCTTCCTCCGGGGGCGCCATGCCCCGCTGGCAGCCCGCCATATACGCCCGGTACGACCTTGGGTAACCATCGCACGCCATCCAGCCAGAAGAGTAACGACGATAAAACCGATATCGACGGCGGCCGGCTCACCTTGGATTGGCGCGCCACGCAGGATCTGAACCTGACGCTGCTCCTGGCGACCGAAACCAAGAAAAACCATGGCGTAAGCTTCGCCCAGGCCATACTTCCTGGCGACCCGAACGTCGGCGGTACTACAGACTACAAAAACTTCGAGCACTCCCAACCCAGCCCGCAAGGAACCCGGGACGAAATTAACTTAAGCAGTCTCGTGGTCACCTACGATTTTGGCTTAGCCATGCTGACCTCGTCGACAGGTTACTGGAAGCGCAAAGCCGAACTGGATACCGACGTGGCCTATGGGGCGGGGGGTAGCTTGAACGCCTACCCCTTCATCATTACGCGCGACGACGAGCCGACCAGCTTTACGCAGGAATTCCGGCTGACCTCGCAAGGCAAAGGGCCGCTGCAATGGCTGGCGGGCCTGTTCTATCAAGAACTCAAGCAGGACTATCATCAAGGATTCATTGATGGCAGCGGTGTTGGCGCGTTCTGCGCAAACTTGAACTGCACCCTGCGCGATGGCAGCACCGCGCCCATCGGCAGCCTCAACGGGCACTATGTCGACACGCAGAAGGCCATGTTCGGGGAGCTGAAATACCAGGTGTTGCCGACTGTCAATGCGGCCTTCAGCTTCCGCTACTTCCTCATCAACCAAACGGCGCAATCGACGCAAATGGGCCGGCTCTTCGGGCAACAGAATCCGCCTGGTCCGCCGGCTTTTGTTCCCGGTCCGCCGCCGCCCGTATCCTATGATCCAATCAACATCTCGAACAGCAACTCCGAGCGGGTGTTCACGCCCAAGTACAACGTCACTTGGACGCCGGAGAAGGGCAGCATGTACTACGCCACCGTTTCCAAGGGCTTCCGTACTGGTGTCGTGAACCTTGTGCCGCCGGTGAATTTCAACAACTGTGGCTTGGCACTGGCTGCTTCGGGTTTCCCCAATGGCGTGCCGCCGTCTAAAGCGGACACCGTGTGGAACTATGAACTGGGCACCAAGCTGGCGCTGGTCGAAAAGCGGGTGCAACTCGATGCGTCTGTTTTCCGCGTTGATTGGAACCAGATGCAAACCCACTTCTTCCTTAGCACGCTGGCGCCGCCCCCCGCCAAGGGATGCGGTTTCGACATGATCACCAACGCCGGCAAGGCTCAAAACATTGGCGTGGAAGCGAAACTCACTGCCAAAGTGACCAACGCCCTGTCCTTCGACTTCGCTGGTAGTGCAATCGACGCCAAGTACAAAGAGGATGTGCGGCTCACCGGCGCCAGGAGCGGCGATCATATTCAGGGTGTGGCGCGCTTCCAAACCAACGCCGGCGTGGAATACAACTACATGCTGGCCGGCATGTCGTCTTATGCGCGTCTGGACTGGAACTACATCGGCGAAATCTACAACAACCCCGGCGACTTCCAGCCCGGCGGCGGCCTCCCGGTCGCCCAAGGCAACTTCTCGGTCGTGAATGCACGCTTCGGTTGGGCCATCACCGACAACCTCAGCATCGACGCCTATGCGCAAAACATCGGCGATACGCGTGGCGTCACCAATGCATCCGATGGCAATGGCCAATTCGCCACGGTAGTCAGCTTCATCCGCCCACGCACACTGGGCGCAAACGTCCGCTTCGATTTCTAAGCGTACCAACTGTCGCTATCGACGCCGTTCGTGCCACAAGCGCGAACGGCGTTTTTGTTTTTAAGCGACGCCGGACAACGCTTCCGCCACCGCCGCAATCACGACATCCCAATCACCCGTAGCCACCTGGCGAAATTGCCGCAGGGTCGGATACCAGGGCGAGTCGTTGCGATCGAGCAACCAGCGCCAGCAGGTGTCGTGACGATTCAGCAGCCATACCGGTTTGCCCAGCGCGCCCGCGAGATGCGCCACAGCGGTATCCACGCTGATGACAAGATCGAGGTTGTCGACGAAGGCGGCAGTGTCGGAGAAATCTGTCCATTCCGTGCTGAAGTCATGAATAGGCGCCACCAGTTGCGCGGAGGCAAGCTCAGCCACCTGCGCCCCCTTCTGCAAACTGAAGAAACTACAACGCCCACCAGTGAACAGAGGCGCGAGCTGTTGCAGACGCACGCTGCGGCGCGCGTCGATGGCCGCGAGTTCCACACTGTGCCCGCGCGAGTTGCCGGCCCAAACCAGACCCACCTTGAAGCCGGGATAGCTGGCGAGGCGCACGCGCCAATGCGCCGCTTTCACCGCATCGGCGAAAAGATAAGGCATCGGCGGCAAAGCCTCTGGGCCCAGCTTCAAGCGGTACGGCAGACTCATCAAGGGGCAATGCACATCGTAGTCGGGCAAGGTCTCGCCGCGCGCCACAACCTGCGACAAGCCGGGCACTCTGCGCAGCAGCTCGACCAATTCCGGCTGCACTTCGGCAATCACCACGGCGCCGCGCTGCGCGGCAGCCTCGGCAAAACGTATGAACTGCAAGGTGTCGCCGAAACCCTGCTCGGCCCACACCAGCAGGCGCTTGCCGGCAAGGGGCTCGCCACGCCAGGCGCGTTCGGGCGGCTTGTCATAGGCGCCGCGCAGATTGGCGCAGCCCTCCCAGCGATACTCGAAATTCGCCCAGCCCAGCTCAAAATCGCCCAGCAGCAATTGGCTCAGCGCGAGGTTCCAGCGCAGTTGCGGCAGCATGCCATCCGCATTGGGCAAGGCCAGCGCAGCTTCAAGACATTCCTTGGCTTCGCGTGGTCGCCCCAAATCTTGCAGCACCGTCGCGAGATTATTAAGTGCCTCGATGGAATCAGGCTGTGCCGCAACCACTTGTTCGAGATGCCGCAAAGCGTCTTCACGCCGGCCCAGTAGGCGCAGCGTATTGGCGAGATTGGCGCGGGCGCTGGCATGCTCCGGGTCTTGCGCTAGCGCCGCTTCGAATGCGGCCAGCGCCTCACTCAAGCGGCCTTGGTGGTGCAGCGCCAAGCCGAGATTATTGCGTGCCTGATTGAGCTCCGGCGCAATGGCAAGCACGCGCGCCAGAGTCGCTTGAGCCTGGGCATAACGCTGTTGTTGCAGTAAAGCCAGCCCCAGCCAGTTGAGGGTATCGATGTCGTCCTCAGCCTGTCGCAGTGAACGCTCGAGGAGCGTTTGCGCTTGTGCCGCATGCCCGCGTGTCAGCGCCAGCCGCCCGAGCGTGCGCAAGGCTAGGGCGTCATCGGGCGCCAAAGCCAGCGCGCGATGCAAGTTGCGCTCCGCCTCATCCAAGCGCCCCGCCTCGATGCCCTGATCGGCCAGGCCGGCATAGGCGACCACCAACTGGCTCTCCGTCTCGGCAAACCCTGGGCTCACTGCCAGCGCCGCTTCGAGAAACTTGCAGGCGGTTTCAAAGATGCCGAGGTCGCAGCACAGCACCCCGAGAAGATAGAGCACCTCCTCATCCTGGCTGTCGCGCTGGTGCAGCGCCAGGTAGAGCTGTTCGGCTTCGTCAAGCCGGCCCGCCATGTGGTGTTCGATGGCTTGCGCCAGCGTGCGCTCGCGTTCGGATGGAGCGTTAGTCTGTGGCTCGCTCATAGCATTCCTAACATATTCTCGGTAGCTGCTCGCCGGTCAGCCAATCGACGATGCGCTTGCCGCCGAAGCTGGTTTGCATCTGCACGAAGTGGCGCGGATCGTCGAGCACCTTGCCTATCATCGTGGTATTTTGCCCCAGCGGATGCGCACGCATCACGGCCAGCAGAGGCGCGGCGTGCTCCGGCGCGCAAAAGCACACCAGCTTGCCTTCGTTGGCAACGTAAAGCGGGTCGAGGCCGAGAAACTCGCAGGCTGCCGCCACCTCTTCGCGCACGGGCAGTTTGTCTTCCTCGATAAGCATGCCGATTGCGGACTGCTGCGCGATTTCGTTCAACGTGGTGGCCAGACCGCCGCGCGTCGGATCGCGCAGCACATGGATATCCGGCACGGCCGCCACCATGTCGGCCACCAGCCCATGCAGTGCCGCCGTGTCTGACTCGATGCGCGTCTCAAAGCCCAAGCTTTCACGGCTCGCCATGATGGCAACGCCATGATCGCCCAGCGTGCCTGAAAGCAAAATGCAATCGCCCGGCCGCGCGCGTTCGCCGGATATATTCACGCCGGCGGGGACTACGCCAACGCCCGTGGTGGTGATGAACACGCCATCGCCCTTGCCGCGCTCCACCACCTTGGTGTCGCCGGTGACGATGGCCACACCGGCATGCTTCGCTGCTTGCGCCATCGAGTCCACGATGCGCTTCAACTCGGCCAGCGGAAAACCTTCTTCGAGGATGAAGCTGGCAGCCAGATACAGCGGCCGCGCGCCCGCCATGGCGACGTCGTTGATGGTGCCATGCACCGAAAGACAGCCAATGTCGCCGCCCGGAAAAAACAGCGGCGAGACCACGTGCGCATCCGTCGCCATCACCATACGCCCGGTTTGCGTGGCGAAGCAGGCCTGGTCGTTGCGTGCATCCAGCCAGGCGTTGTCGAAAGCAGCAACAAAGAGTTCATTCACCAGTTGCGCCATGGCCCGCCCGCCGCTGCCGTGACTCATGTCGATGCGGCCGTGCTTCAGATCGAGTGTGGACTTTGATTTCATATTGAAAGGCTATAGACGCGGATTACGCGGGTAAACGCGGATAAGACCAAAAACAATCCGCTTTCATCCGCGCCAATCCGCGTCAGAAAATGTTTCAACCGCCACCACGTCACGATAGCGCCCATAGGTATAGTGCGCCGCGCAGGCGCCTTCGGAAGACACCATGCAGGAGCCCATGGGCCTTTCCGGCGTGCAGGCAGTAGCAAATAGCTTGCAATCCTGCGGCTGCTTCACGCCGCGCAGAATGGCACCGCATTCGCAGGCCTTGTTGTCGGCGACGGGTTTGTAAGTGAGGCCAAAGCGGCGCTCGGCGTCGAAGGCTGCGTACTTTTCTTTGAGGCACAGCGCGCTTTGCGGCACTTCGTTGAGACCGCGCCATTCGAAAGTCTCGCGCGTCTCGAACACCTCGGCCACCATGGCCTGCGCCTTCTGGTTTCCATCGCGCGTCACGGCGCGGGTGAATTGGTTTTCCACCTCGGCGCGACCTTCATTGAGCTGGCGCACCAGCATCAATATGGACTGCATCACATCCAGCGGTTCGAAGCCGGAAATCACCACCGGCTTGCCGTAGTCGCTGGCGAAACGCTCATAAGGACGACTGCCGATCACCGTGGACACATGCGCCGGGCCGATGAAGGCGTCGAGCGCTACGCCACCCGGCGTGTCGAGAATGGCGGCGATGGCGGCAGGCGTCAGCACATGGTTGCAAAAGACGGTGAAATTTTTCAGGCCGCGCTGCTGCGCTGCCAGCACCGCCACCGCCGTCGGCGGCGTGGTGGTCTCGAAACCGATGGCGAAGAACACCACTTCGCGCTGCGGGTTTTCTTCGGCGATCGTCAAGGCATCCGCGCTGGAATACACCATGCGCACATCCGCCCCACGCGCCTTA
The DNA here is from genome assembly GCA_043761745.1 of Rhodocyclaceae bacterium. Taxonomy (GTDB): domain Bacteria; phylum Pseudomonadota; class Gammaproteobacteria; order Burkholderiales; family Rhodocyclaceae; genus Desulfobacillus. The sequence continues at coordinate 40,044 of JAYUNL010000082.1, forward strand.
GCTTTCAACAGCGAGAGCCCGCCGGAAGCCGGCACGCGCAGGCAATCGCCATAGCTGGCGAGAATGGCGCCGCGATTCATCGCCAGGTCGATGGCGTTATCGATGCGGCCGATGGGCAACACACACACCGGGCAGCCGGGGCCATGTATCAGGCGGATATTGGCAGGCAGCAAATCGGCGATGCCATAGCGCGAAATCGCATGCGTGTGGCCGCCGCAGAACTCCATAATGCGATAGTCGCGCGAGCTTAGCGCTTCGCGCGCGATGACTTGCGCCAGCACGCTCGCTGTCTTGCCGTCGCGAAATTCGGCGATGTATTTCATTGCGGTAACGTGTTATCGCTGCCAGCCATCTGCTTGAACAATGCCAGGGTTTTTGTGGCCTCTTCCTGATCGAGCTTCTGGAGCGCGTAGCCGACGTGCAGGATGACATAGTCGTCGACCGCCACATCTTCCACCAGCGCCAACGAAATCTCTTTGCGCACGCCACCCACCTCGACGCGCGCCATGTCGTTGGCTAGTAGTTCCACCACTCTCACCGGTATCGCCAGGCACATGACGCGCTTCCTTTAATCTATGTCTGACTGCGTCTTACGCAAAGCAATCCACGCCTGCCCAAGACTCAAGCCGCCGTCGTTGGGCGGGAGTTGGCTTGCTTCAAACACCGCCAGCCCGGCCGCGATCAAGCGGCCGCGCAGATCGGTGCTCAGCACGCGATTCAAAAAACAGCCGCCGCCCAGGGCAATGCGGCGGATGCCGGTCTGACTAACGGCGTCAATGACCCACGCCGCCAGCGCTTGCGCCAGCGTGGCGTGGAAGCGCGCCGCGCCACGTGCAATATCGCACTCTTCGGCCAGATAGGCCATCAGGGGCGAGAGATCGAGCGTACCGCCAGCGAGTATATAAGCCCCCGGCAGCGGATCAACGGTGCCGTAGCCATCCGCCAGACCCTCCAGCAGCATGGCGGCCTGGCCTTCGTAGGCTGTGATGTCGCGTACGCCGAGCAGGCCGGCGGCCGCATCGAACCAGCGCCCGCAGCTCGATGTGAGCGGCGTGTTGAGGCCGTTACGCAGCATGTGCGCCACCGTGCGCGCGCCGGCCTGGGTGAAGCGGGTTTCAATCTCGTCAGTCCGGCCCAAAGCGTGCAAAGCGGAGGCCGCCATACGCCAAGGTTCGCGCGCCGCGCGGTCGCCACCGGGCAGCGCAATTCGCCTAAAGTGCGCGAGCCGCTGGCATTGCGCGCCATCGACCAAAAGCAACTCGCCGCCCCATAACCCCCCTGCGACGCCACCCTCCTCGCCCAGGCCGAAGCCATCCAACGCCAGGCCCAGCAGCGGTTCCTCCAGACCATGCTCCGCCGCCACTGCCGCGATATGGGCGTGATGGTGCTGTACGGCCAACGTCGGTATGCCGCGGGTCTGCGCAAGCTGTGCTGCAAGTCGCGTGCTGTAGAAATCAGGATGCAGATCGTGCACCACAATTTGCGGCTCGATTTCCAGCAGCGCCATCAAGCGCGCTGCGGTTTCTTCCAGCGCCGCGCAGGTGCTCGCGTTGTCGAGGTCGCCAATGTGCTGGGAGACAAAGGCTTCGTCGCCGCGAGTGAGGCAAACGGTGTTCTTGAGATGGCCGCCCAAAGCCAGCACCGAGGGACCGGCACGCGACAGCTTGATCGCCTGCGGCGTGTAGCCGCGCGCGCGACGGATGATTTGAAAATGAGACTGAAAATGTGCGGGGGAATGAGCTTGGAAGTGAGGCGTCTGCTGCGCCGTGCCAATTGCTCGCAGCACCGAGTCGTCGCAGCGCGTAACGATGTCTCGATCATGCAGCAGAAAGGCGTCCGCAATGCCGCCCAAGCGCGCCAGCGCTTCTGCGTTATCGCGCACGATAGGCTCGCCGCCTGGGTTGGCGCTGGTCATCACCAAGGCCAAAGGCTGCGGAACATCCACCCAGGCGGCGTCGGCGGGTCGCCCGGCCGCTTCGTGAAACAACAGCGTGTGCAGCGGCGTGTAAGGCAGCATGACGCCCAGCCAAGCCAGCCCCGGCGCCAGCCCGGGCAGTGCCGCATCGCAAGCGGCGCGCTTTTTGAGCAGCACGATGGGCCGTTCGCGCGCGGTGAGCAGGGCTCGTTCGACGTGCGACAGATCAACGTAAGCCTGGGCCGATGCGGCATTCGCCAGCATCACGGCGAAAGGTTTTTCTTCGCGCTGCTTGCGCTCGCGCAGCCGCGCCACCGCTGCGGCGTTGCGCGCATCGCAGGCGAGATGAAAACCGCCCAGGCCTTTGATGGCGACGATCTTGCCACGCGCGAGCAGGCCTAGCGTGGCGGCAATGGCATCGCCGGCGAGTGAGCTGCCAGTCTCGTTCAGCAGCCTAAGCTGCGGGCCGCAGGCCGGGCAGGCATTGGGCTGGGCGTGAAAGCGCCGGTCGGCGGGGTCGTCGTATTCACGCTGGCAGGCGGCACATTGCCTGAAGGCCGCCATGCTGGTTTGCGGCCGGTCGTAAGGCAGGGCACGCGTCAGCGTGTAGCGCGGCCCGCAGTGCGTGCAGTTGATGAAGGCATAGCGCCAGCGCCGGTCGGCCGGGTCGCACATTTCAGCCAGGCAGTCCGGGCAGGTAACGGCGTCCGGTGTTACACCGGTCTGCGCTTTGCCACCGTGACTTTCAGCGATGACGAAACTGGTGGCGTTGGTCAGCGGTGCGTCCGGGGTCTCAAGGGCGATTTCCAGCGCATCGATGCGCGCCAGCGGTGGCGCGTCAGACTTCAATCGACGTATCAGCGTATCGAGCGCGCACGCCTCGCCTTGCGCCTCGATCAATACCCCCGCACTGTCGTTACGCACCCAACCCGTAAGCTGCAATTCCCGCGCCAGGCGAAAAACGAAAGGGCGAAAACCTACGCCCTGCACCTGGCCGCGCACGCGGATGCGGCGGCAGTCGGCATCAGCTTTCGGTGTGCACTGCATTGCGCTGGTGAGTGGCATCGCTAAACTCCGCGCCGCGCCTGCCGTTCCAGCCAGTCTAACCACGGCGCCATGCCTCCACCCGTTTTTGCCGACACCTGTATTACCTCGATCGCCGGATTCACGCGGCGCGCATAGGCGATGCATTGCGCCACGTCGAAGTCGACATGCGGCAGCAAATCGGTTTTTGTCAGCAGCATGAGGTCAGCGGCGGCAAACATGTTGGGATACTTGAGCGGCTTGTCCTCGCCCTCGGTAACGGAGAGCATCACCACCTTGTGCGCCTCGCCCAGATCGAACTCCGCCGGGCAAACGAGATTACCGACGTTCTCGATGAAGAGCAGCGCGCCTTGTTCCAACGGCAAACGCTCCAGCGCACGGGCGATCATGCTGGCATCGAGATGGCAGCCCTTGCCGGTATTCACTTGCAAGGCCGGCGCGCCGGTGGCGCGGATGCGCTCGGCGTCTCGACTGGTTTGCTGGTCGCCCTCGATCACCGCGAGCGGCAATCGGCCCTTTAAGGATTCGATGCTTTTCACCAGCAGCGTTGTCTTGCCTGAACCGGGGCTGGACATGAGATTGACAGCGAAGATGCCCTCGGCGGCAAAGCGCACCCGGTTTTCCGCCGCATAGCTATCGTTCTTGGAGAGAATGTCGCGCTCAATCCGCACGAGGCGGCTTTGCGAGACGCCAGCCACATGGGTGCCTGCCGCGCCACTACCGAAATCAAGCGCATCTAAAGCCGCTTTGGCCTTGGACGGCACATAGCGGAAGCCGGCTATCTTGCGCGGCACCCCGCGCTCGATCATCGTGTCTTCTTCACCGCAGCCACATACCGTACACATCTCGCTCTCCTCACCTAACTTTCATGATGCGGGAACAGCACCCCGCATCATGAAAGTTATTCCATTTCCATTTCAAAAGTGACCTGTAGGATGGGTGGAGCGCCCGGCACTTTGGGCGCGTAACCCATCAATTGGGTACCGAATGATGGGTTACAGTCGGCAAACTACGCCGACCGCCACCCATCCTACGCCTTACGCCTGTCCTGAGATTGTCAACGGGGCGCACCTACAAAATGGCACGGTCCAATTGAAATTGGAATTAGCTCCTTTCAAACGCCCGCCTCTTCGCCCCCCTCGCCCCCCTCGCGGGGGCTTCCTGATTGGCTCGCTACACTCGATATCACACGGCGCTCCGATAACGGTATTTCACGTTAAACAAACGCCTCGATTTCCAGCACGCGCATCTGCGTACCCTCTGTAATCTCTACGCCATAGGCGCCACATTTCGGACAAGCGTCGTAGCGCTCGGCCACGGCAACGATTTGCTTGCAGGCTGGACAACGGCCGCTGGCTGGCGCCACAGTCATTTCCAACTGTGCAGTGTCGGCGATGCTGCCCGCCATCACGACGTCGAACGCAAAGCGTAGCGCCTCTTGCTCCACGCCGGCCAGGGCGCCGATTTCCAGCCGCACGCGGGTCACGCGCGCCAAGCCCTGCCGCGCGGCTTCTGCCACCACGATTTGCAGCACGCCTTCGGCCAGCGAGAGTTCATGCATGGCTAAGCTGCCCAACAACATGCTCGTTCAAAAACTGCGCAACAAAACGGAAAGCCGCATCCAGATTGGCTTGCCCGCCTATGCTGATAGGTTCCCCCAATTCAAAAGCGACGCCGCGCACGGTCAGCAGCCAGGCCGGCGGCGGTTCGCTCGCCATGACTTGCCGATACACCGCGAGCAGCGCGGCCGGGTGCATGGCATGCGTGGTGTAGCCGACTTCCGCCTGCGGCGTGAGTCGTGCAAAAGCGTAAGGCGCCGCGCAGGAAACGCTGGCGTCGAGAAACAACACGCCGTCGCGGTCGGCCAGGTCCAGCGTGTGCTCGGGCTGCAACTGGAAATCGGTGAGCAGTGTCGTGTCGTCTTTAGCCGGATGCGTGGCCAGCAATTCGCTGATGCGCTCCAATAACGCCGGCCCCAGCGCATCATCGCCACGACTGGGGTTGCCATAGCCGAAGATCAGGAGAGACATGGCGTTGGGTCGATTGCATCGTTGCGTAGGGTGGGCAGCTTGTCTGCCCACGCGGGCCTCGGCCCGTGGGCAGACAAGCTGCCCACGCTGCCTAGCAGCGCAAGTTCAGGCATCGCCATCACCCTTGGTCAGCCTATCAATCACGCTGCCCACCGCATCCACCAACTCGACCTGTAGCGGCATTTTTCCCAGCGCATGCGTGGCGCAGGACAGGCAGGGATCAAACGCGCGGATGGCGACTTCGATGTGGTTCAGCAAGCCCTCCGTGAGGTGTTGCCCGTCCAGATATTGCATGGCGACGCGACGCACCGCTTCATTCATCGCCTGGTTGTTGCTGGTGGTGGACACGATCAGGTTGGCCATCACCACTTGATCATCTTCATTGACGCGGTAGTGGTGGATCAGCGTGCCGCGCGGCGCTTCGATCACGCCCACGCCGCACATCGCCCGCTCGCCCTGCACCACCAGATCGTTGCCGGAAAGATCGTTATCGAGCAGCAATTCTTTAATGCCTTCGGCCGCGTGCAGCATTTCGATCATGCGCGCCCAGTGATAGGCCAGCGGCGCGTGCAGCGCACCGCCTTGATCAAAGGCCTTGAACGCCACGCGCTCGGCTTCGGCGAGCGGCGTGCGGATAAAGTCGCACAGCCCCACGCGCGCCAGCGGACCCACGCGATACCAGCCTTCTTCCGAACCCTTGTCGACCAGGAAGGGAAACTTCATATACGACCACGGTTTTACTTCCTCATGAATATGCTCGTAGTAATTCTGGTAATCCACATGGTCGAAGATGCGCTTGCCGTCGGCCTCGATAGCGCGCAGGCCGCCGTGGTAGAAATCGAGCGCACCTTCGGCGTCGACCAGACCGAGAAAATTCGAGCGGAAATAGCCGAAGGCTTCGTAGCTCTGGGTGTTCGCCACGAAGAGTTTCTTGATGATATCCACCGCATCGCCACTCCAGCCGATGATGGTGTCGATCTCGGCCAGCAACCCCACCCGCTCCTCGCGTGTGAGGTTCTTGTTCACGCCGCCGGGCACCGAGCCCGTGCCATGCACGCGCTTGCCGGCGGTGAGGCGGATCACTTCCTGCCCGTACTTGCGCAACAGCACGCCCTTCTTCGCCACCTCGGGCTGAGCGGCAGCAACCCCGACGATGTTGCGCTGGGCCATATCCGAACCAAAGCCGAACAGCAGATCGGGCGAAGAGAGGTGAAAGAAATGCAGCGCATGCGATTGCAATATCTGGCCCAGATGCATGAGACGCCGCAGCTTCTCCGCCGTGGGCGTAATCTGCTTCGCGCCGACAATAATGTCCAACGCCTTGGAGGCAGCAAGATGATGCGACACCGGACAAATGCCGCAGAGCCGCTGCACCAGCACCGGCACCTCCCAATAGGGATGTCCCTGGATGAATTTCTCGAAGCCGCGAAACTCGACAATATGCAGCCGCACCTGATGCACACGGTTGTCCGCATCGAGCAGGATGGTCACCTTGCCATGCCCCTCCACACGCGACACAGGCTCGATCACCACACGGCGGAGGTTTTCTGGATGGGTAGCAGTTTCGAGTTGAAAGGTCATAAGATAATTTCACCGCCAAGGACGCCAAGGACGCCAAGGAAAAGCGAAAACCTTTTTTGAATTCCTTGGCGTACTTTGCGTCCTTGACGGTGCATCATTAGTCATAGTGCAACATGTCGTAATCGAGCTTGGGCTCGCGGCCGGCGGCCAGGTCGGTGATGAATTTCCAGATGGCATCGGCGGGCGGCGGGCAGCCGGGCAGGAAATAGTCGACGCGCACCACTTCGTTGATGGGATGCACCTTGTCGAAGGGTAGCGGCAGCTCTGGGTCGTTGGGTATCTGGCCGTTTTTCAAGCCGATGCCGTAGTGATAAACCTCCTGGAAACAATCCCACAAATCGACGTTGTTTCGCATAGCGGGGATGCCGCCGGTAATGGCGCAGGCGCCGATGGCAATCAAGATTTTGCAGCTCTGCCGGAACTCCTTGAGCACATGCACGTTCTCGGCATTGCAGACGCCGCCTTCGACGATGCCGATATCGCAGGGGCCGCAGTGTTTGATGTCGGTGAACGGCGAGCGATCGAACTCGATCAGTTCCACCAAATCAAAAAATCGCTCATCGATATCGAGCAAGGACATATGGCAGCCGAAGCAGCCCGCCAGCGAGCAAGTGGCCACCCTGAGTTTTTTGTCAGCCACGATCAGGCCTTTTCAAACCCGCCTGCGGCACTTCTTTGATGTCGTGATGGTCGTAGAGCCGCTGGCCTATGGGCACACTGAAACTATGGCTCTTGGGTATCAGCGCACCGGTGGGGCAGACTGCGACAGCGCGATCCGTCACGGCGAGCGCTGAATCGCCCAAGCGCCCGCTGGGCGAGTTTACGATGAGCCGCACCTTGATGCCGCGCCCGCCTATGCCGAACACGTTCTTGCCATCGACGTCGCGACTCGCCCGCACGCACAGCTCGCAAAGGATGCAGCGGTTGCGTTCCAGCAACACATCGGGATGCGAGGCGTCGAGATCGCGCGCCGGGTAGAAATGCGGGAAGTGCGGGCTCATCATGCCCAGATGGTAGCCCACCGCCTGCAACTGGCAGTTGCCGCTCTTCTCGCAAGAGGGGCAGAAATGATTGCCTTCCACGAAGAGCATTTGCGTCAGCGCCAGGCGATCCGCGTTGAGTGCCTCGGTTTCGCACGCCACCACCATACCCGCCGCCGCGCGATTGGTGCAAGCCGCGCCCAGCCGCCCGCCGATGTCCACCGTGCACAATTTGCAGGAACCATGCGGCTTGAACTCGGGATGATGGCAAAGATGCGGAATATAAACACCCGCCGCCGCAGCCGCTTCGATGATCGTCTGCCCTTCCTCGAAAGGAATGCGCTTGCCGTCGAGGGTAAATGCGTTGTCAGTCATAAAAAAGCCTTACCGCCAAGGACGCAAAGGAATTCGAAAATCCTTCGTTTTTCCTTTGCGTCCTTAGCGTCCTTGGCGGTGCAATCAATCATTTGCCAAATGCGCCCATTCGTCGTCGCGGCCGGTGATGAGGCGGGCAGTCGACAATGCGCCGTCGAGATCGAAGGCCGGCTCGAAGTGGAGTTTCTTCAGCCGCTTCTCATAAGCTTCCGGAAATTTTTCCATGGTCTGCACCACCGGATTGGCCGCCGTGTGGCCCAGGCCGCAATGCGACATGGCGAGCTGGATATGCATGATGCGTTTCATCTCCGCCATGTCGTAGGGCGAACCCTTGCCAGCGGCGAGTTTGTCCATGGTGTTCTTGAGCAGCGAGGTGCCAACGCGGCAAGGCGTGCAGAAGCCGCAACTCTCATGCGCGAAGAAGTGGGCGAAATTGCGCGCCACTTCGAACATATCTCGGCTGCGCGAGAACACCATGAAAGCGCCGGCGGTCGCCAAGTCCTCGAAGGCGATCTTGCGATCAAACTCCTGCCAGGAAATGCAAGTGCCAGACGGCCCGCTGATCTGCACCGCATGCGGGTCGGTCGCGCCGCAATCTTCCAGCACCTGGCGCACGCTGACGCCAAAGGCATATTCGTAAATGCCCGGCCGCGCGCAATCGCCGGCGACGGAAATCAGCTTACTGCCCGTCGATTGCGGCGTGCCCAGACTGGCGAACCAGGCGCCGCCGCGCTCGGCAATGCGCGCTGCACAGGCAAAGGTCTCGACGTTATTCACCACCGTCGGCTGATTGCGATAACCGCAGGTGTCCGGGAAGGGCGGCCGGTTGCGCGGTTTTCCCGGCTTGCCTTCCAGCGATTCGATCAGCGCGGATTCTTCGCCGCAGATGTAGGCGCCAGCGCCGAGATGGATGTGGATGTCGAATTCGAAGTCGGCCACACCGAGTATGTCGCGACCGAGCAGGCTGGCCGCACGCCGCGCCGCCAGCACCGCGCGCAGCTCGGGCAGCAGGTATTTGTATTCGCCGCGCAGGTAAAGATAACCCTCCTTCGCGCCGATTACCCGCGCGCAAACCGTCATGCCTTCGAAAACAAGATCGGCATGGCTGTGCAGCAACACGCGATCTTTGAAAGTGCCCGGCTCGCCTTCATCGGCATTGCAGACGACGTAGTGCGCTTCGCCCTGAGCGCGGCGACAACTCGCCCACTTCACGGCGGTCTTGAAGCCCGCACCGCCTCGACCGCGCAGATTGGCGGTATCGATTTCAGTCAGCGTAGCGACCTCGCCGAGCGCCACCAACGCACGCAGGCCGGCGCCCGGCGTAAAGCCCTCGCCCAGCAGCGGCCCGGCGCGCCGCACGTTGTCCGCGACCTCGAAAAGCATGGCAGGCCACTCCGACAACGGTCTCTTCGCACGAATAAGATCGGCGATGAGATCGATGCGGCTAAGGGAGAGCGCCGGCAAGACCATGCCATTCACCAGCGCCGCCGGGCCTTGATCGGCCATGCCGATATCCGAGGTCTCGCCCACCCACACCAGGCCGTCCTCCGACAGCTTGCGCGGCTCCACCCACAGCCGCTCGCACAGGTATTGCATCAACTCGGCCTTGCCCTGCAACTGGTCGATGATGTTGTCGGAAAAAAGGATTTCGTATTCGCCGTGCGACTCGGCATGGAAGAAATGATAAAAGCTCGCCGTCGCCTCGATGCGCACGCGCGGCACACCCAGCAGCTTCGCGAGCTGATCGATCATCGCGGACGGAATGTAGCCGCAGGCGTCCTGCACCTCGTGCAGTATCTGCAGCAGATTCGCCGCATCGCCGTTCCAGCGGGCAACGACGGCCGCCGGGTCACAGTCTTTTCGTAACATTTCGCTCGTCCCATGGCCGGGCAAGAATGAGAAGATGTGCCAAGAGCGCTCTAAGATAAGATCATTTGGTCAGCGATGTTTGACATGTGTCAATGTTAGAACGCGTCACGACCTTGGCACAGAGCTTGCTGTCCGTGACATACTTCACCCGATTTTGGCCTAGTTAGCGTGAAATACAGCCATCGGAGCGCCGTGTGATATCGAGCGTGCGAGCCAATCAGGACCCCCCGCGAGGGGGGCGAGGGGTGGCGAAGGGGGCGGGCGTTTGAAAGGGGCTGACTTTCATGAGGCGGGGTACTGTTCCCGCACATTGAAAGTTAGGGGCATGGCTACAAGGCTCCGTGAGCGGGCCATGCCGCTGCCCGTCCCGATTTGCCAAAATTCGGCACCTGTTATCCGACGTAAGGCATAGCAACGTATCCGATAAAATGACTACGAATAGGCCCTAGGAGAAACTGCATGATGCCGCAAGCCCTGCTGCCCGATGACAGCACCGTGTCAGAAAAAGACCCTGAGCACTTCCAGGTCTGGCTGGCCACGCTGCCTTACGAATACCCGGGTATTGCCGCGCAGATTCTGGTCAAAGAGCTGCGGCGCTTGCATAGCGCTTCCAATATTCGCACCCGACTCAAGCTGCTCGAGCCGGCGGTCGGGCCCGCCGAACGCCTGCTGCGCGAAGCCGGAAAAGATCTGGCGCGCTGCGCGCTGCCCATGGCGCCCGAAGTGCAGCAGGACTTTCTCGACATCAACGCCCTGCTGCGCACCCTGGCGCAATACTATTCCGATGTCGCCGATGAAATCGCCAGCAAGTGGATAGGCATAGGCTTCGCCAAGCCTTTGCTCTTGGCAACCGTGCGTGCCATGCAGTTTCAGGCGCAACGACTCGAACTCGCCTATCGCGTCTATGCGCGCGGCTCGAACTCGGCCTGGGCCGAACTGCACCGGCTCTACCGCGTTGCCCGCAATGGCGGCTTCGCCACCAGCGCGCCGCCGGGCATTGATGCCACACCGGAACAAATCTATCTCAATACGCTGCTGCTGGCTTTCGCCGAGCCGACCAAGCTGGCGCCGGGTGAGCTGGAGCGCGTGCGCCACTACGTCGAGCGCCATTGGCAATTCGCCGAGTTGCTCGAAGCCGACGTCAACCGTCCGGAAGAACTGGAAGCCGACGCCTGTTTCCTGATTAAACCCCGCGAAGCCCGCGCCGGCAGATCGTTGGTGCGCGCTGCCCGGCTGCCCATCGAAGCGGGCGATCTGATTCTGCGCTGTACCCGCTTGCAAACCAAACTGCTAGGCCAACTGACCGGACTGGAAAGGCGCATCGAACCGGACCGCCTCGGTCTGCCACCAGCGGCCAGCGAGCCGCAATATGTGGTGCTACTGCGTAGTCTGCAACGCTTGTGGGGCGCGCCACCGGTGCGGCGTCATAGCCGGCAACACTTCAAGCCGCGCGTCGACATCGTGGTCGGTTTTGACGCGCTGATTACTTTCCTGTCAGGCGTGGCATTTCGGCGCCGCACGGCCGAAGCAAGCCAAAACGCCCTGGCGCTGGAACTGAGCGAGTGGGCCATTGGCAACGAAAGCCCAGGCGGATTCGCCGTCCAATACATCGGTGGCAAAGCCGGCCCGGTGCGCGTGGGCGAAGTGGTGGGCCTGCGGCCGCGCGACGAGAGCACCGTGCATATTTGCCTCATGCGCCGCGTCGTGAGCAACGATCTACAAAGTCTGGAGCTGGGTTTACAGAAGCTGGCGGCGGTGGCGAAAGCGACCACCGTTACCGTTCTCGATCAGGGCTCCAAGGAGCCTGCCCTGCCGCGACCGCAAACGATGCAAGTCATTATGCTGCCGCGCTTGCCGGATCAGGATAGCGCGCCTGCCCTGATCGCGCCGCGCGATGCGCTAATGCCCGGCGCGCGCATACGCGCGCCCGAAGATGGCCATCAGGTCACCCTACAAGTTTCCAAACCGATAGAACAGTGCGCGTCCTGTGATGTTTTCGCGCTCACTTTAGTCGCTGATTAATGTGCGTCCGCCTGTGCATTTCTCGTTGATCCAACTCCACTGAACAAGAGTCTCTAGTGTTTGTACTATTCTCCCTGCTGCCGCCCGGCGTGAGCTTTACCGCCGCCCCGCATCCTGACGAACTATCGACTTGGCTGACGGCCCTGCCGGCTGAGCCGGAGCAGGCGGCGCGCTTGCTGAAGAAACAACTTTACCGAATCCGTGGCGTGGTGAACACCCATGCCCGGCTCAAAATGCTGGATCGGCTACTGGATGCCAGTCACAACGTTGTCAGCGCCTTTGAGGCCAACTTGATCCGGGCCCGCTATCCCCTTTCTGCGGATTTGCAGCGTGGCATTGTCCTTGGCAACGACCTGCTCAAACGGCATGCGCGCGCCTACATTCAGACGGTAGCAAGACTTTCGGGAAAATGGCTGGGCTTCGGTCTTTCGCCCATACTGAGACCGGCGCTGGTGCAGGCAATGGAACTGGAAAAACGGCGCCTGTTGCTGGCATTTCGCGCCTATACGCCCGGTTCGCGATCGGCCTGGAAGAACTTGCACCAGCTCTATCAGATCGCCCGTAAGAGCGGCTATGCGAAAACAGTCCCTGTCGGCGTGTCAGACTCGCCGGAGCAGCTCTATATCAAGGCGCTGCTCATGACTTTCGCCGAGCCGGCGCGTCTCACCCAACAAGAGTTGGAACGCGTGAGCTTCTACATCGAGCGTCATGCCAAGCACGCCAAGTTGGTCGATGGGCCGGGATCCACAGGGCGCCATGACATTCCCGCAGGCTGTTTTCTAGTCCGGCAACAAGATGACGACGAACATGCCACGCTGCGCAAATGGGGCAGCAGCAATCCGGCCAGCGGCGATTTGCTCCTGGACTGCACCCTCTTGATCAGCAAACTGCGCGAGCAGATCGAGGGGCTCGAGCACGGCATACCGCCCTCCAAGCTGGACCTGCCGTCGGTTGCCAGGCGCCCTCAGTATCTGGCTATGCTGCGCAGCCTGCAGAAGCTTTGGAGCGTGCCGCCGCAACGTCGATTTTCACGACAGCACTTCCGCCCGCGCATCGATCTCGTGGCCGGTTTTGACGACATCTGGTCTTTCATGACCGGCCGTTATTTCAACCGTCGGCAAACCGATAACGTGATGGTCGCCGCCGAAGTCTCGCCGGAAATCAGCGAATGGTCCATCGCTAATGAAAGTCCAACGGGCTTCGCCTTGCAATACGTCAGCGGCGATGCCGGCGACATCGCCGCCGGCGCGTTGATAGGCTTATCTCCTCCCACGCGAGGCACGGTTTACATCTGCATGGTGCGCCGGCTGGTCAGCCGAGAACATAACCGCGTGGACCTCGGCTTGCAGAAGTACGCGGCGGCGGCCATCGCGACGAGATTCACCTTGCAGGGCAACGCCGCCGGCGATGCAGAACAGGCGAAAGCGATCGTGCTACCGCATGTACCTTCGCTCGACGGCAAAGCCGCCGTGCTCGCGCGAACGGGCACGCTGTGGCCGGGCAAGCGCCTACCCTTTCAACTGGGCGAAGAACATCTCATCTACGTCACGGGCGCCGCTCTCGAGCAATATCCCGATTACGAAATATTTTCGCTCTCTCCGGCCTAGGGCGTGTTCTCATTCATTTTGTCGGATGCGTTGTTTCCCAATGCGTCGGATGCAAGGCGCCTCAGTTGCCAAACTCGGACGTTAATGGCCGCTCCCTTAACTAGGAGTGCAACGCCGCAGCCGGCGCATTGGGAAGCAACCCAGAGGGAACGGGTGTTTTCGGCCCCATAGCCGCGTTGCGGCTCGCTTGTGGGGAAATGGCCCCACGGCGCGATCCGCGCCTTGCCCTGAGGCCGAAAACACCCGTTCGCACCGATAAAATGAATGAGAATACGCCCTAGCTCGGATCCGGCACAAAGCTACCTGGAAATGGTTGCGGTTGGGGCTGCGGATACGCATAGTGCGATGGTCGTGGAATGATGCCGCGTGCCAAGAGATTCTCGCGCGAGTCATAGTAAATCGTCACTACCTCGGCCGGCGTGCCGCTGGCGCGTTGGAACGCCGTGTAGCGCGTGGGATCGTTCAGGCGTTCGCCGTGCCCGGTGCCGAGGCGTTCGCGCTTGGCCGCTTGATTCTCCGTCAGCGGCGCGCCAGCCGCGCCGAGCGCATCGGTGGTGGCCGGGCGTGACGCGGGCGTCGGCGACGCCTGCTTGGCCGCGCGTGAGTCTGGCGCCGGCAGTACCCGGATGGCCGCGCCATGTACGGCTTCAGACGTGATTTTACCTGCGATGCGCGGCTCGTCGCGACGGACGATATCTTCGCGCTCAGGAAAAACGGCGACGCCGATCACACCCACGTTGTCCGGCCTGCCGGTACGCGCCGCATAGGAATCCGGCAGGGCCGTGAAGTAAAAAGCCGCCACCTCGTCCATGCTCTTACGCCAGCCACGCAACTCTGCCGACCCCCCGCCATCCAGCACGTAGCCGGATTGCGACAGGGCTGCCGTCTCACCGCTGACGGCGTTCACGCCATCGACGGCTAGCACCGTCAGCACACGCCCGCCGTCGCGATTCACAATCTCCACCGCATAGCGCTCACCCGGCGTGCCCACCACATACAAGCGGCCCTGATGCCGATAGGTCTGCAAGCGCTGGCCGCTAGCGCGACTGACAACCTGCACATCCACCAGCCGCCCTGCTTGCGCCACCGACGCGCAGCCAGTGAGCAATAGCAAAGCCCACAACGAAATAATTTTAAGCATGATCTTCTCCTCGAATAATGAACTTGCGCTCATACAAACGAGGGAAGATTCGAAATGGGGTTAAATGCGCTGAACCGCGGGGCTGCGTGAAAATCAGGTTTTGACGCGACGTCATACAGCGCCAAGGCGCTTAGGTATCAACGGCGCTCAGCGTATTGGCGTCGCGCACGATCTTCCAGGCACCCTGGCGTTTTTCGAGAATAGTGAGGGCATAGCCCTGGCGGGTAAGGGTATCGCCACCCTTGCGAGGGATGGTGATGACGGTGAGTCGGTTGACGCAATAGGCCACGTCACCATAAATTTTGACCTCCTCGACTTGGGAATCGACCTCGCGGATGAAGGTGGGCATCGTGATGCTCGCTGCTTCAAAATCGGCCTTCGCCAAGCGAGCGTGGCCGGGCAAAAAAAACGCCGTGTCGTCAGCAATCACGCTGAGGGCGCGCTTGGTGTAGCCGAGCCGCATGGACTCCATCCAGGTCTCTATCAACTGGCGAATTTCTTGCTCGTCCTGACTCAAAACGCTACTCCCCCTCACGCTGGAACGCCCATTACTGAAAATCGGGCGGCAATCTCAAATCCGGGTAGGCTCGCTTGAAATCAGCCAATGCGGCCTTGGCCTCTTGTTCTTTTCCCTGCCTCTTAAGCTCACGTATACGCGCCAGCCATGCTTCCGCAGCCGACGCTACATCTGCATCACGCGCAGCATTTTCGGATGGTGCCTGCAGCGCATCGCGCGCATCTTCGCGGCTGCGCATGCGCGGGCTTTCAAGCTCACCCGAGGCCGGCGTGGCCACCGGCGAGCCGCGAAGCATAATACTTTTGGGAGCCATTGGGGAAACGCCAGGCGGTGCCGCGCGCAATGCCGGCGCATTGTCCGAAGACTCGAGCCTACCCTTGGGCGGCGGCTCGGCAGCAACTTCCTTCTTGGACTCGAAAGCGCTGGAGCTCGGCGCCGGTGGCGACAGGGACTTAACCACCGCGCGTGGAGCCGGCGCCGGCGCAGCACGCCTTTCCTTCACTTGATCCACCGCGCCGTTGTCGGCACGCGTCCGCGCGCTGGTGACCGTTGCTTCGTCGCGCTCCTGTTCGTAGCGCACCATGAAACTCAGGCTGATAGTCAACACAATGGTCGCAAAGGCGGCCACCGGCGCGCGCCAACGTCGCCACGAGGCCGATCTGCGCACGGGCTTGCTGGCAACAGCCGCTGCTGCCGCATCGAGTATGGCGCGATCGAGTGCCGGCGACGGCTCGGCACTGGCGGCTTCGCGGTAGAGGCGCGAAAGCGCGGCGTTGGTCTCGTTGCCCGGCTGATCGCTCATCTCAGTTCTTTCAGTTGCTGACGCAGTTTCGCAACGGCGTAGCGCAGGCGACTCTTCGCCGTCTCGCGATTGACACCGGTGGCGGCGGCGATTTCTTCAAGTGTCATCTCACCTTCTTCACTCAGAATAAATGTCTCGCGCTGAGCGGCCGGGAGGGCGTCAATATGGCGCACCAACTGTTCGGCCAGCGCCTTGCGCTCCAGCAAAATTTCGGGCTGCTCAGCGCGGGGACCTATCAAGGTGGCGGCAGGGTCGCTTTCCTCATCGCTATCGATATCGCCACCACTTTCATAAGTCGCAGCGGCATCACCGGCATGACGACGATAGTGGTCAATCAGCCGATTGTGCGCGATGCGAAACAGCCAGGTCGAAAACTTCGCCGTCACTTCGTAGCCCGCACGCGCGCCGATAATTTTGAGCCAGATGTCCTGGTAGAGTTCCTCGGCATAGGCCGCGCTACCGCACTGGCGCAACAAGTAGCGGTACAGCTTGCCGCGCCAGCGACCATACAGCGCTTCGAATGCCCGCGCATCACCGGCGCGGTAGGCGAGCATCAGCATTTCATCGGTACGATCATCGTGCATGCGGCAGTGTATTTTGAGGTAAACGCAATAGGCAAGCTTTTGGGGTTAAGTTGGCGTAGATCACCCCCCTTTTTTGCCTGAAAAGCGACAACGCGGGATTTTGATTTTGCGCAACGCCGTTGCAACTTTTCCGACTTAAGCTACTATCGATCGATTATTGGATGCGAATATCGACATGAATGCACTGGAATATATCGAAAACAAAACCTACGACGAAATCCAGGTAGGTGATTCCGCCAGCCTGACGCGTACACTGCAACCGAAGGACATCCAGCTTTTCGCTATCATGTCCGGCGACGTCAATCCCGCGCATGTCGATCCGGAGTATGCCAAGAGCAGCATGTTCCGTGAGGTGATCGCCCACGGCATGTGGGGTGGCGCGCTAATCTCCACGGTACTCGGCACGCAATTCCCGGGGCCAGGCACCCTCTACATTGACCAGACTTTGCACTTCTCGCACCCGGTGGGCCTGGGCGACACCATCACCGTCAAGCTAACAGCGACGCGAAAATTCGACCACAACCATCACATCCTCTTCGACTGCGTATGCACCAACCAAGAGGGGCGAACTGTGATCCGTGGCACAGCCGAAGTGCTGGCGCCCACCGAAAAAGTAAAACGTCCGCGTGTCGAACTGCCCGAAGTCACCCTCCTCGACCGCGAAGCGCGCTACCAGCACCTGCTGGCCCGCACCAAGGGGCTGGAAGCGATTCCAATGGCAGTGGCACATCCTTGCGACGCCGCTTCGCTGGAAGGCGTGGTGACGGCCACCGAGGCCGGTCTCATCGTCCCCATCCTGATCGGCCCTGCAGAGAAAATCCGTGCCATCGCCGAGCAACAGGGGTTTCATCTCGGCAACATGGAGATCATCGACGTGCCGCACAGCCATGCGGCGGCCGCGCAGGCCGTAGCGCTAGTGCGCGCCGGGCGCGCTGAGGCGCTGATGAAGGGCTCGCTCCACACCGACGAACTGATGTGCGAAGTGGTCGCGGCCGAAACGGGCCTGCGCACCGCGCGCCGCATCAGCCATGTCTTCGTCGCCGACGTGCCGACCTACCCCAAGCCGCTGCTGATCACCGATGCCGCCATCACCATCGAACCGACGCTGGACGACAAGGTGGACATCGTGCAGAACGCCATCGACCTGGCGCTGATCCTGGGCGTGGTCGAGCCCAAGGTGGCGATACTCGCTGCGGTGGAAACCGTGACGTCGAAAATGCGCGCGACCACCGACGCGGCGGCCCTGTGCAAAATGGCCGAACGGGGCCAGATCACTGGCGGCGTGCTCGACGGCCCGCTGGCCTTCGACAACGCCGTCTCCATCGTCGCCGCCAAGACCAAAGGCATCCTGTCGGCGGTGGCCGGCCGCGCCGACATCCTCGTGGTACCGGACATTGAATCCGGTAACATGCTCGCCAAGCAACTCGAATATTTGGCTGACGCCCTCTTGGCCGGCGTAGTGGTTGGCGCGCGCGTACCCATCGTGCTGACCAGCCGCGCCGACACCGCCGAAGCGCGCGCCGCCTCTTGTGCCATCGCGCTGCTCATGGCACATGCCAAGCGCAAACAGTTGAAGAACCTATGATACGCACCATCCTCGTCATCAACGCTGGCTCATCGAGCATCAAGTTCGCGCTGTTCGAATGGGAAGTGACGCTCAGTGCCGAGCCCGTTTTACGCGGCGAACTGGACGGCATCGGCGCCGAGCCACGCCTGCGCGCCCACGACGCGGCGGGCACGGTGCTCGCCGATGTGCGACTTGATGACCTCGTCGCGTTGCCCGCGAACGAACAACATCACCGCACGCTGGACTTCCTACTGCAATGGCTGCGCGAACACAATGCCGGCTGGGATATCGCGGCGGTAGGCCATCGCGTGGTGCATGGCGCGGAACGTTATGCCGTGCCGCTCATCGTGGATGATGCGGTGATAGACGCGCTAGCCGGCTTAGCCCAACTCGCACCGCTGCACCAACCGCACAACGTCGCCGGCATCCGCACCTTGCGCGCCTTGCTGCCGGGCGCGGCGCAGATCGCCTGCTTCGACACCGCCTTTCATCAAACCCAGCCGGCCGTGGCGCGCGCCTTCGCCCTGCCGCGCACGCTCTCCAAACAGGGCATCAAGCGCTATGGGTTTCATGGCCTGTCTTATGAATACATCGCTGAATCCCTGCCGGCTTATTTAGGCGCCAAAGCGGACGGCCGCGTCGTGGTGGCCCATCTTGGCAACGGTGCGTCGATGTGCGCATTGCGACATCGCAAGAGCGTCGCCACTACCATGGGTTTCACGGCACTAGACGGCCTCATGATGGGTACGCGTTGCGGCAGCATAGATCCGGGCGTGCTACTGCACCTGATGGAGTTCCATCACATGGACGCTGCTCAGGTCTCCAGGCTGCTTTACCAAGAGTCCGGCCTACTCGGTGTTTCCGGCATTTCACAAGACATGCGCACCCTCCTGGCGAGCGAAGCACCGACCGCACGGGAAGCGATAGCGTTGTTTTGCTATCGTGTCTCGCGCGAACTGGGCTCGCTCGCCGCCGCCCTGGGCGGGCTGGATGTGCTGGTTTTCACCGCCGGTATCGGCGAGCATGCCGCGCCAATACGCGAGCGCATCTGCCAACAGGCCGCATGGCTGGGCGTAAAGCTCGACACCGCCGCCAACAACGAGCATGCGCCGCGCATCAGCAAGCTGGATAGCGCAGTGGAAGTGCTGGTCATGCCCACCAACGAAGAATGGATGATCGCGCGACACGTCACCGAACTCCTGAACGCCTAAACCCTCAAAAAAGACGCCTGGACGAGCGCCAACATTACTACGGTTGTCCTTGGCAACGTTTGAAGTACACGATTCCTGTTGTCGCCAGCGAAATCGGCCTTAAAAGTCCATGCACCCAACAAGGACAAGGCGCCTGTCTGGACCGAAAATAGCCCGAAAAACCGCGCCTATCCTAGTGTGCGGTGCGGCACACTATATCTAGTGGTTCTTTGTAGTTGAAAACACAAGACATTTTCTTATCACATTGTTTTAAAGCAACAAATAAAAGTTAGAAAACCTGTTCACTTGGCGATTTGGAAAGCGTATTCTTGTCGCCGGTCAGGACAAAATCACCACGGAGAAAACTAGATGAGCGCCACTCTCTCTAACCAAAGCGAGACAACACTCCGAGTAGTCGAAACACCCCCCGCAGAGCAGGAAATCTCCAGCGAAGTCTTGCTGGAAAAATACGCCAAAGGCAACGAACAAAATGTCACCGACGTACGCCGCCGCGTGGCGCGCGCGCTCGCCGCAGTCGAAGCCGAAGACAAGCAGGTTTATTGGGAAAAGCAATTCCTCGAAGCGCAAGAGAACGGCTTCGTGCCCGCTGGCCGCATCAATTCCGCCGCCGGCACCGATTTGCAAGCCACCTTGATCAATTGCTTCGTGCAGCCGGTGGGCGATTC
>JAYUNL010000083.1:0-3673 GCA_043761745.1 Rhodocyclaceae bacterium
GGATTCCCCCAATCGGATGGCTTTTCGACATGTCGCCCGTCCTCGTCAAACAGCGCGTCGAAATCGTTACGCGCATCGTCTTCATTTTCGCTATCTGACGGACGTTCGCGCGAAGACTGGCGGATTTGGTCGATGATCTTGAACTTGAGAATTCCGATCAACCAGGTACGAACCGACGATTTGCCGGCAAACCGATCGGCTCCCTGCATCGCGGCGAGAAGGGTTTCTTGCACCACATCTTCGGCCTGTGCCTCGTTGCGCAGTTGCAGCATCGCGAACTTGAACAGCGACGCGCGATGCGCCTCGAGTTCATGCGGTTTGATCTGGATCGGGGCCTTCGCTGGATTCGCCATATCTATGCCTTCTTAAGAAGCGCGGTTGCTGCGCGGCTTTCGTGTGGACTACCATGGGGCGCTAGAGCGAGAGGCGATGGGAGTAGGAGTAGGAGTAGGCACGCGTTAGCATATACCACGCAGTATGCAGGCTACGAACCAGCAAATCCCTCCGCGGGTCCTCGCCCGCGTTTAGTCAGCCCTCTCTTGCTATTCGTTTCATAGAAGGATTTGGTTACAAGGTGCAAGAATGAATTCAATTTACATTCAACCTCGTGAATCCGTAATGGCTTACCCGCGCGGATCGGGGCGCGGCGAACCAAGTCCGGACCGCAATGTTCTCGATGACATTGCGAAAATGATGCTTCGCGCACGCGAGCTGTAATATTTTCGGTCATCGCCTGACTAACAGTCACTACGAACGCAAACGTAGTGGGAGCCAAACGAGTTTCAAGGCGTTTGGTCGACATTGCAAACCTTATGACTTAAATAGGAGATCCAATCATGTCTTTCAATACCAAAGTACGGCTTGTTCTTATAACCTCCGCGGTCGCACTCGGCACAGCGGTCCCCGCTGCCTTCGCTCACGATACTGGCACCTGGCGGGGCGACTTCTATACCGAATCCGGCGGCACGCCGGATGCCCCTGCGGCAACATACAGCAGGGAGGTAATGGAGAAGAAAGTCGCGCCGAGCGGTCTGACCGCGGCGGCAGGCACGTGGCGGGGCGACTTCTATACTGAAGCCAGCGGCACGCCGGACGCGCCCGCGGCGACCTACAGCAGGCAGGTGATGGAGAAGAAGGTCGCGCCTAGCACCTCGATCTACTTGACGTCATTGCCCTGGGTGTCCCCGTACTAAGGGGCACTATGCGCCACCCGCGGCGGGGATCGCGAAAGCGCGGTCCCCGCTGCATCGCCGCGGCAGTAAAGAGTTTCACGCTTCCCCAATGTAGCGCGATCGGTAGTAGATGTCTGTATCAGCAACGTACCAAGTTTCAAATGAGGGCGAAAACGCAAGTTTTCGGCCTCGAATTGTCATCGAATCGCCCGGATTCTTGCCTTACCTGCGCGCATAACCGCATTACAGCAATGCCTTGACCTGCTCTTTCAGCTCGTCGTAAGTCATATGGCCAAGATGCTTAAGACGCACCGTGCCCTTGCGATCGATAAGGTAAAGGGTCGGCGTACCCACAATGCGGCCATAGCCCTGGCGGAGGTCGTCGGAGCGCATCGCGACGGGAAACGTGTAGCCGTTGGCGCGCAAGAATTCGGTCACTTCGCCCGGGTTCCGGTCGAGCGATACCGCAATGATCTCCAGACCGCGCGACTTGTAGGTGTCATGGAGTTTCTGGAATCCCGGCAACTCGCTTGCGCAGATTGGGCACCAGGTCGCCCAGAAGAGCTGCACTACCACCTTGCCTTCAGTCTGGCGGGAAGTGAGGATCTTGCCGTCGATAAGTACCGTGTCCAGCCTTGGCGCCGCCTGACCTTCCTCTAAATCCGCATGAGCCGTCAAAGAACAGATACCGAGCAGCAACGCGGCGACAAACTGACAAATCGATCTCATAACCTCTTCCCAGGGGCTAATGAATAACCTCGATGGCGCGACTGCCACACGACAGGAAAACTCACGCGTCTCGTGCAACGTCGACGAAATGGCCGTCCAAGCGCGTATGGCAATTTCCCGGTCAACTGGCAAAAAAGGGCCGCTTCCTCCGCAGCATGGAATACCGGCGAAAGAAGCGGTGCGGACCGAATCTGATAGGTGTCAGTATGCGGGGACCCAGTATTTTTGCGGCATGCTTCTGAACGCATGGTCGATTTCTTCGAATGTGCAATAACCTTTCGCCCCAGCGGCCTGGTCGAATAACTTGCCCATGAAGGCCAGGTATTCTTCCTTCGACACTTTTCCGTCTTTGTTAGTGTCCATTACCCTGAGGTCGGCAGGTTTCGAAGGTACATCGGCTAGGGCCGCCCCTGCGGTGAGGCCGCCGCCGAGCGCTAAGAGAAGGGCGAAGACCGTGCTGGACTTCTTGAGTCTTGTCATAACCATGGTAGGTCTCCTTATGATTGCGTCGTGGGTGAGCACCATGCCCACCTGTCTATTAGCCTAATATTTTCCGCAATTCTTACAGCGCGCTCCAATCGAGCTAGCGTTAAGTCTCGTATAAAGGTACCTTGGCGACATCCAGGGGGAGGCCGCCATCAGCCCGGCGATGATCGCGGATTGCCCCGAAACATTTGCAAGCGCATCGGCTACAGTGATATTCAGGGTCTGCGTTCCGGAGGATGATATTCGCCAACACGAAAGATCGCCGTCTTCGGGTTGAAGGCGTACCAGGCGAACCAGTAGCCGACCACGGCCGGAAGTTGCTGCCCGTCTGCCGTGTGAGCCGTGGCGCGTGACGCGTTGCGATCGAAACGGATGGTCAGCGTGGTGTTGCCGATCCGGTCGTACACCTCGCCGTTCGTCTTGCCCAGTTCGACGAAGGGATAAGCCTTG
This sequence comes from Rhodocyclaceae bacterium, assembly GCA_043761745.1. GTDB lineage: Bacteria > Pseudomonadota > Gammaproteobacteria > Burkholderiales > Rhodocyclaceae > Desulfobacillus. The sequence continues at coordinate 2,838 of JAYUNL010000083.1, forward strand.
GCCTGCTCGCCGATCTTGATGCCGAGAACACGCTCCTTCGGGTGATAGCCGGCGGAGCGGAATGCCGACGATGTCCCGCTCGCAGTTGAAGGTTAAGCCGGTGGCAGGAATCATTATGCGGCCTTTTTCAGTTGAGCGGGAACGGGCCGCATCACACGAATGAGTGCCGCGATATGCTTGTGAGCACGCAGCTTGCGAAACGCCGTCTCGGCCTCCAGGAATCCGGCGGCAACCCATCGCAACGCCATCTGCGCATCCCGATAGCGGGTGACGCGACCGCTGACACGTCGGACAACGGAATTCGGAGACTCGATGATGTTGGTCGTCGCCAGGCAGCGCGCCAACTCGCCGACGACTCCAAGCCGGTTGATCGTGAACAACTCCTCCAGCCCTTCAAGCAGGCTGGCGGCGGCATCCGGATGCTGAGCCTTGAGATGTTTGGCGTGCGCTTTGAGCTTCTGGATGCCGGCATCAGCATCGCCTTTGAGCGCCTGCGTCATTACCCAGCGGGTCTGGTAGGCCTTTGCCTTGGGCAGGCGCTCGGTGACATTGCGAATCTTGTGAATCCGGCAGCGTTGAACGTGCGCGGCGTCGCCGCAAAGTTGGTCGATTGCAGAGCGCAGCGCCTTCGAGCCATCGATCACCCACAGGCGGGCGACGTTCAAATCCACCCCGCGCTCAGCCAGGGAGCCGAGCAGGTCTTTGACCACCTTGGCGTTTTCGCTGGAACCGCTGACGAGACCGAGCATGTATTTGGTACCGATAGGGTCGACGCCAATGGCAGCGATGACGTGATGCCGGGCAACAATGATGCCGTCAACGTAAATCGCCACGAG
>JAYUNL010000084.1:0-5802 GCA_043761745.1 Rhodocyclaceae bacterium
GCTTTCGCCCGATTCTATTGGGCTACAGACCTTTTTTATATCTAAAATTGGCTGTTTTAAGGCTTTGAAAGCCTTTTGGCAGGCTATTTGGAGCTTGGTTTGCTTGCAAAAATGAAACTCGCGACTTTGGCATATGGGAACGGTCAATTTCCTCTTATCAGAGTGCGCGAACATATGCTGACGAGGGCAACGAAAAAGAAAGTTTAAAGATATACGAAGATGGGCTCCTCAGTAGCAAGAACGTCAACGCAATCTGAGTCAGTAACTATCGCAAAATGCTCCAAAACATAACTATCTCTCAAGGAATCCATTTTGAATCGCGCTACGAATTCAGAATTTTTAACGCGATAAAAACACCCTCGGCCTAATCCATCGGAACGAACTGTCTCACCGTGGAGATCACTTTCATCACGATTTTGATATGCGACAAATGCGGGGAAGGTAATCCTAAACATACGATCTCCTTCATAGTCACGTAACAATAATCGAAAGCCTTCCCAGTCATCAATAAGTCCTTCGACCGAAGCAAAAACTGATCGTCCTGGCACAACATCCCAAATCTCGTATGACTGCTTCATTTTTTGGTTCTTCGTTAAATTCACTGTGATTCTTTCCTCACGCCCAACCCAAATCCAACTTACCGCAATGAAACAGAATCCTTGCCCGGTAGTTGGTAAAGTTGCGAAACCCACGGGCGTTGGCCTTGATGAGTTGGATAGCGCTGTTGAATCCTTCAGCACAGGCATTGCTGATTCTGTGCTGGCTGAAGTTGAGCAAACCGGTCTCGTGGCGGCGCAGCATCTTGATCACCTTTTTGACGGGCTCCAGTCGGCTACGCATCGCATTGTTGGACCAGGCATCAAAGAAGCGTTTGGCAGAACCCTTGTAGCTGTAGATCCAGAACTGAGTGAAGTTCTCCTTGATGGTCCACGCCCTGCTGGTCTTGAGGTTGAGCTGGTTCAAGGCCCGAAACGAGACCGCCTCAGCACTGCGCCCATCGGGATACTTCTTGAGCCACGCCCATTTGCTGCCCGTCAATGGCGATGTGCCCGCTTGGGACAAGCTGCGGTGCTCTTGCTTTCGCACCGTATCGACCGCCTCACCGAGGTACTTGGAGACATGAAACTTGTCATGCACGATGTCGGCTTGGGGCATGCACGTTTTGGCCGCACTCATAAAGGCCGGCCACATATCCATGGCCACCGCTTTGACCGAGGCACGCTGGGTTGGTGTCAGGGTTTCAAACAGCGTTTTGGCAGCTTCGAGTTTTCTCTCAGGAATCAAATCGAGCACGCGCGAGCGGTCAATGTCGGTCAGGATGGTGACGTAGCTGTGTCCCTTCTGGGAACTCTTCTCGTCGATGCCCAAATAGGAGATTGTCTCTTCGGTGCGTTTGAGCATGCCGCGCTCCACGGCGCTGACCATGATGGCGTTAACTGTGCGCCAGGACAGGCGCGTGAGATTGCACACCCCTTGGGTGGTCGGACAGACTTCAAGCAGCTTGATAATAAAGCCCGTCATCAAGGTGGTGACCCGGCTGTAGCGTTCAGCCCAGGGAACGACCAGCTCTTCAACAGTGCCGTCGGCGTATTTGAGTTGAGGGACACGAGCTTTGATGAGGGTCTCGAATTGGCAGGTGTCAAGATGCCGCCATTCCCGCTCGGTCCAGCCGTTGATATGGGCTCGCTTGGTGGCATCTGTGGGGTCCGCCCACACTTGGCCTCGTCTGAGAACAAGCTCCACCACGATACGCTGATCTGCCAGAGAAAGATCCACCGCCTTGACCGACCACGGCGTCTTCACTCCAAGAAGGTGTTCGTACAGCGCTGTGTCTTTCATGGCTCGGTCAATCAATTTGTAAAACTGGATTCTGCCGGAGTGAGTGAAAATTCACAGTGGAATCGATGAAGAACCGATGTTTGAATTTGAAATACTGCCGAAGCAGAGTGATTGTCTACATCATGAAAGCCGGCATCCTTGATTGAAATCATGTAAGGCCAAATATCGCTGGCCTATAGTTCATAGGCCAGCGAGATCATTGACATGTTGAAGCGCCTACACAAACTATTGCAGTGGACTTTCATGCGCGTCGAGGCGCTGTTCAACCTCGCCTTCGGCGACAAGCTGAATCCGCTCTATCACCTCGGCGCCATCACTTTCTTCCTCTTCTGGCTGGTGGCCATCAGCGGCTTGTATCTTTACATCTTCACCGATACCGGCGTGAAGGACGCTTACGATTCCGTCCAAGCCATCACGCACAAGCAATGGTGGGCCGGCGGCATCATGCGCAGCGTTCACCGCTACGCCTCCGACGGCATGGTGCTCACCATGCTGCTGCATATGGTGCGCCACTTCGCCTTTGATCGCTATCGCGGCTTCCGCTGGTTCTCCTGGGTAACAGGGGTCATGCTGATCTGGCTGGTGTACATCTCGGGCGTCAACGGCTTCATGCTGCCATGGGACAGATTGGCGCAATTCATCACCGTCGCCACCGCCGAACTGCTGGACTGGCTGCCGCTATTCCGTGGCACGCTGATCCGCAATTTCATTTTTGAAGGCGCGGTGAATGACCGTCTGTTCACACTCTTCGCCTTCATCCATATCGGCGCGCCGCTGATCGTGCTGCTGCTGATGTGGATCCATGTGCAGCGTGTACCGCGCGCCACCACCAATCCGCCGCGCGTGATTGCTATCGCACTCACGCTCACCATGCTCGTACTGGCTTTGGTAAAGGCGGTGGTGAGTCAGGCGCCCGCCGATTTATCAACAGAAGTCGGCCAGCTCGATTTCGACTGGTTCCTGCTGCCGATTTATCCGCTGATCTACGCCTGGCCGATGGAGCGCCTGTGGGCGCTGCTGGCTGGCGGCACATTGCTGCTGTTTCTCGCGCCCTGGCTGCCGCCGCGGCTGCGCAAAGGTGCCGCCGCCGAACTCTCGCTCTCTGTGCATCCGGATAACAAGACGGTGACTGCGCGTTTTGGCGAAACCATACTCGACGCCGGCTTGCGCGGTGGCATCAACCTGCCCTACGAATGCCGCAACGGCGGCTGCGGACTGTGCAAATGCGCCGTGCTGAACGGCGACGTGGATGCCGGCGCGTATCAGCCCAGCGCCTTGAGCGCAGCCGAGCGCGCGCAAGGCAAAGTGCTGATGTGCTGCGCCACGCCGTTGTCCGATATCGAGATCGAATACGAGCCAGAAATCGCCCTCGCCAAGACGCTGACGCGAGAATATCTTGGCCATGTCCAGGTGCTGGAGAAACTCACGCACGATGTCATGCGCATGGTCATCGCATTGCCGGGCGGCGAGCGCATCGCCTTTACCGCCGGACAGTACATCAACATCCTGCTCGACGACGGCCAGCGCCGCGCCTTCTCTTTTGCCAACGCGCCGCACGAAGGTGACAAGATCGAATTGCAGATACGCCTGGTAGCCGGCGGACGCTTCACGACTGAGGTCTTTGAGCGCATGCAGGTGGGCGACGCCATCCGTTTCGAAGCGCCGCTGGGTGATTTCGTGTTACGCGAATCGAACCGCCCAATTATTTTCGTGGCAGGCGCAACCGGCTTCGCACCGGTGAAAAGCATGGTCGAAGATGCTTTCCATCGCGGCATCAAGCGGCCGATACATTTGTACTGGGGCGTGCGTAGGCCAGAAGATTTATACCTGCCCAAACTGCCCGAGCAATGGCAGCGCGAGCATGCCACCTTTCACTTCATCCCGGTGCTCTCCGAGCCGCAACCCGACGACCATTGGCAAGGCCGCACGGGGCTGGTGCACGAAGCCATCTTGCAAGATTTCCCCAGCCTGGCCGGCAATGAGATCTACGCTTGCGGCTCGGTGAAAATGGTCGAAGCGATTTTCCCCACGCTCAAAGCGCAAGGTGCGGAAGAAGGCATGTGTTTCTCCGACGCCTTCCGCATCTCGGGCCGCTCCATGGCCTTGCAGCCACCTGAAACCGCCGCCTAGTCTCGTAGGGTGGGCAGCTTTGCTGCCCACCCTACATGATAGAGTGGCCTCCTCAGACTGTTTCAGGGGGCAACATGGGACGCGCAAGAATAATTTTATTGACCCTGGTCGCGCTGGCGGCGCTGCTGGTCATCGCAGTGGTGCTGGTGGTGCGGCCCATGGCCAGCAAGTTCGACCCGCCCGAGGCCGTCGCCGGTGCTGATCGCGTCTTTCGCTTGCGCAACGTGGTGGTGGATTACTACGCGGTAAAAACCGATGACGGCGCGATACTCTTCGACGCTGGGCTGGATAGTCGCGGCCCCGCGCTCGATGCCTTGCTTTCAGCCGCCAGCAGCAAACGCGACGAGGTCCAAGCCGCCTTTATCACCCATGGTCATTCCGATCACATCGCCGGTGCGGTGCTGCTACCGCAGGCGAAGATCTATGCCAGCGCGCTCGAAGCGGCCGCCATGCGCGGCGAGAGCGAAAACAAACGGCCGGTGCCAAAAATACTGCGCAAGGTATTTGGCGTGAAGCCGGTGAAAATTACCGACGCACTGGAAGGCCGTATTGAAATTCCCGTTTCAGGCGGCCGCGAACGCGTGCTGGCGATTCCACTTGCCGGACACACCGCCGGCTCCTATGCCTATGTCTTTCGCGGCGTGCTGTTCGCAGGAGATGCCTTTAACTACGAAGACGGTGTGCTGAGTTTTCCGCCCGACATCGTGACCGAAGATATGGCTGCGGTGCGGCGTTCCATCGCGCAACTGCCCAAACTGCTTGGGGGAGTCGATGTGAAAATTATCTGCACCGGCCACGGCGGCTGCACACCGGCTGACCAGACACGCGCCTTGCTCGATACTTTCGTGAAGCAAGCGAGCGCAGCGCAATAATTGTCACTGAGTTGTCACTGAGTTCTCGCTGAGTTGTCACTGAATGGTCGCTGCGTCACCCCTGCGCGGCGGCCAGCTCGGCATCTTTCGTTCTTACCTTTACCGCCGCCGGACGCACGTTGGCGCGGTCTATGTAAGCCTGGATCGCCGGCGTCGCCTCGATCAGTCCGAACTTCACGATCCAGGTCAGCGCCGTGCCCCACAGCACATCCGCCGCACTGAATTTCTCGCCGAGTAAATACGGGCCGCGCCCGAGCTGATCGGTCAGCGTTTTCATCATGGTGTCGAAATCACCATAGGACGCCATCGAAGGCTGCGGCGGTTCGCGCTTCAGCGCGCGATCGGTGATGGCCGGCTCGAAGCAGGAGGCGTAAAAAACCGTCCAGCGTAAATAGGGCCCGCGCAGCGCGTCGCCGATGGCCGGCGCCAGACCCGCCTCCGGATAGAGATCGGCAAGATAAAGAACGATGGCTACTTGCTCGGTGATGAGCGTGCCGTTGTGCAAAATCGCCGGCACCTTGCCCATGGGGTTGACGGCGAGATAAGCCGGCTGGCGCGTCTCGCCCGCCTTCATGTTGAGCACCCTCAATTCGTAATCGGCACCTAGCTCTTCCAGCAACATCCAGGTGCCGGTGGAACGGGAGTTGGGAGCGTGATACAGGGTAACTTTGCGATTGGCGTTCATGGGTTCTCCTTACTGGGTGATGTTTGTGGCGAGGTTGATTTACTGGGCATTATCTCGCGTACCGTAGGGTGGGATCCACTTTAATGAGACGGACTTTCGGCATGACCAAATCAGGTTCCCCGCACTTCACGGACGCGAAGACGTATGTGCCAAAGTCGCAAATCGGGGTCAGGTCCAAATACTGTTCGGTTAGTAATTTTTATGCCAAACTGCGCGTACCGAAACAACGAGGACGGTGGCATGGCACGGACCAAAGCGGAGTTGAGTGCAGGGGCT
>JAYUNL010000085.1:0-24460 GCA_043761745.1 Rhodocyclaceae bacterium
TCAATTTTTACTCGCGACCACCCCAGGCCTAAACCCAAAATGATCGCCGCCGTAACCACCAAATACCCACACCTATCGGCTGTTTTGTTGTTAAAGAACGTTTGTTGCCAAGCAACGAGAGCCGCGCATTATACAGACGGAAGAATGCGGGTCAACACTTTGTTGCGAGACAAGCGGGCGCCGGCCACGCGCGGAATACCGGCGAGGTCGGCGCGATGCTCGATATCGACCAAGCCCGCCTGTTTCAACAACGCCTCCACCGCCTGCGCCTGATCGTAGCCGTGCTCAACGTATAGCCATCCGCCTGCGGCGAGATGCTGTGGCGCCTGTGCCACGATAATGCGCAACGCGTCCAGGCCAGACGGCCCCGAGGCCAGCGCCCCGCGCGGCTCGAAGCGCAGATCGCCCTGCGCGAGGTGCGTGTCAGCTTCGGCGATATAAGGCGGGTTGGCGACGATGAGATCGAAGTATTCATCAGACAGCGCACCATACCAGTCGCTCTGCAATAAACGCAGCGCCACGCCCTGCCGAGCCGCGTTGTCCTGCGCCACGGCGAGCGCGGCGGGCGATGCATCGATCGCGGCGAGCTGCGCCTGCGGCAATTCCTTGGCGATGCTGACTGCCAGACAACCGCTGCCCGTCCCCAAATCAAGCACACGGCAGGCGCGCGCCCTCAGCTTCTCAATGGCGATATCGACCAGTAACTCCGTCTCGGGACGCGGAATCAATACGTCCGGCGTAACACGAAATTTGCGGCCATAAAACTCGCATTCGCCGATGAGATAGGCGATAGGCTGGCCGGCCTCGCGCCGGGTCACCAACGCGCGTAGATGCGTCGCCTGCTCCGCCGCAACCACGCGTTCAGGATGCGCCGCCAGCTCGGCATGGCCCAATGCCAGCACATGCTGCAACAACAGCCGCACCTCGCGCAGTGGAATCACGGCACGCGCTTCATTCAGCAGGGTGGCTATGGTTGTCATGGTTTAAACCCAAAAACCGCAGCTCGTAGGGTGGGCAGCTTTGCTGCCCACGGGTTCTTCGTTTCTGTCATCTCCCGCGTGGGCAGCAAAGCTGCCCACCCTACGGCTTTTCGCCTTTACTCCCCGCTCAGTGCCGCCAGCAGCTCGGCCTGATGCTCGGAAGACAGCGCCCCGATGAGTTCATCGAGTTCCCCATCCATGATCTGGTCGATCTTGTAGAGGGTGAGATTGATGCGATGGTCGGTGATGCGGCCCTGCGGGAAGTTGTAGGTACGGACGCGCTCGGAGCGGTCGCCGCTGCCTATGAGTGATTTGCGCGTCGAGGCGATCGAGGCCTGTTGCTCGCGCGTCTGCTTGTCGGCGATACGCGCGACAAGCACGGAGAGCGCCTGCGCCTTGTTCTTGTGCTGCGAGCGGTCGTCCTGGCATTCGACGACGATGCCGGTGGGAATGTGCGTGATGCGCACTGCCGAATCGGTCTTGTTGATGTGCTGGCCGCCGGCGCCGCTGGCGCGGAAGGTGTCGATGCGCAGTTCCGATGGATTGATCACTACCTCGGCAAGTTCATCGGCCTCGGGCAACACCGCCACCGTGCAGGCCGAGGTGTGGATGCGCCCTTGCGTTTCAGTGGCAGGTACGCGCTGCACACGATGGCCGCCGGACTCGAACTTGAGCTTGGAGTAAGCGCCGCGCCCGACGATACGCAAAATGACTTCGCGGTAGCCGCCCAGGTCTGACGGACTCTGCGAAATCACCTCGACCTGCCAACGCTGCCGCTCGGCATAGCGGGTGTACATACGCAACAAGTCGCCAGCGAACAGTGCGGACTCGTCGCCGCCGGTGCCCGCGCGGATTTCCAGAAAGATGTTGCGTTCGTCGTTGGGGTCCGTCGGCAAGAGTGCTTTCTGCATGGCAACTTCGAGTTGCTCCATTTCGTCGCGGCAGGCTTTGATTTCTGTTTCGGCCAAGGCCTTCATTTCCGCATCGCCCAGCATGGTTTGTGCGGACTGCATGTCGTCCTGGGCTTTGCAATAAGCGGCATAGAGCGCGACAACGGGGCCGATTTCGGCATGCTCACGCGTCAGCTTGCGATAGACATCCATGTCCTTGGTGGCGTTCTCGCTGCCCAGCAGCGCATCCAGCTCGACAAGGCGGTTGGACAGATGTTCGAGTTTGTCGCTGATGCTTTTTTTCATAAATATCGTCGTCAGCCGAGGATGACGCGAATCGCAGCGGATAAAGAAGCTATCCGCGCTGATTCGCGCATTCGGTATTTTTAGCTAACCTAAGTGGTAGATGCGGGCGATGAGTTCGGCCAGCTCGGCGCGGCTGGCGCCCTCGGCCTGGTTCAAGGTGGCGGTAGGGCCGTGTAGCAGTTTGTTGGTGAGGCCGTGCGACATCGCTTCCAGCACGCGCTGCGGATCTTCGCCCTTGGCGAGCAGCTTCAAGGCGTGTTCTACCTCGTGGCGGCGCGCACGTTCGGCGGCGTCACGCAAGGCACGGATGGTCGGGACCACTTCGCGCGATTCCAGCCAGTGCAGAAAATTGTCGACACGCGTATCGATGATGGCTTCGGCGTCGACCACGGCCTGCTCGCGCGATTCCAGGCCCGATTCGACGATGACGCCGAGATCGTCCAGCGTATAGAGGAACACGTCATCGAGTTTACCGACCTCCGCTTCGATATCGCGCGGCACGGCAAGATCAATCATCACCATGGGGCGATGACGGCGCGCCTTGACCGCCCGCTCGGCCACGCCCAAGCCAATGACCGGCAAGGGGCTTGCCGTACAGGAAACCACGACATCATATTCGCGCAATCGGTCAGCGACCTCATCCAGACCAATGGCATCGCCGCCGAATTTAGATGCAAGCGCCAAGCCTCGCTCCAGCGTACGGTTGGCCACGGTAATTTTTTTCGGATTCGCGCCGGCGAAGTGCGCGGCACACAACTCGACCATTTCACCGGCGCCGATGAACAGCACTTTCTGGTCGGTGATGTTCTCGAAGACGCGGCCGGCGAGATGCACCGAAGCAGCGGCCATGGAAACGATGTTCGCGCCTATGGCGGTGGTGGAGCGCACCTCTTTCGCCACAGCGAAGGTTTTCTGGAACAGCTTGTTGAGCAACGTGCCCAGCGTGCCAGCCGCTTCCGCTACGCGCGCCGCCTGCTTCATCTGACCAAGTATTTGCGGCTCGCCCAGCACCATGGAATCCAGGCCACTGGCGACGCGGAACATATGGCGCACGGCATCACCCGCCGGCAGGGTGTAGAGGTAAGGCGCGATCTTGCCAAGCGAGAGGTGGTGGTATTCCGCCAGCCAGGCGGCGGCGCTCTCCGGTGCTTCGGACGCGCAATACAGCTCGGTGCGATTGCAGGTCGACAAGATCGCCGCTTCCTGCACGGGTTTGGCACGCACCAGTTCGGCCAGGGCCTGGGGCAGCCGCAGCGGATCAAACGCCAATTGCTCGCGTACGGCGAGCGGCGCGGTGTGATGGTTCAAACCAAGTGCGAAAAGCTGCATGGAGGATGGACGCCGAAGGGACGCCAGAATTGCCTGCGAAATTATAGCACTGCGCCTCTGGCGCCTCGGCTGATGCGGGTCAACTGCCCCTTGTATAGATGTGTAGGGTGGGCAGCAAATCTGCCCACCCTACGATACGACGAGCTTCACCAACTGCTTGCCCAGGTTTTCGCCCTCGAACAGCCCGATCAGCGCGCGGGGCGCGGCTTCCAGGCCAGGTGCAATGGTTTCGCGGTACTTGATCTTGCCGGCAGCAACGCCGGCGGTGAGCTCCTGTAGCGCCTGCGGCCAACGCGCCATGTGCTCGGAAACGATAAAGCCCTGTAGTCGAATGCGATTCACCAGCAGCGAGCGCACGTTCTTCATGGCATAGGGCTGGGTGGCGTTGTATTCCGACACCAGACCACACAGCGCGATGCGTGAAAAAGCGTTCATGCGCAACAGCAGCGTGTCGAAAATTTCGCCGCCGACATTCTCGAAAAGACAGTCTATGCCCCGAGGTGCGGCGGCCTGGATATCAACTGCCAGACGCCCAGCCTTGTAGTCGACGCAAGCATCGAAGCCCAACTCCTCAACCACGTAGCGGCACTTCTCCGGCCCGCCGGCCACGCCCACCACGCGGCAACCGCGCAACTTGGCGAGCTGCCCAACCACGCTGCCCACCGCGCCGGCAGCCGCCGTCACCACCACCGTTTCGCCGGGCTTGGGGCTGCAAAAATCGTTCAGGCCGATCCAGGCCGTGACGCCCGGCATACCCAGCACACCGAGGGAGGCCGAGAGCGGCACGAGCGAGTCGTCGACCTTGCGCAAGGCCGTGCCATCGCTCACAGCGTAAAGCTGCCAGCCGAGCACGCCCACCACCTTGTCGCCCACCTTGTAGTCCGCGTGACGTGACGCCATCACCTCGCCCGCCGTGCCGCCTATCATCACGTCGCCGATCTCCAGCGGCTGCGCATAGGACTTCGCCTCAGACATGCGGCCACGCATGTAAGGATCGAGCGAAAGCCAGTGGTTGCGCACCAACACCTGCCCCTCACCGATGCTCGGCACGGGCGACTCGATAATCCGAAAATCGCTCTCGCGCAGCCAGCCCTGCGGGCGGGCGGCTAGCAGTACCTGGCGATTACGGTCTGTCATCACGCTCTGCGCGTAGTCGAAACGCCAGCGTAGCAATTACTTCTGCACGCCCACATCTTTCATCGCCTCGAGCTTGGCGAGGTCCACGCTGGCGACGGCGCTTTTCAGCGTATCGAGATCGACATTGCCTTTGGCGGAAACAATGAAACGATCGCCCAGCACCACAGCGAATTCGTTGGCGCCGCGGGTCTTGGAAAGCTTCTCGTGCATCAGGCGACCATTCACCTTTTGGGTTTTTTCCGAATAACTGTCATTGTCTTTTTCACCCTGCACGCCCACCCAACCGGCCAGACCCATCAAGCCACTCATGCTGCCCGTGTCGGAAACCTCCAGGCTCACGTGCTTGCTGTCGTCGCCATAGGTCGCCTGCGCCGTGGACACCATCAAACCAGACATGCCGTTCTTTTCCGCATTGCTGGACTTCTTTGGCAGTCCGGCGAAAGTCTCCGGCACAAAGGGTTTGAGTTGGTCTATGCCCAGCGGCTCAACGCGCTTGCCGCCACCCATCACGGTACCCAAGGCTTCCATCGAGGCTTGCATCTGCGCATTCGTGTCTCCGCTCTTGCGCGCGGCTTCCATTTTCTTGTTGCTCTCCTCCATCTTCTTGCCGAAGTCGTCGAGCTTGCCCATCGGGCTGTCCTTGTCGAAAGCCACGTTGGCATGACTACTAGCGCCGCTCATGGCGCCCGCGCCCATCATGCCTATGCCGCCCATGGCCGCAGCCGCCGCACCGATCACCACCGACAGCACGATGGCGCAGATCACCACCACGGCGGTGTAGCCGATGGCTTTGTCCTCCGGGCATTTCATCAGGCGCGGCAGGCCCAGGTAGAGCAGATAGAGCCCATACAGAGAGCCCAGCACGGCCAGCAAACCCAGCGCCGGGATGATATTGAACACACCGGCGATCCAGCCCGGCGTGAAGGCATACACCGCCACCTTCAGCGACTGTTCCTTGCTCTTTTCCCCACCAAAACTAGGCGCCAGCGCATTGATGATGAATGAGATAAGGAATACGGCGACGATGGCCATGACGAAGTGAAAAATTGCCATGCTCAGCCCATTCAGCACGGGCATGCGGAAATGGCCCAGGAAAGGCACGCTATAGCCGATGATCGAGCCACCGATAAAACCGGAGACGGCGGCAATCGCCGCCAAGGGCGCAACATAACCGGTGATCAAACCCGCCGTCGGCGTGGTCTCGGCGGCGATGACCGGCCACTCGGTTTTCGGCGTGATGCAGATATTTTTGACGCGCTCAACTAGGTTCATTTCTAACTCCCCCTCTTTAAAAAGAATAGAAAACCAGCCTGCATTTTTTTGACCTGCCATCCCTGCAACAACTTGCCGCATACCGCCTCTTACCTAACACACTGCACACGCTACCTCACACCACTTCAAACAACCCCGCTGCGCCCATGCCACCACCTATGCACATCGTCACCACCACATACTTCACGCCGCGCCGCTTGCCTTCTATAAGCGCATGACCGACAAGACGCGAGCCGGTGACACCATAAGGATGACCCACAGCGATGGCGCCGCCGTTCACGTTGAGGCATTCATCCGGTATGCCCAGCTTGTCGCGACAGTAGATCACCTGCACGGCGAAGGCTTCGTTGAGTTCCCACAAGCCGATGTCTTCCATCTTCAGGCCGGTGCGCTCCAAGAGGCGCGGAATGGCGAACACCGGGCCTATGCCCATGACATCCGGCTCGCAGCCGGCGACGGCAAAGCCTCGAAAAATGCCCAGCGGCTTGAGGTTGCGCTGCTCGGCGAGCTTGGCATTCATCACCACGCAAGCCGAAGCGCCATCGGAAAACTGGCTGGCGTTGCCGGCGGCAATCACGCCACCCGGCGTGGCAGACTTTATTTTCGCGACGGCCTCATAGGTGGTATCGGCGCGTATGCCTTCATCGGCGCTGACGGTCACTTCCTTGCTGTAGAGCTGGCCGCTGGCTTTGTCGGCAATGCCGGCAGTCACCGTGATGGGCACGATCTCGTCATTGAACTTGCCGGCGGCTTGTGCCGCTGCGGCGCGCTGCTGGCTGCGCGCGCCGTATTCGTCCTGCTTGTCGCGCGGAATGCCATAGCGCTTGGCGACTTCTTCCGCCGTTTGCAACATGCTCCAATAAATTTCCGGCTTGTGTTCCTTGAGCCAGACTTCGGTGAGCATGTGAGTGTTCATTTCCTGCTGCACGCAGGAAATGGATTCGACCCCGCCCGCCACCAACATCGGCACTTTGTCCACGATCACACGCTGCGCCGCCATAGCAATGGTTTGCAGGCCAGACGAGCAGAAGCGGTTTACCGTAACGCCCGAGGTGGTCACCGGCAAGCCCGCACGCAGCGCGATCTGCCGCGCGATATTGAAGCCTGTCGCGCCTTCCGGCGTGGCGCAGCCCATCAACACATCTTCAATCTCGGCCGGATCAACGCCGGCGCGTTCGACAGCGGCGGCCACGACGTGCCCGCCCAGTGTGGCGCCGTGCGTCATATTGAAACTGCCGCGCCAGGACTTGGCGAGTGCGGTACGGGCGGTGGAAACGATTACGGCATCAGTCATGGCGTTAGCTCCCGAAGCATTTTCTTCAATTAAACGTCTTGCCTTCGCCCGCCAACTTTGCCAGCAGGGGCGCGGGTTGCCAGAAAGCGGCGTCGCCATGCGAGTTGGCGGCGAACTTGTGGGCGGCACGCACCACGTTGTAAAGGCCGACGATATCCGCATACAACATCGGTCCGCCGCGATACAGCGGGAAGCCGTAGCCGGTGAGGTACACCATGTCGATGTCGGAAGCGCGCTGAGCGATGCCTTCTTCGAGAATGCGCGCGCCTTCATTCACCAGCGCGTAGACGCAGCGTTCAACAATTTCATTGTTGCTGATCTTGCGCGGCGTGATGCCGATCTCTTTGCGGTAATTGGCGATGAGTTCATCGACCGCAGTGTCGGGCAGCGCATCTCGGCCGCTATTGTTAACCTCGTAGCGATACCAGCCGGCGCCGGTCTTCTGGCCGAAGCGGCCCTGCTCGCAGAGTCGATCCGCCACACGCGAATAGAGGATGTCGGGCTGCTCGGCATAGCGACGTTTGCGTATGGCCCAGCCTATGTCGTTGCCAGCGAGATCAGACATGCGGAACGGCCCCATGGCGAAACCGAACTTTTCCAGGGCGGCGTCGACCTGCTGCGGCGACGCGCCTTCGTCCAGCAGAAATAAAGCCTGGCGCAGATACTGCTCGATCATGCGGTTGCCGATGAAGCCGTCACACACGCCGGAGACCACGGCGGTTTTCTTGATCTTCTTGGCGACCTGCATCACCGTGGCCAGCACGTCCTTGCCCGTCGCGGCGCCGCGCACCACTTCGAGCAGCTTCATGACATTCGCCGGGCTGAAGAAATGCAGGCCGATCACGTCCTGCGGTCGTTTCGTGAAAGCCGCAATCTTGTTGATATCCAGCGTGGAGGTATTGCTGGCGAGGATGGCGCCGGGCTTGGCGACTTCGTCGAGCTTCTTGAAGACCTGCTCCTTGACGCCGATGTCTTCGAACACCGCTTCAATAATCAGATCAGCATCTTTGATGTCGTCGTAGGACAGCGTGGGCTTGAGTTGCGAGAGCAGCTTGTCGAGTTTCTCCTGCGTCAGCTTGCCTTTCTTGAGCTGGCCGTCGTAATTCTTGCGCAGGGTGGCCACACCCTTGTCCAGCGCTTCCTGTTTGGTTTCCAGCAGCGTCACCGGCATGCCGGCACTGAGAAAATTCATGGCGATGCCGCCGCCCATGGTGCCGGCACCGATGATGGCGACACGCTCAACCTTGCGCTTGGGCGTGTCGTCCGGCACGTCGGCGATTTTCGAGGCGGTGCGTTCGCCGAAGAAGGCGTGGCGCAGGGCTCTTGATTCCGGTGTGCCGACCAGATAGACGAAGCACTCGCGTTCGACGGCGAGGCCTTCGTCGAAAGATTTCATCACCGCCGCTTCCACCGCATCCACGCATTTCAGTGGCGCGGGCAGATTTTTGGCCATCGCCCCCACGGTGTTGCGCGAGAACTGGAAGAAAGCTTCGGCGTTGGGATACACCAGCTTCATGTCGCGCACCCGCTTGAGCGGCAGCTTCTCCGCGACCACTTTGCGCGCGTAGGCCAGCGCACCCGCGAGCAAATCGCCTTCCACCAATTCATCCAGCAGCGGCGTGCCCTTGAATTGCTCTGAAGGTATCGTTTTGCCGGAGACGATCATATTAAGCGCCGCTTCCACACCCAACAGGCGCGGCAAGCGCTGCGTGCCGCCGGCGCCGGGCAGGATGCCCAGATTCACTTCCGGCAGCGCGATCTGCGCGCCGGGCGCGGCGACGCGGTAATGGCAGCCCAGTGCCAGCTCCAAGCCGCCACCCATGGCCACGCCGCCGATGGCCGCGATGACGGGCTTGACGCAATCCTCCAGCGCACGAATCACCGTGCGCAGCATGGGTTCGGCGGTGGCCTTGGGCGTGTTGAATTCGCGAATATCCGCGCCGCCCGAGAAAGCCTTGGGCGAGCCGATCAGTACGATGGCCTGGATGTTCACATCGGCCTGAGCGGCATCCAGCCCTTGCACGATGCCGCTGCGCAGGGCGTGGCCCAAGCCATTCACCGGCGGGTTGTCGAGGGTGATCACGGCCACCTGGCCGTCGACCGTGTAATGCGCTTGACTCATGACTGCTCCCAAATACGAGATAACCGACGAGGGCGCTAGATTAGCATCCTGGCGATGAGCCTGCCCGAGCCTGTTAAAATGCTTGTTTTACCCCCTACGCTAGAGCGAGAGCCTGATATGGATATCCGAGACAAACTGTATATCGACGGTCGCTGGGTCACCCCTTCCGGCAGCAAGACCACTGACGTCATCAGCGCTTCCACCGAAGAGGTGATGGGTCGCGTGCCCAAGGGCGACGGCAACGACGTGAATGCCGCCGTGGCCGCCGCGCGGCGTGCTTTTGACACCTGGTCCGTCACACCCGCCGCCGAACGCGCTGCTGTGCTCAAGAAGATTCAGGACGGCATGAAAGCGCGCATGGACGATTTCGCGCGCACCATCGCCGGCGAAGTCGGCATGCCGCTGAAGATGGCGGCCATGGTGCAGACCGGCTCACCCATCGCCATTTTCGGCTATTACAGCAAGCTGTTGGCCACTTTCTCCTTCGAGGAAAAAGTCGGTCACTCGCTGGTGCTGCGCGAGGCCATCGGCGTCGTCGCCTGCATCACGCCGTGGAACTACCCGCTACACCAGATCGCCGCCAAGGTCGCCGCCGCCATCGCTGCCGGCTGCACCGTGGTGTTGAAGCCCTCTGATGTCGCGCCGCTCAACGCCTTCATGCTGGCCGATGTGATCCATGAAGCCGGCCTGCCGGCGGGCGTCTTCAACCTGGTCACCGGCCCCGGCGTGGTGGTGGGCGAAGCGATGGTGGTGCATCCCGATGTGGATATGGTGTCCTTCACCGGCTCGACCAGTGCCGGCAAGCGCATCAGCGAAATGGCCGCCGTCAACATCAAGCGCGTCGCGCTGGAACTCGGTGGCAAATCTGCCTCCATCATTCTTGACGACGCCGATCTCGCCACGGCGGTGAAAGGTGAAGTGAATTCCTGCTTCCTCAACTCAGGCCAGACCTGCACCGCGCACACCCGCATGCTGGTCTCCGAATCGCGCTATGACGAAGCGGCCAAGCTCGCCGTCGAAGCCGTGCGCAAGCTCACCCTGGGTGATCCGTTCGCTGAAACTAGCCGCTTAGGCCCGGTGATTTCCGCCGCGCAGCGCGAGAGCGTCACCGACTACATCCGCAAAGGCATCGCAGAAGGCGCCGAACTCCTCTGTGGCGGCGCCGACGCACCGGCCGGCTTCAGCAAGGGCTATTACGTGCAGCCGACCATCTTCGGTCGCGTCAAGCCGGGCTGCACCATCGAGCAGGAAGAAATCTTCGGGCCAGTGCTCTCCATCATCACCTACAAGGATGAGGATGACGCCGTGCGCATCGCCAACAACTCCATCTATGGTTTGTCGGGCGCGGTGTGGGCCGGCACGGATGAGCGCGCCATCGCCGTAGCGCGCCGCATGCGCACCGGCCAGGTGGACATCAATGGCGGCCAGTACAACATCCAGGCGCCCTTCGGCGGCTACAAGCAGTCGGGTAACGGCCGCGAGCTGGGCAAATACGGAATGGAAGATTTTCTTGAGTTCAAGTCGCTGCAATTCAAGCCTGAGCCCAAAGCAGTCTGATAAAGCAGCAATCTGAAGAGAAAAAACCGTTCGCGGCGCACCCGCCGCGAACGGTTTTTTATTTGATCGGAGCGAAGCATGGATCACATCCTGAGCGAGTTGCGCGACGGCATCCTGCGCATCGAGATTCGTCGCCCGGAAAAGAAAAACGCCATCACCGCTGCCATGTACTCGGCACTGGCGGCGGCACTGACTCAAGCGGCGCAGGACGAGGCGGTGCGCGTAGTGCTGATCCACGGCCAGCCCGACGGTTTCACCGCCGGCAACGATCTGGCGGATTTCCTGAACAACCCGCCGCACGATATGGATGCACCGGCCTTCCGTTTTCTGATGGCGCTGGATGCGCTGCCCAAGCCGCTCATCGCGGCGGTATCCGGTAATGCCATAGGCATCGGTACGACCATGCTGCTGCATTGCGATCTGGTTTACGCCGCTGATAACGCGCGCTTCCAACTGCCCTTCGCCACGCTGGGACTTTCGCCTGAGGGCGGATCCAGCGTGCTGCTGCCGCGCCTGGCAGGCCATAGACGCGCCGCCGAGATGCTGATGTTCGGCGAGCCCTTCGATGCCTCCATGGCACTCGATATCGGTTTGGTGAATGCCATACATCCAGCGGAAGCCGTGCTCGATGTGGCGCTGGAACGCGCACGCAAGCTCATTGCGCTGCCCGCCGCCGCGTTGCGCCAAACCAAGCGCCTGCTCAAACAGCCACCCGCCGCCACCATCGCGGAAACCATGCGCGACGAAGCCACAGCGTTTATGCTGCGCCTGGTATCGCTGGAAGCCAAAGAAGCCTTCGCGGCGTTTCTGGAAAAACGCAAACCCGATTTCTCGCGCTTCAAATAATTTCCCACTTGAATCCATCCGTATCCTGACAATGTCCAAACTCGAAATTCAAAACTTGAGCGAACTCGCGCAATACGTCGGCAAGGAAATCGCCGTCACACCCTGGGTGGAAGTCACCCAGGAACGCATCAACCGCTTCGCCGAGGTTTCGGGTGACAAGCAATGGATGCATACCGACGTGGCGCGCGCGACGGCGGAATCTCCCTACGGCACCACGGTGGCGCAAGGCTTTCTCACCTTGTCGCTGCTTTCGCCTTGGCTCGTCAACGCGGTGTCGATCAAAGGCATGAAGGCCAACATCAATTATGGTGCGGACCGTATCCGTTTTCCCGCGCCGGTGCGCAGCGGCGAAAGCATACGGGCGCGTTTGACGCTCACCAGCATCAAGGAAACTGCCCAGGGCGTGCAACTCGGCTGGCACGTTATTGTCGAATCTGCGCACAGCAAAAAGCCGGTCTGCGTAGCCGACTTGCTCTCGCTGCCGCAGTTCGAGTAACAACTGAAAGGGGCGCCCATGCCATTTGTGCGAGATTCTCTGATTGCAGCCGTCGGCGTCTTCTGTGGGTCACTGTTGTGGGACGCGACCTTTGGCGACGGCATCCAGACTGACGATGTCTTTCAGGCCATCACCGTCGGGGTTGTGGCCGCGCTCATTCAATTGTGGCTCGCCAGTCGACGCAAATAAGTCTTTATTTCTCTCCCGCATGAGTAAGCATCACTACGAAACGCTGACCCCTGATAGCGTGTTGAACGCACTGGAAAGCGTGGGCCTCTATGGCGACGGCCGGCTGCTCGCACTGAATAGCTACGAGAACCGCGTCTATCAGGTGGGTATGGAAGACGGCCCGCCGCTGGTGGTGAAATTCTATCGGCCGGAGCGATGGTCCGATGCCGCGATACGCGAAGAGCATGCTTTCGTGCAAATGCTGTTCGAGCGCGAGATCCCCGTTGTGCCGGCGCTACCGCTGAATAATGGCGCAAGCTTGCATGAGTTCCAGGGCTTTCGTTTCGCTGTATTCCCCAAGCAGGGCGGCCGCGCACCGGAACTGGATCGCGAGGGCACCCTGGAATGGTTGGGCCGCTTCATCGGCCGCATCCACGCCATCGGCGCCATCGCGCCGTTTCGCGAGCGACCTGCGCTGGACATCGCAAGCTTCGGCGAAGCGCCGCGCGATTACTTGCTCGCCAACGATTTCATTCCACCCGATCTCATTGGGCCATGGCGCAGTGTGGCCGCGCTGGCGCTTGACGGCGTACGCCGCTGCTATGAACGCGCCGGAAAGCTGCACAGCCTGCGTCTGCACGGCGACTGCCACGCCGGTAATGTGTTGTGGACCGACGCAGGCCCGCATTTCGTGGATTTCGACGATGCCCGCAGCGGCCCGGCGGTACAGGATCTGTGGATGCTGCTCTCAGGCGAACGCGAAGAGATGACGCTGCAACTACAGGCGGTGCTGGCCGGCTACCAACGCTTTCACGAATTCGATCCGCGCGAACTGCATCTCATCGAAGCGCTGCGCACCCTGCGCCTGATCCATTACTCGGCCTGGCTGGCGCGCCGCTGGGACGATCCCGCCTTCCCCGCCGCTTTTCCCTGGTTCAACACTCAGCGCTACTGGCAAGACCGCATTCTCGAACTGCGCGAGCAAATCGCCCTAATGGACGAGCCCCCGCTCGATCCCGCGCCACAATAGTCGTCCCCACCGTCACCACCCCCGGCGCGGCACTTAGGCGCCCGCCGCCGCTCATCAACATTTGCTTACAATTCTTACACTCCAGACATTCAATTCAACGCCACCGAGACTATTCTGCAAGTGCAGAAAGTAAAGGAGATCATTATGAAAACAAAATTCGCTTTAACCTCAATCCTGATTGCCAGCAGTGTGCTGATTGCCGGTACAGCGCAAGCATCGGACATGGTGGTCGGCGCGATATTCGGTGCCGGTGCCGGTGCGCTTATTGGTAAAGCCGTCGGCGGGCGCGATGGCGCCATTATCGGCGGTGCGTTGGGCGCCGCCACTGGCGCCACCCTCGCTAGTGAGCATCGGCGCGACCGTGTGGTGTACGAGGAACGCCCTGTCTATCAAGCGGTGCCAGCCTACTACGTCACCCCTCCGCAGCCTTACTACGTCACGCCTCCGCAACCTGCCTATTACCCCGCGCCCGTGATGGTTGCGCCGCGTCCGGTCTACTACTCAGCGCAGGTCGTTGCACCCCAGCCCGTGTATTACGTGGGCTATCGCGAATGGGACAATGGCCACGGCCACGGCAAGCATCACAAGCACGACCAAGATTGGGATGATCGCCACTACGAGCACCGCACCGCCTGGAGCGATCGCTATCGCGACTAGCCTCTGAATAAATCATGAAATTTGGGTAATCGTCTCAGCAATACGCAAAGAAAAATGTGCTACAGAGAACTTAGGCGCGCCAAGTGCGTCTATAGTGAAAGGAGTGCTGAAGTTTTCAACGGGGCAGATCATGAAATTTGGAAACGTCGCATTGGTACTTGCACTGCTGAGTACCTCGGTAGTCAGCAGTGCGGCTTGGGCAGATCATCGTTCCTATGGTCACTCCAGTTTTCGTTTTGGCGTGGTGGTGGGGTCGCCCTGGGGTTGGCCGTATTATCCGCCAGCGTCCTACAACTATCCCTATTACCCGCCAGCGCCCTTCTACTACCCCTACTACCCGCCGCAATACGCGCCGCAGGTCATTGTGCAGCCGGCGCCCGTATACATCGAACGCGCCGACGTTCAGCCCGCTCCGCCGCCGCAAGCCTATTGGTACTACTGCGCCGCCGCGAAGGGTTACTACCCCTACGTTCGCGAATGTCCCGGGGGCTGGCAACCGGTGGCGCCGCAGCCGCCCGCGCCTAGATAAGAAGGGTGTTTAGCATGTCTCCAAACTTGAAACTTTCAACTGTGTTCGCCGCCTGTCTGCTTGGCGCGTGCGCCAGCATACCCAACGGCCCCAGCGTGATGGCACTGCCCGGCAGCGGCAAGAGCTTCGATCAATTCCGCTTCGATGATGCCGACTGCAAATACTACGCAAGCGGCCAGATGGAAGGAAAAACCGCAGACCAAAATCAGACAGATAGCGTGGTCAAAAGCGCGGCACTCGGCACTGTCATCGGCGCGGTCGCTGGCGCAGCCATGGGTGGTCATCAAGGCGCGGGAGCCGGCGCAGGGGCGGGCCTGATTATGGGCACCGTCGCTGGTGCGGGTGCCGGCCAAAGCTCGGGCTACGGCACACAGCGCCACTACGACAACGCCTACATCCAATGCATGTACGCCAAAGGCCACAGCGTCCCGGTGGTTGGCCGACTCATTAGCGCGCCTGCCTCGAATGCGCCTCTATCGCAGCCACCTTCGCAGCCACCTTCCAACATCCCCCCACCGCCACCCGGCAACCCGCCGCCACCGCCACCGGGTGTGCCAGCGCCGAGGTAACCGTTTTACAGCAGCACCCTCCGTAGTAGCAGTACCGTGTAAGCCCCTCTTACGGCCCCCTCTGGGGGCCGATTTTTTTGATGCGGTTAGCGCAAAAACCCCCCTGCCTTGCTGATTACCGTGAGATCAACATAACTTGAAGCATTGTGATTTTTCGGCGTGAATGAGACCAAAAAGCCGCCCATATCCGCCATGCTCATGCCTTCCAGTGCGGCTGTCAGTTTCTCGCGCGTCAGGTCTTTGCCGGCACGCTTGAGCCCCTCGACCAGCACCTTCGCAGCAATAAAACCTTCAAGCGACGTGAAGGAGTAATCGCTGCTGCCGCTCGCTGTCATCAGATGCTGGTATTCCCTGACCACCGGTACACTCGCCGACCAGGGAGACGGCATCACTTGCGAGATGGCGACGCCGGGGCCATCCGTGCCCAGTTCCTTGGCCAGCGGAATACTGCCGACAAACGACACGTTGTAGAATTGGGGCACACTGCCGGCCTTTTTCATCGCCTTCACGAAGGTCGCCGCCGTTTTGTAAACGCTCACCATGACCACCGCATCCGGCTTGGCAGCGCTAATCGCCTTCACTGCGCCCTCGACCTCAACCTTGTTGCGTTCGACCGTCGCGCTGGCGGTCAGCTTTAACTGGCGCTTCTCCAGAGCGCGCTCGACACCGGCGAGTCCGGCCTTGCCGTAAGCATCGTTCTGGTACAGCACGGCGATGTTCTTCATACCCAGATTTGAGAGATGCTCGACAATTTTTTCCGTCTCGTCGAAATAGCTCGCCCGCACATTAAAAATGTGGCGGTTGAAGGGATCGCGCAAAGACTGGGCGCCGGTAAAGGCACCTATGAATGGCACCGAGGCATCCGTAAAGAGTGGTAAAGCCGCATTGCTCGTAGGCGTGCCGACATAGCCGAACAGCGCAAAGACCTTGTCATCACCGATCAGCTTCTTTGTGTTGGCGGCCGCTCGATCCGGCTCATAGCCGTCATCGAGACTGCGCAATTCGATCTTGCGGCCATGGACACCACCCTGGGCGTTGACTGAATCGAAATACACTTTCGCACCCTGACGCATTTCAAGACCAAGCTGCTGCGAAAGGCCGGACAACGCCGCCGACTGTCCGATGAGGATGCTCGTGGCGCTAACGCCATGCTCGGCCAACGCGAAACCGGCACCGATGGCGAGCCAGCCGCCCACGGCGGTAATGAGAAAACATCTGAAAAAAGCAACGCAACACATTGAAATCTCCTAAGCGTGTGATCCAAACGACATGACACCGATAACGGCGCCCGATCACTGAACTTGAGGAAAACGAGGGCAGTAAGACAAGGAGCCGGCGACTGGCGACAAGTTGCTTCGGGGCGACCAAGCGGCGTTGCGGCGCTCACAATGCGAATCGCACCCACCTCGATATATGATTCCAATGAAATTGCCCGTCGCATACGCCGCAAGGGCCACCCTCTGCCAGCGAAATCACTCGCTCAAGTATCTGGTTGAACTGCCGTAAAGAACGTTTTTGGAGGTGCCACTTGTGGACGTCGCCGATATTGCCGCTGCCGTGCCGGCGTTGAGCCAAGCCAGAGTCACCAATGCGGTTCAGATGGCAGTACTAAAGAAAGCCATGGACATTCAGGCCCAAGGAGCGATGCAGCTCGTACAGGCAGTGACAAAAAACATCACAAGCAATCCACCGCACCTGGGCAACGGCATCGATACCATTGCGTGAGGCGCGTGAGGCGCCTGATGGCCACGAGCGAAATAAAAATGCCCAGCAATATGCTGGGCATTCGTATTCTGGTGGCCAAGGGCGGAATCGAACCACCGACACGCGGATTTTCAATCCGCTGCTCTACCAACTGAGCTACTTGGCCTTGCGAGGAGGGCGAATTATACCGACGCGGGTGCCGAGCGTCAAAAGGCGATGGAACTCTCAGCCATTCGCCGCCCCTATGCCTGCCGGTATCCAGCCGTTGGCGTACCAGACCATATAGAGCGCCACGCGGAGCAGAAGCAACAGGACGACGGCTGCCGAGGCGAGGTAACGATTTGATAAGCGGCCCAGGCTACCCCAACGGACGGCGTTGAGCAGCGGCTTGACCACTTGGGTGAAGACCCGGTAGACCGGGTTGGTTTCGCGCTGAGCGCCCAGGATCAGGCCCAGCGCGCCACGGCCGATGAGGGACCACATGAAGAAGCCGTCGATGAGGACGAGTATCTGAAACAGCAGGAACATGACGCACACCAAAAAAAGAAAGATCCTCCGGCACGGGCCGGAGGATCTTGATTCTAGCCTGCGTCAGTGTGAAACGGCCTTCGCGGTAAGGATGCCGGTATTCTGGCGCACGTAGAGTTCGTCCCACATATCGTCGGCGCGCTTGTCGCGGTAAAGCAGCGAGCCGATAATCACCGCCAGGAAACCGAGCGGGATGGAGATGAGGCCGGGATTTTTTAGATCGAACAGCGGCTTTTCCAAACCGACCAGCGAGGTTTCTTCGTTCTTGAATTTATCCAGATCGCCCTTGGCCTTGGCAACGACTTTCTCTAGCGCGGCTATGTCCTTCTCGGCTTTGGCTTTCAGCGCCGCATCGCTGGCGGCGAGATTCGGCTCGAATGCCGCGCGCTTGGCGGCTTCACCATCCACCACTTTCTGCGCAGCGGCTTTGACGGCTTTCGGGTAAGTCATATTGGGTGAAACCAGCACCAGGCCGATGGCCGTGAGCGTGCCTATCAACATGCCGGCCATGATGCCGCCGGTGTTGCACTTCTTCCAGTAGAGCGTCAGCAGCACGCAGGGGAAGTTGGCCGAGGCCGCCACCGCAAAGGCCAGCGCCACCAAGTGAGCGACGTTCTGCCCCTTGGCGGCGATGCCGATGGTGATGGCCATGGCGCCGACGATCACCGTGGCAATGCGCGCAGCACGCACTTGCTCTTCCGCACTCACATGATCTTCGCGGATGACGCCGACATAGATGTCGTGCGCCATGGCGGAAGCCGCCGCCAGTACCAGGCCGGCGACCACCGCCACAATGGTGGCGAAGGCCACTGCCGCGACGAAGGCGAGGAAGAAATTGCCGAAAAAGGAATCCGCCCCACCGCCGACGTACTGCGCGAGCAAGGGGCCGGCCATGTTGCCACCGGCATCCACCGCCGAGATATTGGCGGGGCCCACTTTGATGGCGGCGCCAAGACCGAGGAACAGGGTCAGCACATAGAAGCCGCCGATGATGGCCATGGCCCAGATGACCGATTTACGCGCCTCTTGGGCCGTTGGCACAGTGAAAAAGCGCATCAAAATGTGCGGCAGACCAGCCGTGCCGAATACCAACGCCATGCCCAGCGAGATCTGGTCGATGGGCGCTTTGAAAAGCAGGCCCGGCTCGAGGAAGCGTTGACCTAATTCTTCTGGCGTCATATTTTTGGCGGCATCACCCAGCAGCGAAGCGACGCGCGCTTGCACCTTGGCGTCACCCACGACGTCTTGCAGGAAGCCCGGCAGGCTGAAGCCGTAAGGCGCCCACACGAACATCACCAGCAGGATGGAAGCGGTCACCAGCAGCACGGCCTTGATGATTTGCACCCAGGTCGTCGCCACCATGCCGCCGAACAGCACGTAACTCAGCATGAGAATGCCGACGACGATGACGGAGATTTCATAGTCGATGCCGATCAAGGTTTTCACCAGCACCCCACCGCCGACCATTTGCGCCGTGAGATAAAACGTCGACACGGTGATAGTGGACAGCGCGCCGACGATGCGCACTTTTTTCGGATCGTTGCGATAGGCGAGGATGTCCGAAAGCGTGTATTTGCCGATGTTGCGGCAAGGCTCGGCAATGACCAGCAGCACGGTGATGTAGGCCACAAGCCAGCCCACCGAATACATGAAGCCGTCGTAGCCGTATTGCGAAATCAAACCGGCGATGCCGAGGAAGGAGGCCGCCGAAAGATAATCGCCCGCGATGGCCCAGCCGTTTTGCAAACCGGACACACCGCCGCCAGCGGTATAGAAATCAGAAACAGTCTTGACGCGCTTGGCGGCAACGTAGGTAACGAACATCGTGAGCGAAATGATGGCGGCGAAGACCAGGAAGGTCAGCCACTTCCATTTGTCGGCCACCGCGCCCGTCTGTTGCGCCAGCGCCGGCGCAGTCAGCACGGGCAGGATCAAGGCGAATACGGCCAGCAGAATTTTGTTGCGTAGCGAATTCATGATTTATCTCCCGATCCGCTCGGCATCGCGGATGAGTTCTTTCGCCATCTCGTCGAACACCTTGTTGGCGTGATGCGAGTAGTAGAAGGCGATGCCCCAAGCGACGATGAATTCCGAGAGCGCGAAGACCAGCCCGACATTCACCGGGCCCCAGACCTTGATCTTGAAGAACTCCTGGAAATACGCAGCGCCGACAGGCAGCAGGAAGTAATACACAATGGAAAAAGCCATTAGCCCGAAGAGAAAACGTACCTTGCGCCGATGCAGGTCTTGAAAGCGTGGGTCGGCGTCGATTGCCGCCCAGTTCATGTTTGCGATTGACATAATCGCCTCCCGTATAAGAAGGATTGCGGAGGTACATTAGCAATCCATGCTTACCCGTCCCTTACACGGTGTAAACCAGGATTACACAGTGCCTTCAGAGCGTGGCGCCGTGCCTTCGCGCGTGCGCACGACCGTGACCGAGCAAGGCGCCTCCACCATGACACATGTAGCCACCGTGCCAAACAATGAACGCAGCGGCAGCCCGGGTGGCGGCGCGCCAATGACAATCTGATCAACGTGATTGCTGCGCGCATATTTGAGTAGCGCATCGGCGGGATCGCTGGACTCGAGCACATGAAAAGTCAGGCGCTCCGGTGGCAGTTGCAGCTTCTTCGCCCAATGCCGCAAATGCACCAGATGCTTGATGTGCTGGCTGGTGGATGTGCCGTCTTGTGTCGCACTGCCTACAATCGGCTCCGGTTTGATGACGGTGGCAACGGCAACACGGCACGCGGCATCGAGCGTGGCGGCGCGCCTCACTGCCTGACGCAGCGATTCGAACTGCGCTTCGTTGGTATGCGTGGTAGCCACGGCAACCAGCACGATGGGCGCACTATTGATGCGGCTGGAAGGTTGTGGGCAAGGCGCAGGCTCATAACCCGCCGCACGAAACCAGCTGCGAAAGCGCGTCGTCATGCCGGCCGCATGCAGGCGGCGGCCGCGTTCGGTAATGACCACCTGATCGGGATGAGAGAGATCAAAAGCAAGCTGCGCCGCTGAGCCATAGCGCTTGCTGGCATCCACTTCCAGACAACGCAGGATGACTTCCTGCAACCACTCGGGCAGGGCCGGCACCAGCGCACGCGGTGGCGTCGGATCGTTCCACAGCCGCTTACGCAAACCGGCGATGGTGGATGGTGCGCCATAGGGAAGTCTGCCCGTGGCCAGCTCGTAGAGCATGGCCCCAATGGCGAAGATGTCGCTACGCGGATCGCAACGCACATGGAAAATTTGTTCCGGCGCCATATAGGGTGGTGATCCCAGCGGCGCGCTGAATTCTTCCGCAAGCAGGTCGGGAAAATGGCCATGGTGCGCCAGGCCAAAGTCGATCAGCACCGCCTCGCCACTTGGGCGGATCAAGGCATTGCGCGGTTTGAGATCGAGATGCACCGCATCCTGCTGGTGCAGACTGTGTGCAGCAGCGGCAAGTGCCGCGCCCAGGCGCGCGACTTCCTCAGCAGGATGCGGCGCACTGTCGGCCCATTCGGAAAGCACACGGCCGTCGATGTGCTCCATGACGATGTAGGGCTTTTCGGTAATGTCGCCGCAGGCGACAAAACGCGGCACATACGGCCCGGTGAGGGCTGCGAGCAACATCTGCTCAACCTCGAAACCGATAATGGTGCCGGCCGACTCGCCATGCCCCAGTCGCGGGACTTTCATCAACAGCGGGAAATCCATGCCCGGCTTGGTCACCTCGAACAGCAGCGCCATGCCACCCGCATGCAGCCGCTCCCCCAGCAAAAAGCCGTCGATTTCAACGCCTGGCGAGAATTCGACCATCAGTGTGTGTTCATTCGAAGCAAGGCTGGCCGCGGATTACGCGGATGAACGCGGATAAAAACGAAAGAGCAAACCTTCTCTTTTTCAGTATCCGTGTTCATCCGTGAACTCCGCGGCAAAATCTTTTCAATCTTATCGCCCATTCCTCATTCCCCCTGTTCCAGCCGCAACGCCAGTCGCTCAGGCAAACCGGCAGCGCGGATTTTTGCGGCGGCGGCGGCGTAATCATAGGGCACACGGAAGAAAGTGAGCAGCCAGCGCGTGGTGTCGATCATGGCATAGCAGGCGGCGGTGTTGCCATCGCGTGGCTGGCCGCAGGAGCCGACGATGGCGAGCCACTTGCGATGCGGGCCGACCGGGATCGACGTGCCCGGCATCGGCTGAAAGGGCAGCGGGCGTCCACCTGCACCGATGTAGTACAACATCGGCTCATGCACATGGCCGCTGAAAATAAAGCGCGCGTCGGTCGCCGCCATGCTATGCGCAGCGCATAAGGCGTCATGGACGTAAATCCATTTTTCCGGCGCATCGGCGCTGGCATGAACAAAGAGCAGCTTGTCGTCGCGCACGCTGAGCGGCAGATTGGCCAGGAAGCCGCGCTGCGCCTCGTTCAACTGCGCACGTGTCCAGGCGATGGCGGCTTCAGCAGTGTCGTTCATGGCCTCACTACCCTGGCCCGCCACGGCGGCGTCGTGATTGCCTTGCACTGCGACGGCGCCGCGTGCAACCTCGGTCTGCAATCTATCCAGCACCGCCACGGGATCGGCCCCATAGCCCACCAGATCCCCGATGAACGCATAGCTTTCCGCGCCATGCGCAGCCGCGTGTTCGAGGCAAGCGGTGAGCGCTTCGAGATTGGAATGGATATCGGCCAGCAATGCAATGTTCATATCGCCACTTCAAGAAAAAGCCCCCTGTGCGTGCACACAGGGGGCTGGTTTTGCAACAGTTACCCTCAGGCGTCGTGATGAATATCGCGATCCTTGGTTTCAGGCAGGAAGAACGTGCCCAACACCGCGGTCATCGTCGCGATCACGATGGGATACCACAAGCCATAGTAGATATCGCCGGTGGCCGCCACCATGGCGAAGGCAGTGGTCGGCAGAAAGCCGCCGAACCAGCCATTGCCGATGTGGTAAGGCAGCGACATCGAGGTGTAGCGGATACGCGCCGGGAACAGCTCGACCAGCCACGCCGCGATAGGGCCGTACACCATCGTCACGTAGATGACAAGGATGGTCAGCAACAACAGCACCATCGGCGTGTTCATCTTCTCCGGATCGGCTTTGGTCGGATAACCCGCCGCCTTCACCGCCTCCGTCACCGCCTTGTCGTACTCCGCGAACTTTGCCTTGAACTCCGCTGGTGGCAATACCGTGCCTTCGAAGCTGGCGATGGTCGTGGCGCCGATCTTGATGCTCGCCACGGTGCCGGCAGGCGCGGTCTCATTGGTGTAGTTGAGGGCGCGCTTGGCCATAGCGCTCTTGGCGATATCGCAGGAGCTGGTGAATTTAGCCTTGCCTACCGGGTCGAACTGGAAGGAGCACTGCGACGGATCCGCTACGACAGTCACCGGATTCTTTGCCTGCGCTTCAAAGATCGCCGGGTTCGCATATTCCGTCAGCCCTTTGAAGATCGGGAAGTAGGTCGACGCCGCGAGTACGCAGCCGATCATGATGATGGGCTTGCGCCCTATCTTGTCGGACAGCGAACCGAAGACGATGAAGAACGGCGTGCCGATGAGCAGCGAACCGGCGATGAGCAGGTTGGCTGTGGTCGGGTCCACCTTCAGCGTTTGCAGCAGGAAGAACAGCGCGTAAAACTGGCCCGTGTACCACACCACTGCCTGACCCGCCGTGCCGCCGAGCAGGATCATGATGACCATCTTCAGGTTGCCCCAGCGCAGGAAGGATTCGGTCAGCGGCGCTTTGGAGCCTTTGCCTTCCGCCTTCATCGCCTGGAACACTGGCGACTCGCTCAGTTGCAAACGGATGTACACCGAGATGGCGAGGAGTACGATGGAAAGCAGGAAGGGAATACGCCAGCCCCACTCGTCGAACTCTTTACCCAGCGCCAGACGGCAACCAAGGATCACCAGCAGCGACAGGAACAGGCCCAAGGTCGCCGTGGTTTGAATCCAGCTTGTGAAGAAGCCGCGCTTGCCTTTGGGCGCATGCTCCGCGACATACGTCGCTGCACCGCCGTACTCACCGCCCAGCGCCAGACCCTGCAAGAGCCTTAGGCCGATCAGGATAATCGGTGCCGCTACGCCGATGGAAGCGTAGTTCGGCAGCATACCGACGACGGCGGTCGATATACCCATGATCATGATGGTGATGAGGAAGGTGTACTTGCGGCCGATCATGTCGCCCAAGCGACCAAAAATCAGCGCGCCGAATGGCCGCACCGCAAAGCCGGCGGCAAAGGCCATCAAGGCGAAAATAAACGCAGTGGTTTCATTGACGCCGGCAAAGAACTGTTTACTGATGATGGCTGCCAGCGAACCATATAGATAGAAGTCATACCACTCGAATACGGTGCCCAACGAAGAAGCGAAAATGACTTTTCGCTCCTCGCGGGTCATGCCGCCTAATTTAACTTCCGCCATGTCTGCTCTCCTCGAATAATTATTGTGGCTCGGCTTCGGGGCTAGTGGTCTGCTTCGTAAATATCAGACTATGAAAGCGCGTCTTTCGGGCTGTGGCGGCGTTGCGAATCCGCGCGATAGGCAGAGCTATCGCTGTGGTTCGCGCCTTACCACAACCCGAAATCCATCACTTTCATTTAGTACTGTTATTTACGAAGCAGGCCACTAGAAATCGAACCAGCGCTACCCCGCTACCTTCCTGTTTGGCGTGTTGCCGAGTTACACACTACCGGAGGGTGCTGACGAAAAACTTACATTTCACTGCTGCGATGCAGCAGGAAAACAGATTGATGGAAGGCGTGGGCAACACCTTAGTATCGTAACCGGTAACCCTACGGCGTTCTTCCGTTCGCACGCGCGATGAGGAGAATTGCTCCCGAGACGAATCACCTAGGGGAGCGAAGCGATGGGGGTCAGCAAGAAGGTCAAGCGGTCACAGCGCAGCCAAGGCGAGTGGCGATCACGGTTGGCGAAATTTAGCGGCAGCGGGCTGGGGGTCGAACCGTTCTGCCGGCGCGAAGCGATCAGTGCGGCGAGCTTCTACCGCTGGCGCAAGTGGCTGGGGAACGAGGGCGATAGCGGTGAAGTCGTGGGC
>JAYUNL010000086.1:0-3165 GCA_043761745.1 Rhodocyclaceae bacterium
CTCGGTTTTGCGGCGTGCAGGATGATGCCGAACGTGAAAGCTGTGCGGCCGGACGCCGCAGGCGGACGGTCCGAACCAGCGCTGGGTTGGGCACACCGCCTATCACAGAACACCCAATATCTGTTGGCGAACCCACGAGATCGAGGGTTTTACCGTGTTTACGAGGTACGGCGTCCGATCGTTCGTGCCCCAGTTGTCCTTCCACAAAGGCGCGCTCGGGTGGGTGAATGCAGCGACGAGGGTTTGCATCGTGCCCAGTCGCGCGGTGTATACGTCGTGCGCCTCGTGCCAGACTAAATCGAATGCATCTTTCACGCATGACATCCAAAACGACTTCCCCTGCACGATAACTACGGATGGCTCAAGGATGCGTAATGCCTCGCGAAAGTGCTCCCGACAATTACGCTTCATCGTCGGCGTGGCCTTACCTCGCTTCGTTTCGTCATCGGGGACCGCAGAACAGAGTAAGTAGTTTACGAGTGCAAAGGCGTCAAAGAGATGACGGCGCTCGCTGTTGATTGTTAGGAACTCCGATTCATAGTCGACACCTAGCGGAATGCCGAACAGCAGTCGGAGAACGCTTGTCGTTCCACGCATATGAGGATTCCGGGCTTCCTCGCCGCCGCCAGCCGTGAACCTGGAGCCAAAAGCTGATTTCATTACCATGGCGTACCGGATCTCGGACGAGGCTCGAGCAGGAGGCATTCCATACTCTTGTCCGACCACCACAATCCGAAACGGAAGGTCATCAGAGAGCAGGTCATAATACCGGCCAACGTGATGAAGCTGACCCTCGTAAAACTTTTCGCAGTGCGAGGACTTGCATTCTCTGTAGTGACGACAAACGAATTCAGTGCTGAGGACGTTGGTGGTTAAGTACCGTTCGAGCGCTAGTACCTTCTCTTCGGTTTTCCGCAGACTGGAGCGTAATGTCATCGTCTTTTGCCTCGATTTTGCTACATTGTTGCCCAACGTCCCGCATCACCCGCGCGCGCCGCTCTTGCGCGCGTCGGCGTGGATGCGGTGGTTAGGCACCGCCGTACCGTTGAGTTACCCGTCATTCCGCAATCTTTCCAGAATTTCCACCGCTGCAGCATACGCCTTGTCCCATGGCTCTATTGCGTCAGACGCTGTTGCTGCTCCTCTCTGTTCAGTGAGGAAAGCAGCAACACTTTGCGCGAGCGATGTAGTGAGAGAGAGCCTTTCGTACGTCAAGTGGAGTCGGAAGTAAGCGTTGTTAATGTAGTACCCGACCGTCCATGCGCGCGTCTTGTCATCCTGCGCATAGTTGATCGCGTTGTCCTTGATCAACAGGCGCAGGAATTCTTTTGCGTCTACGTCGACTCTCTCCAAATTGCGACCGCGGTCAGCAAGAAAGACGGCTCGCCAAAGAGAAAAACCAGCACCAAGCAGAAGTTGAAGAGCGAGCGATTTCTCCGGGGTGAGCTGTGTGGGATTCGCTTCAAGAAATCCGTGAAGGCGAAGCAAGAAAGCTTGAATCTGAGATCGTCGCTCGACTAGCCACGCTAGACCTTGGGGATTACTCATAATGCGAGGAGTTGGGGGCGTTCACTTTGACACGAGCCAGTACATAAGGGAGATAACTCCACCCGCGACCGATCCAAAGACGAACGTGGCCCAAACCAGAAGCAAGGCGCTTTTTCGCCACATCATCCGATGAAAATTTGTCACAGCTTCACTGGTGGGGTTGCCAAGCAGCGCGGCGGCGGCGTTGTTCTTCCGCATGAAGTGAAACACCACCAAGACCGCGGCAAGCGGATAGCAACCGAGGAAAATCCAGGGGTACGCCATTTCGGTGATCAACGCCGCGGTTGACGGCGGACCAATACGATGACGATGCGTAGCGCTGGGACAACACGCATGGCACGGCGATTCGACCTGAAGGTAGGCATCATTTCTGGCGACCGGAGCCATTTAGCAGACGCACGAGCCACTTCCCGAGTCTATACCCTAGCGTCGATTCGACGGGCTGGCGCTCGGGTCGCGGTTCAAGGGATTGACCATAGCGGGATGAAAGGGGATTCAACTCCTTATTGCTCAGGTGCTTCCAATACGGCGATTGTGAAAGATGCGCGATTGCGCCAAACATCAGCCCGCTTCCGACCCACATCGCCACATCCTTGGATGCGCCGAACGCGAGTAGAACCAATGGCGTGCCAAAGATCACTGCGCCCCATAGCACAATGATCCCAATGATTCGCATGTGAATCGGGCCTAACGCCCGTATATGGACTCCCCCCGAAGTCAAGAGAACTGATCGATAGGTCTGGCTTTTTGGAAGCGCAAGCAGTCGTATATCCGGCATCGATAGTGGGCTCTGAGTGGCCCGTGCCGACATGGAATCTGCGCACGTAGTGCCAATCGTTACAAGCGGCAAGCATGAAGCTGCCGGCAGGGTTATCGGCATCGTTACGTGAGGGTGCGACCCGTTTAGCCATGATGGGCGATCAGTCTCAAAGCAAGCGCGGGGACGTGGAACTCAAGATGTTTTCTCCTTGCAGGCCATTACACGGCCACAGCAAACGCCAAGCGTTGGATCTTGCGCTGCTGCCTGGGCGCCGGCTGACCATACGGTGTGGCATCGCGCAAGGTGGCGTAGCAAATGCGCGCCATCTTGTTGGCCAGCGCACAGGCCGCCTTGTTGTGATTGGTGCGCGCCTGCACGGCCGTGGCCCAGGTACGCAGGCCATCGAGGCTGCGCCCGGCCTGCCGGGCGGTGCTGGCGGCACGCAGGACCGAACGCGCCCCATGCGTGAGCAGCATGCGCAAGTAGCGGTCGCCGCGTTTCGAGATGCGGCCCAATACCCGGGTGCTGCCGGAACTGAATTCCCGCGGCGTGAGTCCGAACCAGCTCGCAAAATGCCGCGCATCCTTGAAGTGCGACACCTGCCCGCCGGTGGCCGCCACCATGGCCGTCGCGGTCAGCAGACCCACACCGGGAATCGACAGCAGCGTGGTGCAGGCCGGGCTGTGTTTGGCGACCTCGGTGAGTTCGCGTTCCAGTTGGGCGATGCGGGCTTCGAGCAGGTGGATCTCCTCGACCAGCAGTTTCATCGAACCGCGAATCAATCCAGGCACCGGCGAATTCGGATCGGCCAATACCCGGCTGATGGCTTCGACGCCGGTGCGTGCGCCCTGCGGCAC
>JAYUNL010000087.1:0-14814 GCA_043761745.1 Rhodocyclaceae bacterium
CAAAGAAAATAACTGGAAGCGCACCGAGTACGCAATGCCGGCGCTGCGAAAAATGGGGGCGGGCGCATTTGTCGCCGTCGCTCAGGGCAGCGCTGCCGACGATGCGGCGATCGTTCATCTGAGCTACCGCCCGAAACAAGCCATGACGACTTTGGCGCTGGTCGGCAAAGGCATCTGCTTCGATACCGGCGGCCACAATCTGAAACCTGCCAAATATATGTACGCCATGCATCAGGACATGAACGGTTCGGCGGTAGCAGTGGGAATCCTGTTGGCGGCGACCCGCCTGAAGCTGCCGCTCAACATCGATTGCTGGCTCGCGATTGCGCAGAATCATATCGGCCCGCTCGCGTATAAGCAGAACGACATCGTAACCGCGCTCAACGGCACGACGATAGAAATCATTCACACAGACGCGGAAGGCCGGATGGTTCTGGCCGATACCCTGACGCTCGCCGCGCGGCAAAAGCCGGCCGCGATCATCGATTTCGCAACCTTGACCGGCGCTATGCATGTAGCGCTGGGAAGCAGATATTGCGGCATCTTCAGCAATCAAGAGGAACTCATCGCTCGAGCCTTGGCGGCGGGGAAGGCGAGCGGCGAAAGGGTCAATCCGTTTCCGCTCGACGCGGACTACGATCCGGCGCTCGACAGCAAGGTTGCCGACACCAAGCAATGCGCGGCGGACGGTGAAGCTGACCACATCCTGGCGGCTCGCTTTCTAGCTAAGTTCGTCGACGACCGGCCGTGGATTCACATGGACCTTTCGGCACATACTTGTGCAGGCGGGCTGGGTGCGGTCGCGAGCGACGTGACTGGTTTTGGCGTCGGGTGGGGGGTGGATATGCTGCGCCGGCTTATCGAGCGGGAGTGACCGGGCTCTCCTCGTTTTGCGCGGCAATGCCGACCGCGGTAATCCCGGAGTCACGCACGATATCCATGACGTAGAGCAAGGTCTGCAGCGACACCGCTTTGTCGCCCGCAATCACGACTTCCACTTTATTGCTCTTCTTGATTTCGTCTAGCCTGGTCCTGAGTTCGGACCGGCTGACCAGCTTTCCTTCGACGTACATCGCGCCGGTCTTTTCCACGCCTATGGTGATCTTTACCGCCGCCAGGTTTTGTACCGTCGAAGAGCCCGGCAGCTCCAGCTTGATGCCGCTGCCGGCGATCATATGCAACGTGATGACCATGAAAAAGACGAGCAGAAACATCATGATGTCGATCATCGGGATGATCTCGATACGTGGTTTGTCCACGTCGAAATAGCTGTGGCCGCTGCGCATCACCGCGCTCCGGCGAGCGAGCTGGCCGTCGGCATGACCGGCAGCCCTTTTTCCAGGGGCTGGCCCTGATGCGACGCACCGCCGCCATGCAGACGGTTGATGACCATCACTTTGATGAGCTCCATCTGATGCAAGGCCAGACGTACGCGCTTGTTGAAGTAGTTCAGGAAGATGATGGCGACAATGGCGATCACCAAGCCGAAGCCGGTGGCGATCAGCGCGTGGGCGATGCCGGCCGTCACCGCGTTCGGATTGCCGCCGCCGGCGGTGCCCAGCACGTTGAAGGATTCGATCATGCCGATGATGGTGCCGAAGAGCCCCATCAGCGGCGCCAGTGTCACCGAGGTATCCAGCATCCACATGTTCTTGTCGAACTTGGGCAGTTGCCAGAGTATGGTTTCTTCGATGTGTCTGTCCATGTCGTCCGCGCTGTCGCCGCGCGAGGCAATGGCGGTGGTGAGGAGACCGGCCTGCACGGTGCCCTCGTAGTGATTGGCAACGGCCACCAGGTCATTCACACCCTGGTATTTGACCAGTTGAACGTCGTGCTCCATGGAGTTGCCGGCTTTGATCACTCGGCTGAAAAAGTAGCCGCGCTCGATAATTACCGCCAGCGTGATGACCAGCAATAGCGCCATCAAAGGCAGCAAACCGCCGGAAAGAATACTGAGTTCTATGATGGTCTGTAGCATGGTCGAGTCTCCTTAGGTGGTCTGTGCAGCGATGCGCGATAATCAATCTGTCATTCGACTTTGTCAAGGGCATATGCACATCGGATGATTGCGCGACGCGATGTCATAAACAAAAAGGGGGCATACGCCCCGTTTTTGCATTGCCGGTGTGAGATTGTGCGCCAGCACACGCGCCCCAGATCAGCGCGCCTTATTGGCGAGGGGGTGCCCCTTCGTGAGCTTACCGAAGGAGTACCCCTGCACTTGTGCAGCCTTGGTGACGATGGTGAACTTCATATACCAGCCCGACAGCAAGGCCAACAAACCACCCACCAAAGCCACTTGACTGCCCAAATTCGGCATCACAAAAGGCAGCGCGATTAGCGCGGCGGGCAGTACGTTACCCAGCCACAGCGTGACGCCGCTGATTTTCTCCAGCGCAGCCAGCGCGGCCGGCGGCGCATTCGATGCCACCAAAGCAGCGCGGTAGCGGCTCCAAGTAATCACGCGTACTGCCAGCATGCCCAGCAGCACATACTCCAGCCAAGCCGGCGTTGCGCCACCGACCAAGGCCATCAACAGTAGCAAGCCCGCTGCGCCTTCGGTTAGACCGGTGGCAATGATGAGGGGCACCACCGCCGGTTCGCGCCAGGCGGGAATTCCCTTGGAGGCTTTGAGGATGCGCCCCTGACAATACAGAAATCCCGCAGCGCCCACGGCAGATGCGGCGACGAGCACCGGCATCTGCAAGACTATGCCGGCCAGCGCCAACACAAATGTCGCCCCTGCCACAAAGGCCTCGCGCGTCATCCACGAAGTCTCCGGATGAAAGAACACGTTGATGGCGCGCCAGGGCCGGCCAATTTCCAGCCAGACCAGGCTCAGGCCCGAGGCCACGAAGGCCAGCGCCACCAATTCCACCGGCAACGGCGGCGCCTTGGGATAGGTTGCGATCACCAGCAGCAACAAAAGGCCGCTACCCGTGCCACCGAACATAAAGTTACTGGCGGCGCGCCAGTCCCAGTTTTTTTGAATAAAGGAACCGATTCGTATCATACGTGCTCCTTGTCCCACAAGTAATAGAAGCCAGGCTTGGTGCCCAGTTCCACGTGCATTTGGAAATAGGTATTTTCAGTCAGCAATTTCGACACGTTGCTGTCCATATCCTCGAGGTTGCCGAAGTGCAGCGCATCGGCGATACAGGCATTGACGCAAGCCGGCGTGGCTTCCGGATCGACCCCGGGCACCAACCCTTTGGCCTTGCCAGAATCCACGCGATCCGAACAGAAGGTGCACTTCTGGGCGACGCCCAGACGTGCTTCATCGAAACGCTTGGTCTCCGTTTGCGTGGGACCAGCATTGTAAGCATAGCTCGGCTTGTCCACCTTGTAACGAGCCTGATAGGGGCAGGCGACGGCGCAGTAGGCGCAACCGATGCAGATATCGTAGTCGATGGTGACGATGCCGTCTTCACGCTGACCGGTCGCCGTGCTGGGGCAAACATGCATGCACGGTGGATCTTCGCAGTGTTGGCAGCCGACCGGCATGAATACCCGTTCGACGTTCGGGTACTCGCCTAGTTCGATATCCAGCACTTTGCGCCACTGCACCCCGGGAGGCGTGGCGTTGGTTTGTTTGCAAGCGGCTGTGCAGGTTTGACAACCGACACAGCGCCGCAGGTCCGCAATCATTACATATCGTGTCACGTTTATGCCTCCACGCGAGTAACGCTAACTTTCACCGCATCGACCGAACCGCCCGTACCATCGAGCAAGTCCATATTCATCGGCACCAGATCATTCAGGCTGGGCATTTGGAAGTCCTTGGCGTACGGGGTCTTCCAGTGACCGAACTGACCGATCATGACGATTACATCGGGACGACAGCCCTGGCGGAGAATCGCCTTGCCGCGCGTCTTGCCAACCGGCGAGGCGATCTCGATGATCTGGCCTTCTTCGATGCCCAGTTCCGTGGCGGTCTTCTTGTTGATCATGATGCCGCTGTGGCCTGCCACGTTCTCGGCGACTTCGCGCATCAACTGGATGCCGACGTTGCCGCCCCAGGCGTACTGCATGCTGCGCGAGGTGAGTAGCCAGAACGGGAAGTCCTTGATCTTGACCTTGTAGTTGCGCTCGTAGGCATCGTCCCAGATTTTGTTGATGTCCTTGTATTCGGGCATGGCTTCGTATTCTTTGAGCTGGTTGTCCCACCATTTGGCGCCGGTTTCGTGCAGCCGATTGGTCAGTTGCTGGCCAACACGGAATACGCGCTCCTGGTAAGGCAGCTCGAAGCGCAAGCCTTGATCCACCATCTTGGGATAGAGGTACCAGTTGATATGGGGAAATGGCTTGACCCGGAAGCCATGCTCCTTGAAGTAGTCGAGCCCTTCGGCAGACTTGCCGCTGGTGACATCGAAGCTGGCCGCCTTGCAGACTGAATCCCACACTTCATCCGGACTGTTAACCTTGTCCGTCGGCACGGAGAAGTCGTAGGCGTCGGTTTTGAGTGGCAGGCCGCAGACGCCGACGTTGATCATGAAGTTGTAGTTTTCGAGCAGGCCGCAGCGCTTGGCGAGTTCGGCGCCGATCCAGGTGAAGTCGCGCGTATCGCCGATGGGCTTGGTGACTGGCTGACGCAGGATCCAGCCTTCGGAATCCCAGAACTGTTCGAAGTAGTGCGTGCCGCCCAGGCGTATCAACTGGGTGCCTTCGAGGTCGGTGCAATCGGGGAGGAGGATGTCGGCGAAGTGGTTGGTTTCGTCGTGGGTGTAGGCGAAGGACACCTGGAAGGGGAAGGTGGCGATGGTTTCGCCCAGGCGGGTGGTCTCTGAAAAAGAGATCACCGGGTTGCAGCGATAGACGATCCACACTTCGGGGGGTTTGGGTTTGACCCAGGTTTCTGCGCCACGCCCTTGCAGACGCATCCAGGCCAAGCTTGAAGAGCCGAGCGGCTGAGCGTAGAACCCGGAGCCAACACCCGGCGTTATCGTTTGATGCGCGTGACGGTTTTCAGGCTTATTGATCCAGTTGGCCTTGTCGGTCGGGTTGAAGGGGTAGCTCATGAAGCCGTCAGGCCCGGGCGTACACGAGGCCATGCGGTCATACTCAGGACCGACGATCAGGGTGGTGCTGCCAAGCAAACCGCCGGGTACTTCCAGCGAGCCGGTGAGCACATGCAGAATCGTCCGCCCCCAGACGCACTCGTAAGCGCCCCAGCCGTTGTTCACCGACTTGCCGAGCATCACCGCGACCGGACGGAAGGGCAGCATGCGGCCAGACACTTCCTTCATCTCACCGATATGCGCGTGCGAGAGGAACTCATTGGCGATGCGACGGATCGTGTCAGCCTTAACGTCGCAAATTGACGCTGCCCATTCCGGCGTATGCGGCTTCATGTGATGCAGGAGCTTCTGATGCGCAGGCTCCGCATCAATGTTTGCATGCTCCCATACCTGATCGTCGGCACCGACTTCTACTGCGCTGACCTTGTAATGTCCCGTGATGGCTGGGTCAGTATCCTTGGTATCGTGCGGCACCGCCTGGTTGGTTTTCAAATCCCAGATGAGCGGCTTGCGGGCTTCCTTATCGCGCAAGTAGTAGCCGTTCGGACCGATGAGATAGCACGAAGCGGTGTGATGCTTGAGGAACGATACATCCAACTCTTCCGGCTTGTGCTCGAACAGCAGCACGTTAATCATGGCATAGAGGAAAGCCGAATCCGTCTTAGGCTTGATCGGCACCCACTCCTCCGAGGTGCCGCCGGTCACCGAGAGATGCGGCTCGATCTGCACGCGCTTCAAGCCACGCACGCGCGCGTCGGCCTGACGACGCACGCTGGTCACCCCACCCGAAGCATCAATATTATTGCCAAAGGCCACGATGTATTCGCACAGCGGGGTGTCGGGGCTGACCGTGAAGGCACGGTGCCAGAGTTCGCCGTAAAGGTGCTCGGCGTGATAACACTTCACCGTACCGCCCGCGCCCAGGCTTGAATCCAATGGCCCCCAGGCGGCGAACAGCGCGGGAAAAGCGCCCATATAGCACAGCGGCGTACCGGCGCCCCCCGTGGAGAAGGCCAGCTTCGGGTTGCCGTTTTCGTCGACCAACCCTTCTTGGCGAATCTTGTTGAGGCGCGCGCCGACGGTATCCAGCGCCTCTTCCCAGGAAATTTCGACCCAACCCGGGTCTTCGTTTTTGCCTTTCTTCGGGTTGCTGCGCTTCATCGGCTTGAGAAGGCGGTGGGGGTTGTAGAGTTTCTGCACCAAGCCATAAGGCTTGACACAAACTTTACCGTCCGCAGGATGGATGCCCTTGCCGTTGTAGTTCGGCTCCACCTTCGTCGCCACGCCGTCCACCACCTCGACGGTCAGCATATCCGGGCCATTCACGCATTGATAACAGTAGGTGGCAACTTTTTTGACTTCGCCTTTAGCCTTATATTGCATCGTACTTTCGGTCGTATTAGACATACCGCTTGCCTCCTCCTTAGGTACTCCTTACACCAATCTCGATGGCCTCGCCCCACTGTTGCTCCGGCAGGTAATGCATGGCCCGACTCAGCCGCAAAGATTACAACAGTTCGATCATCGCGTGTCGGGAAAAAATATAGGAATTACCCCGACCACGCTATCCTTGAAACCCATAATTTATCCCGAAACTACAATTGATTTCTATCAAATAGAAGATATCCCAGTCAAAAAAACAAAAGTTATGAGCCGGAGTCAGCCTGTGCCGAAACAGCCTATACCAAAGTTTGACTTTGGCCTGAAAAAACATAACGATACTTCCCCTCGGCATGGCTGGGCGCCGGTCCGAGAGCAATAACAACAAAAAAATTCGCGAAGGTCCGCAGTGGTCGGAGGTGAAAGACGTGCTGAACGTACTCATGGGCAAACGGGGGAAGGCTCCCCCTCTTACCCGCTACCCCCTGTTTCATTCCAGCGATCTGGACGAAGTCCGTGACCGTGTCGCCGGCATCTTCTGCCCCCACGACCTGAAAGTCACGGGCCGGAATCACCGTATCGACGCCAGCATGCACCATGTGCCGATCGGCGGTGTCTCGCTCAACCGCTTGCGCTATGGCGCCACCGTCGCGATTGATCCGGGCTGCCTGAAGGATTTTCTCCTGGTCATGATGCCGCTGTCCGGCAGCGCCGATATCCATTGCGGCGACCAAAGCATTTGTTCGACACCACTGCTTGCTTCCGTCGTCACACCGACCCTGCCGATGCGCGAGACGAATCATGCCGACAGCGACCAGATCATGGTGCGCATCGAGCGCTCGCTACTGGAGCGGGTTTGCGCCCAGCATCTCGGCCATGAACTGCGCCGCCCCATCGAGTTTCAGTTGGGGATGGCGTTGACGGACAGGAATAGCGAAAGTTGGCTGGCCTTGATCGCCTACCTCGTCAGTGAACTCGACCGCGAAGGCACGCCGCTACTATCGCCACTGGCGCAAGCGCAAATCGAACACTTGATGGTGACCACGTTGCTGTTGATGCAGCCGCATAACTTTCGTAGGGAGTTGCTACAGCCGGCGCCGCCACTGGCGCCCAGCTATGTGAAACGGGTGGAAGAATACATCGAGCAGAACGCCGATCAGCCACTCACGGTGAGCGAACTGGCTGCGTATGCGGGCGTCAGCACCAGCGCCCTGTTCGCCGGCTTCCGCGAATTTCGCAACACCAGTCCGATGGCTTACTTGAAGTCGGTACGCTTGCAACGCGTGCGCGAGGATCTAAACAGCGCTGCCGCTTGCCGCGACACGGTGACCAAGATCGCCATGCGCTGGGGCTTCGTGCATCTTGGCCACTTCACCACCAACTACAGACGCAAATTCGGCGAATCGCCTTCGGAAACGCTAGCGCGTTCCGCCTAAGCCACACCAACCTCAGTTCGCCAGGCAAAGTTTCAGAACCTCGTTAAAGCGGGCGCCCTGCTCGTCGGCCAACGCCGCCTCGCGCAGCTCACGAACGTGGCGCGCGGCATCGCCTTTGCCTCTGAGCTGTTCCAGCACACCCATGATGGCCCTGAAATTGTGCGAGCCGCGCTCGTGCGTCTCGCCGTAGCCTTTTACCAAACGCTGGCATTCCGCCACTTCCACCGCCAACGCGTAATCGCCGGCTGCCAGCGCGCGCACACGATCCAGCCAGATAATGATATTGGCATCTTCCACCTGATAGCGCAGCGTGATACGCCGCCAGCGCCGCATGCCGGCCACAACGTAGAGCAGCAGAAAGCCAGACAAGCTCGTGGTCTGGATAATTCTGCCCTTGGTCGTGAACTTGCCAAGGAAACTGCGCAAGCCATTCGATTGCATGATCCAGCGCCCCAGCCACGCTGGCAAGGTATCGCAGATTTCTTCAATGCGCGGATGCATGAATTCTTTGATGCGCAACACCTGCTCAGACTTGGCATGCACCTCCACGCCAACGCGGTGGAAGCGGGCCGAGCGCGTCTTGAGGTCGGCCACGCGGATGGTGTCCTCGTAGGACATCCACAGCGCGAGATAGCGCGCCGTCTCGATGCCCAACTGGGACGTGCCGTCGCCGTGACGTTGGTCTATCTCCACCACAGGCTGCAAGCGATCGAGATATTGATTGGCGTAGGCCACATCCTGATAGTCGAGCATGCGCTTTACCCCTTCGGCGGCGATAGTCCGCAAAGCCTCGGGCAGCGCGTCCACGCGCGTGCGCAGGGCGTCGAGCGCGGCATGGCCGGTCTTGGGCATCGGCGCAGGCGCAGGCACTATCGCCTTGGCGATGGTCGCAACAGCCGGATTTTCGGCTTGGGCATAACCCACAGCGAAGGCCTTCAGGCTGGCCTGCACGCCGACGCCACCACGGCGGACGGCCTCTTCAAAATCCTTGCGGTGAAAGGGCAGTACGCCGGCTCCAGCCAGCGCGCCGAAGAGCACAGCGCTGATGACGCTGCCCGTGTCTTCAGCGATCTTCGCCATGTCGGTGTAGATAAAACGCTTGGCGGCAGCCTGCCCGGCCTCGATGAAGCGGCTACCATCGATGATACCGTTGCCCATGGCCGACTTCTCGCCAATGGTATAGACGCGGTGCGTGGAGGTAATCATGGTGGTGCGATCGGACGTCACAATGCCGCGCGTGATGGCGCGACCAGCCTCCATCAGTTCGGAAGCCAACACAATGTCGACGTCGCCCGGTATGGGCATGAGGGCCAGCACAGGGGCTTTGCCTTCACTCTTGGCGGCGGACTCGGGGAAAATCTCCACGTAATAAATCGTCGCGCCGGTGCGCTGCGCCACGCCGGGTACCGAGGTACTTTGCGCCAGATAGCCGGAATTTTCGGCTAGGTCCACAATCCAGTCGGCCAACACGCCGCCGCCCTCACCGCCCATGGCCAGAATGGCGATGGAAATCGCTCTTTGCTTATTGCTCGTCACGCCTGATTCCTCTTAAAACGCCTGCGCCAGCAAACGCTTGTCGCGGCGCTGTTGCAGGAAACCGATCACCGCATTCCGCACCCTGTCGAGCAGCCTATCCAGGACACTGGGATTGCTGACGATTTCAGCCCGATAGAAGGACGGGCACAGCACCGCCGCGTGGGCGATCTCGCCGCACAAACCGCAACCGACGCAACTGTCCTCAACTTTGGCCACCGGATCCTGGCGTAGCGCGTCCGGATTGGGACTTATGCTCAGCGACGGGCAACCGGACAGCCGTATGCAAGAGTGATCGCCAGTGCACGTATCGGCATCCACGCCGAAACGCTCGCGCACCATACGCACGCCGTCTTTGATTGCCTTGCGCACCTGCGGCTTTTCGCGCCGCTGGCGGTTAAGCATGCATTCCGATTGGGCGATGACGACTTTCGGGCCTTTCTCCTTGGTCGTCAGTGCCGTGCGCAAGGCGTCACGCATCTGCGCTATATCATAGGTGTTGGTGACAGTCTTCAGCACACTGACACCCACGCCGCGTACTGCTTTCGAGATAGGGTTGTTGGTGCTGCGGATCGGGTTTTCCGCTGTCGAAGACATCAAGTCCTGCCCGCCGGTGGCGGCCGAATAGCCGTTATCCACGATGAGCAGCACGTTGTCGCTTTTATTGAAGACGGAGTTGCTGACGCCGCTGGTCAAGCCGTTGTGCCAGAAACCGCCATCACCCATCACGGCAATGGAACGTTTTTCGCCTTCCACATTAAGCGCCGCCGCCCCCGCCGCGCTCAAGCCGTAGCCCATGGTGGTATTGCCGATGTTGAAAGGCGGCAGGATCGAAAACAAATGGCAGCCGATGTCGCAACTGACGTGGTGAGGGCCAATTTCCTTATTGAGCAACTTCATGGTGGAGAAGATCGGGCGCTCGGGGCAGCCCGTGCAGAAGGTCGGTGGACGCGGCTGCACAAGGGTTTGCATTTCCTTCACCAGTTCAGGCTTGACAGCTTGCGGAGCCGGCAGCGCCGCCTCCAGCAATCGCGGCGTGTATTGCTCGACGAATTTGCGCAGGCCATGCACCAGCACTTGCCCGGTGTATTCGCCGGCCATGGGCAACACATCCTTGCCATGCACCTTGGTCTGCACATCGGCTTTGTGCAGGATGGCGCGCACGTTCTGCTCGATGAAATCTGGCTGGCCTTCCTCGACGAGCAGGATGGCGCGCTTGCCGGCGCAGAAGCGCGTGAATTCCTCGTCGACCAGCGGGTAGGTGACATTCAGCACATACAAGGGCACGCGGCTGTCGCCATACATATCGGCGA
The DNA here is from genome assembly GCA_043761745.1 of Rhodocyclaceae bacterium. GTDB lineage: Bacteria > Pseudomonadota > Gammaproteobacteria > Burkholderiales > Rhodocyclaceae > Desulfobacillus. The sequence continues at coordinate 10,681 of JAYUNL010000087.1, forward strand.
GACCCAGCAGCTCCATGGCGCGGATGACCATGTTGTACAAGCCGCCCTGCATGACAATGCCGATGTCCTGCGGCTCGTCGCCGAAAAATTCGTTGATCTTGCGTTCCTGGATAAACTTCAAGGCAGCGGGCCAGCGCGTCTTGATCTTCTCCTGCTCATGCAGAAAGCTCGCCGGCGGCAGCACGATGCGATTCACATCGCGCACCGGGTGAGCCTGGGCGTCCTTGAGCGTAAATTCGGCGCGCTTGTTGTCCTTGGCGATGAAGCTACCATGCACGTGGCAGGCGCGGATGCGCAATTCGAGCATGACCGGCGTGCTGCTTGCTTCGGAAAGTTCGAAGCCGGTCTCGACCATATCCACAATGCTGGTCAGGTTCGGCCGAGGATCGAGCAGCCACACCTGCGACTTCATGGCGAAGGCGTGGGTGCGTTCCTGCATGATGCTGGAACCCTCGCCGTAATCCTCGCCGATGATGATGAGCGCGCCACCCAATACGCCGCCGGATGCCAGGTTGGCCAAGGCGTCGGAAGCGACGTTGGTGCCGGCCGTGGACTTCCAAGTCACCGCGCCGCGCACGGGATAATTCACCGAAGCCGCCAATGTCGCCGCGGCCGTCGCCTCGCTGGCGCTGGATTCGAAATGTATCCCCAGTTCTTTGAGTATCGGCTGGGCATCTGCCAGCACGTCCATCAAATGAGAAATCGGTGCGCCCTGATAGCCCGCCACATAACCCACACCGGATTGAAGCAAAGCCTTGGTCACTGCCAGTATCCCTTCGCCATGGAACTCCTGGCCCGCACCGATGCGCAGCTTCTCGACTTCTTTCTTGAAAGATTTCTCAGCCATTCGTTCCCCTTCTGGGATGGTGTTCATTGCCTGCTCGGAGACAGGCAGTTATCCTAAATTCGGCAGTTGGAAGCGCTTGAGAATGGCATAAAGCCAATACTGGCGAGGATCTCGGCCATTTCTCGTCGTCTGCGGAACCGCCACGATGGGTGGCCGCAATCCTGTTTGCATCCATGGTGTCATCGACGGATGACGTTTTTTTCATGGTTCAACTGTCGGATTTGGGATTATAGACGCCTAATGTAAAGTTGTCCTCGGCTTCACGGCGACTGAAAAAAGTTAGGTGTTGACGCACATTCGTCATAAGACGCCCAGTGAATCGCGCCTTTGTAATCCGCTAAATAGAAAAAGCGCATCTGAGCAAACGGATGCGCTTTTTTTTGGTGGTGGAGCACGGAACCGAACCCGCGTCCGTTCATCGAGATAAATAGTAACACGCCCCCGGAGGGCATGAAATCGCGAGTTTGGCCCTTGCGCCCTGATGAGCGTTTTGGCCTTGCGGGCGCTGCAACTCCATCAAGCAACCTGCCCGACCAGTTGCAGTGTCGAACCTCAGTTCGATCCCCGGTTTCGCAATCGAATTCACCGCCAAGCGGACACGCATTAGCGCGCTCGCCGCACTGGACGATGACGCCGTAATGTGGGGGAATTGGCTAGACGTGGCCAGCGGAATTCAAAGTAGTAACGTGCGGAGGCGACATGATGACTGATACAGAAGGCTATATCCTTACGCTCGACGAGGTTGCCGCATACCTGAAAGCAGGAAAGCGGACGGTCTATCGACTTGCCCAGAAAGGGGAAATTCCTGCGTTCAAGCTTGGCGGTACGTGGCGTTTCCGTCACTCGGAGTTGGACGCCTGGATTGCCGAGAGCATCCGCCAGAAGACGGACGAGGCAAAGTAAATACAAGTGCATGGATTCATGACGTTATTTCTCGACTTGAATATCGGTGATAACGATGGCACTGCCTGATTTCTCCACTTTGAACTTCACTTTGTCCCCGGTCTGGACCTTGTCCAGAAAAGCAGAGTCTTTGACCTGAAAAACCATGGTCATTCCAGGCATTTCCAGATTTTTTATCTCTCCATGCCTGATGGTAATTTTCTTGGCGTCCTTATCGACCTTGCGAACCTCACCGGCGGTCATGTCGGTCGTTGACATCGGCTGCTCCATTTTGGCGTCACCGGCTTTTGGCTGGGTTGTGCTCGTCTGAGCGGTGGCGCTAAACGACGCCGGGGCAATGCAGAGAAACAGCGTAATTGCGAAACATGCGTTCCTGGAATTCATCTTGTTTCCTTTCATCAACACGAATTGAAATCGTTTGTACCAGCCATGCACTGGAAAACTAATGCTTATGATCTGCGTGGTTATCCGCCTTGCCGGGCATCGTTCGACTTGCGACCGTGACCTGCCCCTTCATGCCAGCGTCGTAATGGCCCGGTTGCAGGCAGGCGAAGTCAACCTTGCCTGACTCCGTGAACTGCCATATCACCTCGCCTGTCTTTCCTGGTCCGAGGGTGATCATGTTGGCATCGGCGTGCTCCATTTCCGGATTTTTCTTCATCATCTCGTAGTGCTCTTTGAGTTCCTTTTCCGTGCCCAGCACAAGCTCGTGCTTTACCTTGCCCGAATTCTTAACCCTGAAGCGTATGGTCTCGCCCTGTCTGACGGTGATATTGGCCGGCGTGAACCGCATGTTGTCGCTCATATTGACGGCAATCGTTCGTGTGACCATGGCGGCAGTGCCAGCAACTCCGATTGCGTCAGCCTCGTGCCCTCCCGCATGGGCTCCGGAGGCAAGAACACTGCTAGACGCTATGCTGAACCACAGCGCAGCGATAAAGCCAAGTGATTTGATTTTCATGTTTGTTCCTTTCAAATTGAATTGGTCGTGATCATCAATGTTCGAAATGACCCGTTGGCTTGCGAATCTGCACTTCAATATTGCTCATAGGCATGTTCTTGGGAGGCATTGATTGGCCGCCTTCGGTTGGTTTGGCTCCATTGAGCGGTACTGGCTTGTTTTCCGGGCCTTGCGCCGGTTTCCCGGCTGATGCAGGCTCCAAAGCTTCTTTGGCGTATACGCGCCACACGCCAATGGCACCGACGTTGCCGTTCGTCTCTTTCCAAGGAGTTATCTTCTCCTCGGAGAGAACGCGGTAGCCAGCGAAGGGCGATTGGTAGGTGACCGCCGGCACCGGTGCGTTAGCGTCGTGCGGGTCGGATTTGGGATTGCTGCTGACAGCCTGTGCCCAGGCCAGAGGAGTTGCTACAGCAATGGGCAATGCCCAAGCTGCAAGAAAAGGTCGACGCATGGGGTCCTCGCGAATGCATGTTGAAACCCCATCACGCAATGGTGACGGGAACCTGAAACACGGCGTATGTGCGCGCGCCTGATCAGGCGCGCCAAACGTCGCTTAAGCGAGGAAAGGTCGGGGAGGACGTTTTGGCCCGTCGGTGACGAAGCCAATATGAATGAGGGATGTCGAATCGATATGATCAATAGTTTGATCGACAAGCGGAATTTTCGCATTGGAGGCGATCAAGGCGGCACCGACGCAACAGGCCTTACACGCGCTACAACTGAATTTAGCCAGTCCCCGGTTTTCCCAAGGTCCGTAGCCGCATCGGTATGCGCGGTATCGTTGGCTTCCGCTGCTACGATGTCGTTTGATGTGGCTACCGACATCGCTCGATGCTGGTGATCGGGCAGTGTCGCGGCAATATGCTGATGCTCCGGATGCCCATCTGTGGTCGTTGCCCCAGCCATATGTTGGTGCATGGAACCGCAAAACAGCATCGTTGACGCGGCAAAACCCTGCGCGGGAATTGCCAGCGCAATCAGCCAGATCAATGCGGTTTTGAACAAGTGCTGCATATGCGCGTATTAGTGTGGCTTTTACGAAATAAGTTCAAGGTTCAAATGCCCACATTTATACTATACGCGAAAATTCTCACAAGTGACCCAAGCGGCATCGAAGATGAAACGCAGCAGCCTTTGGCGATGGTATTGGGAAGGGTTGCTCAACTGCACGGCGCGACATGACGCCTTCTACGACAATATCCTGTCGCTCTACGCTCGAGGCATGACCGTCCGGGAAATTCAGGCCCACCTTGAAAAATGTACGGCACTGAAGTATCGCCTACGCTGATCTCGTCAGTGACCGATGCCGTCATTGAAGATTTACGCGGATCGGCATCGCTGCCACTACGTCAAGGCGCGGGTCCAAGTGAATCGCTACGCCAATGGCGCGCTGGCGCTGTTTCACGGGCCTCGCGGATTGGCC
>JAYUNL010000088.1:0-10427 GCA_043761745.1 Rhodocyclaceae bacterium
GATCAATCCGTGGGTATGGCTGGCGGGATTGCTGATCGGTGCCGCCGGCGTTACCATCGCCGGGTTGCTCGGCACCGCGAAAGTGCTGCGCACGCCGCCAATGCAAGTGTTTCGGGCAAACGCGTGAATTCCGTGACTGATGGCAGTTTTTTGCAAGATCAACGGGCAACTGGTTTACCTATGGCGGACAGTAGACCAGGGAGGCGACGTGCTGGATATTCTGGTGCAAAACAAACGCAACGCTAACGCTGCAAAGTGCTTCTTCAAAAAATTCCTGAGGGCACTACACTTCAGCCCTCGAGCGTTGGTTACCGATAAACTGTCGAGCTACACTACTGCCCACCGTGAACTCATTCCAGAGGTCGAACACCGCCGCGGCGGACGACTCGATCACGCCGAAAACTCCCATCAACAGACCCGTGAACGGCAACGGCGAAGGAGGAGATTCAAGTCGATGAAACATTCGCAGCGATTTCTGTCCACCCATGGGCAGGTGTCGAACCATTTTCGATGCGGAAGACATTTGATGCGGGCGTGCCACTATCGCAACAAGATGGTGAAGAAAATCGAGAAATGGCGAGTGATTTGCGGACGTCAACAGGTTGCACGCACCGGCAACCCACTGATCCGTATATAAGCGGGTTGACCCGACGGAAGAAATTCGTTGACCCAAATGGGTTGAAGTTCGTCTCCGAGACGGCAATTCGACAATGCCAATTTCAGCAAGCCGAAGGAAGATAGGAGCACGGGAAGGTATAGCTGTATATCACAAATTGTGGCAACAAGTTAGATGAAGATACTGGTTGCAGAAGATGAACCAAAAGCCGCCGCGTACTTGCGCAAGGGGCTAGCCGAGAATGGGTTCGTCATCGACTTGGCCGCCGATGGTGATGAAGCGCTTTCGCGTGCTACCAGTGTGTCCTACGACCTAGTGATCCTGGATATTATGCTTCCGCGCCGAGACGGATGGTCGATAATAAGTGACCTACGCAGTCGAGGGATTTGTACCCCCGTTCTCTTCCTCACTGCCAGAGATTCCGTAAGCGATCGGGTGAAAGGGCTGGAACTTGGTGCGGACGATTATCTCGTTAAACCTTTTGCTTTTTCTGAGCTACTCGCTCGCGTGCGGTCGGTACTCCGGCGGGGGCCAGAACGTCAGCCCGAGCTACTTCACATCGCCGATCTCGAGATCGACCTACTGCGCCTGCGCGCGGTGCGTGGCGGCCAGCGCCTGAATTTGACGCCTAAGGAATTTTCGCTGCTGTGGCTGCTCGCGCAACGCTGTGGCGAGGTGCTGTCACGCACGTTGATTGCTGAACAGGTATGGGATATGAATTTTGACAGCGACACCAACGTGGTGGACGTGGCCGTGCGCCGCCTGCGCGCCAAGCTCGACAGCCCTTTCGAACGCAAGTTGATCCACACCGTGCGCGGGATGGGCTATGTTCTCGAAGTTCGTAGCTAGCTTTGCACCAACGGGGCCGACCGGCGCGGCACATCCGCTGTCCATCGCGGCCCGGCTCACGCTGTGGCAGGCCGTCTGCGGTTTTCTTCTCCTGCTGGCAGCGACAAGTTTGCTCTATTGGACGCTCGCGCGCAGCCTGGACCGCGATGACGATCAGTTTCTGGCAGAGCGCATGCAGGTCCTGGTGCCCATGCTTGCGGGCAGCGCCGACTCGCCCTCGCAAGTGGCCGCTGAGATCGCGCGCGAGACAGGCAGCCGCACGCCCGTTCGGCTCTATATCCGACTGCTCGCCGGCAGCAGTACTGTTGTCGGTGAAACTCTGGGAATGGCGGAGATTCTGCCCGTCCGGCTCTTCCCAAGACCTGCTGCCCGGGGGTCGGCGGGCATCGAGTCGTTCGATGTAAAAAGCGCTTCCGGCCATCCGTTTCGTGCCGCGACCACGGCCGTGCCGGCCACCGATGTAAGTGGCCTACGGACCATTCAAATCGCGATCGACCGTAGCTCGGAAGAAGTTCTGCTCACAACTTATCGCAACCGTATGGGAGTAATCCTGCTGATCGGCTTGTTCCTGTTCGCCCTCACCACCTGGCTCATCGCGCGTCGCGGGATGCGCCCGATTGCGGCACTTACACGCATTGTGCAGCAGGTGCAGGCGAACCGCATGCAACCAAGGACGGGGCAAGCGCACTGGCCAGGAGAGCTCACGGAACTGGCACGAAGCTTCGATGCCATGCTCGAGCGCCTCGAACAGGGCTTCCAGGCACTCGAGGGTTTCTCGGCGGATATCGCCCACGAGCTGCGCACACCGCTTAATATCCTGCGCGGGGAGGCCGAGGTCGCATTATCCCAGACACGTTCACTGGCGGAGTATCGCGAGGTATTGGCATCCAGCCTCGAGGAATACCACGGGCTTACCCGCCTAGTCGACAGTCTGCTGTTCCTGGCACGCGCAGAGCACGGCAGCGATCGGATCGAGCGGAGACGACTGAGCGCGCGCGCTGAAGCTCTGGCCGTTTGCGACTTCTATGAAGCGCTGGCGGCCGAGCGCCAGATCGCGACGGAGGTGTCAGGAGAGGCGGAGCTGTTCGCCGATCCCGCCTTGTTCCGCCGCGCGCTCAGCAATCTGTTGTCTAACGCACTTCGTCACACGCCCGCCGGCGGGACGGTTCGCATCAGCCTGTCTCGCGGCGACGGCTTGACCACGCACATCAACATGAGCGATACGGGCTGCGGGATTGCGGCGGAGCATTTGCCGCGCATTTTTGAGCGCTTCTACCGGGTCGATCCCGCGCGGGTGCGGGAGGGCGAAGGCGCGGGGCTCGGGCTGGCCATCGTCAAATCCATTGTGACGCTTCACGGCGGGGAGGCCACGATCGCCAGTACGCCGGGCCAGGGAACCAACGTCACACTGTCTTTCCCTTCCGGTGACCTGCAGGAAAGGCGAATGCCGCTCGGATAACGACCAATCAGCTTGTGATAGTCGGGGCCTTGTCAGGCGTCTCAACAAAGCCACTCCTCCAACATTACAGTTTTGTAATCTGCCGGTCAGCTTCTTGGCATCGTCGATTGTCTAGTATCGAGAGCCATGACAGGTGTCTACCTCGGCTTGCTTGTGATTCTCGCCAGCTTCACGGCCGGATGCGCAACGCAATCGTATCAGGACAAACCTCTCGCCCCAGGGGCGACCTTTTCCGGGTATGAGGCGCGCACGCTTGACTCGGCCGAGCTCCGCACCTTTCTCGAGCAGAACCTCAAGCAAGAGACTGCGCTCTGGCCTCCAACATCCTGGGATCTCGATCGCCTCACGCTCGCGGCCTTTTACTACCACCCTGACCTGGACCTCGCACGCGCAAAGTGGGGTGTCGCCGAGGCGGGGATTATCACTGCCGGGCAACGGCCGAATCCGCAACTGCTACCTGGCTTGATTCAGTACAACTCCGACGCACCGACGGGGGTGTCGCCCTGGACCATTGGCGCGGTGATCGATATCCCAATCGAGACGGCAGGTAAGCGCGGTTATCGCATTACGCAGGCGAAGCAGCAATCGCAGACGGCACGCTTCCAAATCGCATCCGCCGCCTGGCAGGTGCGCAGCCGCGTGCGCGCGAGCTTGGTCGAGCTCTATCCGATGGAGCCTATCCTGGAGCGGCAATTAACGCTGCAACAAGAAATCCTGAAGATGCTGGATCGGCGCCTCGCCGTTGGCCTGGCGTCCCAACCTGAGGTGACGCAGGCGCGCCTTTCATTGTCGCGAATCGAGCTTACCTTAAATGAGATTCGCAAGCAGCGGGCACGACTGGCCGCGGCGCTGGGACTGCCATTGAATGCACTCAACACCGTCACGCTCTCGCTCAGCGCATTAGAACAGGTACCGCTCTTGATTGCGATTCCCAAGCAAGAGGCGCAACGTCAGGCGCTGCTCAACCGCCCGGATATTCTCGCCGCACTCTCGGAGTACGAGACAAGCCAGGCGGCGCTGCGCCTCGAAATCGCCAAGCAGTATCCCGATCTGCATCCGCAACCCGGTTATACATGGGACGCCGGTGCGTCAAAGTGGGCGCTTGGACTAGCTCTGGAATTGCCCATTCTCAACCGCAACGAAGGGCCGGTTGCCGAGGCCAAGGCGCGGCGCGAACAGGCCGCCGCGAATTTCAATGTGCTGCAAGCGCGCGCGATCGGTGAAGTGGAACAAGCGCTCGCCGGCTATGAGTTCGCACTAGGCAAGCTCACGGCGGCGGAGGCTGCGCTGTCGGGTCAGCGCCAGAGCGAGCGGGCGACGACAGCGGCATTCAAAGCCGGGGAAGCCGATCGGCTGCAGCTAGTGAGCGCCGAGTTCGAGACCGCGAGTGCGGAGCAGGCTCGCACTGAAGTTTTCATCCAGACCCAACAATCCGTCGGCCAGCTCGAGGATGCTTTGCAACGTCCCCTCAACGGGACCGTGCTGCCGTTAAGCCAGATCGATGATCCGCGCCAAAGGAAAGTACCGCGATGACACGAAAACCGTTTATTGCCGCCGTGGCAATCGTTGTAGTGCTGGCGCTCGCCGTGTGGGGCTTCTTCGAAGGCCGCAAGGAACTGGCGATGGAGCGCGAGCGCGAGCGGCCGGTGAAAGCGCCGCTGCGCGTGGTCACCGAGCAGGGCGAGCGGATGGTCGTGCTGGATGACAAGGCGCGCGCGCGGGCCGGCCTAGGCGTGGCCGCGCCGATTGAAGGGTCGCATCGCGTTCAGGTGCAGGGCTTCGGCACCGTGCTGGGTCTCCAGGAACTCGTCGATCTCAGAAACAACTATGCCGCCGCCCGCGCGCAGGCCGACAAGGCGCGCGTCACGCTGTCTGCTTCAAGTCGGGAATATCAGCGGCTTAAGCTTCTGCATAGCGATGACCGTGCGATCTCGGATAAGGCATTGCAGGCCGCGGAGGCGACCTGGCGTTCGGACGAAGCCACAGCGCGCGCTGCCGAGCAGGCGGTCAATGCGGTGGAGCAGAACGCACGCCAGCAGTGGGGCCCGACCTTAACGCGAGCGGCCGTCAATGGCGCGCCGATGTTTCAACGCCTGGCGCAGCAACAGGCTTCGTTGGTGCAGGTCACTCTGCCGGCCGGCACGCGCTTGAGCGCTGCCCCCGCCAGCGCACGCCTGCAGTTGCCGGACGGCACCACCGCGACCGCCAGTCTCGTTTCCATTGCGCCGCGCACCGATCCGCGCTTGCAGGGCCAGAGCTTCTATTACACCGCGCTCGGTACGGCGCTGTTTCCGGGCATGACGGTAAGTGCCTCGCTTGCGAGCGGCCCCGAGACCGACGGGCTTAAGGTACCCACTGACGCTGCGCTCTGGTGGCAAGGCCGGGCCTGGGTCTATGCACAACAGACTCAAGACCACTTCCTGCGACTGGCGCTACCTACCGATAGCCCGGCCGATGACGGCTGGTTCGTGGGACGCGATTTTGCGGGCGGGAAGCCGCTCGTGATCCGTGGCGCCCAGATGCTTTTATCCGAGGAATTGCGTTCGCAGATCCAAGTGGGCGAGGAAGGCGAGAAGAAGTGAACTCGAACGGCTCAGGCTTGCTCGGCGGGATCGTCGGATTTTCGCTGCGCCATGTGGGTGTGGTGGTGGCGCTCGCTTTGGTGCTGGTGGGCTATGGCGCCTATTCGCTGCAGTCGGCCAAATACGACGTGTTCCCCGAGTTTGCGCCACCGCAAGTCGCGATCCAGACCGAAGCGCCGGGCCTCGCACCCGAACAGGTTGAGGTGCTGGTGACGCAGCCAATCGAAAACGCAATCAACGGTGTGCCGGGCATCGAGGCGTTACGCTCCAGTTCGATCCAAGGGCTGTCCATCGTCACGGTCACGTTCCATCCGGGGAGCGATATCTATCGTGACCGCCAAGTGATCACGGAACGCTTGAGCAATCTCGGCGGGCAGCTTCCGACCGGGGTGCAGGCGCCGGGCCTGTCGCCGCTGACCTCCTCAACCAGCGTGATCCTGTCGCTGGGGCTCACGTCCGGGAAACGCTCTCTGATGGAACTGCGAACGCTGGCCGACTGGGTTCTGAAGCCGCGCCTGTTGGCGGTCCCGGGCGTCGCAAAAGTTTCAGTCTTCGGCGGCGATGTCCGAGAACTGCAGATCCAGGTGCAGCCGGACCGACTGATCAAGTATCACCTCGGTCTTGACGATGTGCTGACGGCCGGGCGATTGGCGACCGGGGTCCGCGGCGCCGGCTTTATTGATACTGCGAATCAGCGGGTGGTGTTGCAAAGCGAAGGACAAGCGTTGGTGCCGGCCCGCCTCGCGCACACCGTGCTCGTGCACCAGGAGGGCGGTGTCGTGACTCTGGGCGACGTGGCGCGGGTCACGGAGGCTCCAGAACCACCGGTCGGCGCGGCGGCAGTCATGGGCAAGGCGGGCGTTCAACTCGTGATTTCTGAACAGTACGGCGCCAATACGCTGGACGTGACGCAGAACGTGGAGGTGGCTGTCAAAGACTTGCGTCCAGGGTTGGAGGCGCAGGGCGTGGTGATGCAGCAGGTGTTTCGGCCGGCTACCTTCATCCAGACCGCGACCGGAAATGTGCGCTTCTCGCTGATCCTCGGTGGCGTGCTGGTGGTGGCCGTGCTGACGCTGTTTCTGTTCAATCTGCGTACGGCGGCCATCTCGCTGACTGCCATTCCGCTGTCCCTGCTGGCGGCCACGGTGATGCTCGACTATTTGGGCTTCAGCCTCAACACCATGACGTTAGGCGGGCTCGCCATTGCGATCGGACTCCTGGTCGATGATGCCGTCATCGTGGTCGAGAACATTTACCGGCGGCTGCGTGAAAACCGGCAGGTCGTAAATCCGCAGCCGGCGCTCGACGTGGTATTCGCTGCAGCGTTGGAAGTGCGCAGTGCGGTGGTCTACGCGACGCTGGCGATTGCGCTCGTCTTCATCCCGGTGCTGACCATGAGCGGCGTTGCGGGACGCCTGTTCGCCCCCCTTGCCGTCGCCTATATTCTTGCCACCCTCGCCTCGTTGCTGGTGGCGCTCACCGTCACCCCGGCGCTTTGTTACGGCATGCTTTCCAAGCGCGCGTTGCCGGAGCGCGATCCGCCTGTCATTCGCTGGTCCAAGATCCGTTACCGAAGGCTACTCACGTCCGTGGAGTCGCACCATCGAGTCGTGGTGGTCGCGGTCGCGGCCCTGACCCTGGCTGGCCTCGTTGCGCTGCCTTTTTTTGGTGGCGCCTTCCTGCCGGAGCTGCGCGAAGGCCACTTCATCGTCCACATGTCCGCGGTCCCCGGCACCTCCTTGCAGGAGTCGCTGCGCATCGGTGACCTGGTTACGGCGGAACTGACCAAGCTGCCTTTCGTGCAGACCGTCGCGCAGCGCGCGGGGCGCGCGGAGAAGGCCGACGATTCTTGGGGTACGCACTACAGCGAGTTCAACGTCGACCTGAAACCACTCCAGGGCGATGCGGCCGAGTTCGTGCAATCGGACGTGCGCAAAGCGCTGGCCGAGTTCCCTGGCGTCAATTTCTCGGTCAAAACATTCCTTACAGAGCGCGTGGAGGAAACGCTTTCCGGCTATACCGCCTCGGTCGTGGTCAATCTCTACGGCGACAACCTGGACAAACTGGATGAGAAGGCTCAGGAAATTGCGAATGCCTTGGGCCAAGTGGCCGGAGCGACGGAGGTGCAGGTGCAATCCCCACCCGGCACGCCTCAGCTCATCGTGCGCCTGCGCGAAGACGCCCTGCAGCGCTGGGGCTTCGAGCCGGTGCAGGTACTGGAAGCGGTGCGCACCGCCTTCCAGGGCGAGGTGGTCGGCCAGGTCTATGACGGCAACCGGGTCTTCAATGTCAGCACGCTCCTCGATCCTGCGCTGCGCAGAAGCATCGCCGACGTGGGGCAGCTGCCACTGCGCAATGCCTCCGGGACCTACGTCCGCCTCAAGGATCTTGCCACCATCTATCAGAGTTCCGGACGTTACGTTGTGCTTCACAACGGGTCCCGGCGCGTGCAAACCATCACCTGCAATGTGGCAGGGCGCGATGTCGCCTCCTTTGTTGGTGAGGCCTACAAGCTCATCAGCACCTCGATAAGCCTGCCGACCGGCAGCTATGTCGAATTCGGTGGCGCGGCGCAAGCGCAATCGCGCTCGGCCCGCGACCTTCTGGTGCATTCGGCCCTCGCGGGGATTGCCATCGTTTTGCTGCTTGCGACCGTGATCGGCAGTCCCCGAAACCTCTTGCTGGTGCTGGTCAATTTGCCCTTCGCGCTTGTCGGCGGCGTACTTGCCGTGTTCGCCCTCGGCGGCAACCTATCGGTCGGGTCGCTGGTCGGATTCGTCACGTTGTTCGGGATTACGCTGCGCAACTCGATCATGATGATCTCGCACTGGGAGCATCTCGTGACCGTCGAAGACATGATCTGGAGCCCCGAGGCCGTGATGCGCGGTGCCGAGGAACGGCTCGCGCCCATCATCATGACTGCGTTGGTGACTGCGCTCGGACTGCTGCCCCTGGCCATCGGCAGCGGCGACCCGGGGCGTGAAATCGAAGGACCGATGGCTCTGGTGATCCTTGGAGGGCTGATCACGTCAACAGCTTTGAATTTGCTCGTGCTCCCTGGATTGGCGTTACGGCACGGGTATTTTGAGCCGAAGCCCGTGATCCACGCTTGAGTCGAAAGGTTGACGCTGACGCAATCAGACGCGCCGCTTGGTGGTTAGAAGACTGCTACGGGAAGCGAGAGGATTTGGCAGTGTTTGGGGCCAGTTGCGAGTTGTCGCATCAGACAATGCGGATCCAGCCAAGTCGTTCCAACCGATGGAGGGGACTGATGTTTGATTTGAACAAAATCCTTGTCGCGGCGTTTGATCCCGACGATGCATCTACACCCCAAGCGGCAGACCGGCTCAAGATTGTCTTGAAAATTATCCTTGTCGCCGCGATTGTCACTGCGCCGTTCTATATGTTCGGTGAGGCATTCGACCTGTCGCACCTGTGGCAAGTCGCCATGATCAACGGCGGCACGGCGCTGGCAGCGGTGATGTTTCTGATGCTTGTCCAGCGCGGCCATGTTCGATTGGTGAGCGAGTTGGCAGTCTGGGGGTTACTGTTCCTCATATCGTGGCTCGCTGCGACCAATGGCGAACCGATTCACGTCAATGTGGTGAACTTCGTGCTGGTCGTTGTATTGGCAAACCTCCTCCTTGGTGGCCGCGGCTTCGTACTCGCCACCTGCACATGCGCAGTTGCCATGACGGGAATTGCCTACCATCAGTCGCTCTTGACCAAGGGTCCGGAAGGTAACGAAGTTTTTGTGGAGACGATAGTTCAGTTCCTGCCCCAGTTCATTCTCATTGCTCTGTTGCTGAAAATGTCGTCGAGAACGATAGTAGAAAAAATGTCCTCAAAATAAATGCTGTTGCCGTGAAACCTGCCTTATCGCGCACAGCCATGGTGGTCGCCCTCGGCCGCTTCTTCAACGGTTTCATCGGGCTTTGACTTCAGATCCTCTTATTTTGGCGGGTAAAAACCCGGATTCAGGCCGTCCTTTTGTGCATCTGCGGATCGGCAAAAGCATTATATGGATATTCAATGAATTGCAAGCTTTCGTGTGGTACACTGCGCGACCTTTTTCGCCGCACTGTTTTCCATGCCACGCAACGTTCGCAACATCGCCATCATCGCCCACGTCGACCACGGCAAAACCACGCTGGTCGACAAGCTGCTGCGCCAATCCGGCACCTTTGCCGCGCATCAACATATCGCAGAGCGGGTCATGGACTCGAATGACATCGAAAAAGAGCGCGGCATCACAATCCTGGCCAAGAACTGCGCGGTCCAGTACCAAGGCACGCACATCAACATCGTCGATACGCCCGGACACGCCGATTTCGGAGGCGAAGTCGAGCGCGTGCTGTCGATGGTGGACAGCGTGCTGCTGCTGGTGGATGCGGTGGAAGGCCCGATGCCGCAAACCCGTTTCGTCACGCGCAAGGCGCTGGCCCTGGGGCTCAAGCCCATCGTCGTGGTCAACAAGATCGATCGCCCGGGCGCGCGTCCGGATTGGGTCGTGAACCAGACGTTCGATCTGTTCGACAAGCTCGGCGCGACCGAAGAACAACTCGATTTCCCGGTTGTTTACGCTTCAGCGCTTAACGGTTATGCCACTCTCGACTTGAGCCAGGCGAGCACGGACATGCGTCCCCTGTTCGACGCGATCCTGAAGCACGTGCCGGTGCGCGACGCCGATCCCGATGCACCGCTGCAACTGCAGATCTGCTCGCTCGACTATTCGAGTTTCGTCGGCCGCATTGGCATCGGCCGGGTGGCGCACGGCCGCATCCGGTCCGGTCAGCAGGTCGCGGTCATGCAGGGTCCGGACAGCGAGCCGAAGATGGCCAAGGTCAACCAGGTCATGGTGTTCAAGGGCCTGGAGCGCACGGTGGTCGAAGAAGCCGAGGCCGGGGACATCGTACTGATC
>JAYUNL010000089.1:0-1692 GCA_043761745.1 Rhodocyclaceae bacterium
CGGCCGCTGCATCGCCAGTTCGAAGGCGAACTTCATGATGCGGTCCACGCCTTTGCGCGTGAAGATGGACTGCTGCATTGCCATCTCGCGCTCGGTGCCCTCGAACAGCCGCCCGCCGATCGCGGAATACTCGCCCTCGGTATTTTCGCGTACCACGTAGTAGTCGATATCGCCGACTTTGCGGCCGGCCAGCGGCGAGGTGATTCCCGGCATCAGCCGCACCGGGCGCAGGTTGACGTACTGGTCGAAGCCGCGCCGAAACAGGATCAGCGAATCCCACAGGGAAACATGATCCGGCACTTTGGCGGGCCAGCCGGTGGCGCCGAAAAAGATACTGTCATGGCTCTCGATCTTCGAGCGCCAGTCGGGCGGCATCCACCAGCCGTGCCTGTCGTAGTTGTCGCAGCTCCAGTCGAAGTGGTCGAAGGCAAGTCCAATGCCGAACTTTCGCGCGGCAGCCTCCAGCACCCGCACGCCTTCTGGCATGACTTCCTTGCCGATGCCGTCGCCGGCGATGACTGCAATTTTGTGTGTCTTCATATAAGCCCTTGATAGCGAAACGCGGTTAACACGAAGGGTCCCGAATACCCTCGCGATAGCGTGGAGTACTCTTTTAGGAGAATCAAAAGTACACGAAGGAGAACCAAAGGGTTGAAGGAATTCCAGAAATTAACGTTGTTTCTGCCCTTCATCAATGCTGTCGGCTTTCTGTACCAAGTTCACTATCACGGCCGTTGACCAGCCGAACATCAGCATCGCGGTCATCGCCTCGAATCCATCGAGGCCCTGCCAACGGCCGGGCAGGGTGAGGTTGCTGGCGCCCAGCGTGGTGTAGCTATTTACCGACAAGTTCATCGCCGACCGGTAATCGGCACCAACGCCGTCAGAAACTGCTCCGTATACTGGAAATGCAACTGCACAAAAGTCTGCACGATGGATTCCAGCATGGCTCGCCTCCCCGGCGTTAATATTGTCTGGCTGTACTTTTACCACAGACCGGCAAGTTACCGACAGAGCGGAAAATCAATCCCGCTCCTCAAGGTGCACAGTAAACCGCAAATCTCACCTCAGTCTTTGTATTCGTCCAGCGGCGGACAGGTGCAGAACAGGTTGCGGTCACCCCAGACGTTGTCGACCCGGCCCACCGGGACCCAGTACTTGGACTTGCGCAACGCCGCGTCAGGGTAGGCGGCGTCTTCACGCGAATAGGCGTGCGGCCATTCCGCCTTCAGCAATGCCTGTGCGGTGTGCGGCGCGTTCTTCAGCGGATTGTCGTTTTGCGGCCATTGGCCGGATTCGACCCTGGCGATCTCGCCACGGATCGCAATCATGGCATCGCAGAAGCGATCGAGTTCGTGCAGCGATTCGCTTTCCGTCGGCTCCACCATCAGCGTGCCGGCCACCGGAAAGCTCAATGTTGGGGCGTGAAAGCCATAGTCGATGAGTCGCTTGGCGACATCTTCGGCGCTGACGCCGGCGGATTCCTTCAATGGGCGCAGATCGAGAATGCACTCATGCGCCACGCCGCCGCCCTTGACGCCGGCAATGTTGCCGCTGAAGTGAACTTCATAGTGGTCCGCCAGCCGCGCGGCGATGTAGTTCGCCGACAGGATCGCCGTTTCAGTGGCCGCCCGCAAGCCCTGCGCCCCCATCATGCGCATGTACATCCAACTGATCGGCAAGACGGCCGCA
>JAYUNL010000090.1:0-21819 GCA_043761745.1 Rhodocyclaceae bacterium
TCGCGTGGGCACCAAAGGTCCCCACTCTACGGCTACGGTGGTGAGGCGTGCGCCGTGATTCATGCGCATGCTTCCAGTGTGTGGAGTGCGGCGATCAGCATGGCCACTTGCGCCTCGTCGTGCGTGGCGGACAGCGTGATGCGCAGCCGCGCGGTTCCCTGTGGCACGGTGGGCGGACGGATGGCGACGACCCACAGGCCGCGCTGCATCAAGGCTTGTGCGACGGACAGTGCCTCCTGGTTGTCACCGATGAGCAGCGGTTGAATCGCCGTGGACGAATCCAGCAATCGCCAGCGCTTGAGCTTGAGCCCGCCACGCAGTTGCGCGATGCGCGCGGCGAGTTGCGTGCGTCGTGCGTCGCCGCTTTCGATGAGATCCACGCTGGTGAGCAAGGCGTGCGCTAGCAGCGGCGAGGACGCCGTGGTGTAGATGTAGGTGCGCGCTTGTTGCAGCAGCCATTCGATCAGCCCGGCGCTGCCGGCGACAAACGCGCCGGAGACGCCGGCCGCCTTGCCCAGTGTGCCCATGTGAATTAGCATCGGTGAGTGCACCCCAAAATGTGATGGCGTGCCGCGCCCTTGCAGCCCCATCACGCCGAAGCCGTGCGCGTCGTCGGCCAAGAGCAGAGCGTCATGACGTTCGCAAAGGGCGGTGAGCTGGTCCAGGGGCGCGATATCGCCATCCATGCTGAACACGGCGTCGCTGACGATGAGCTTGCGGCGCGCGGTCGAGCGCGCGAGCAAGCTATCGAGTTCGGCGAGATCGAGGTGGCCGTAGCGATGGATGGTGGCGCGGGAAAGCCGCGCGGCGTCGATGAGCGAGGCGTGATTCAGCGCATCGGAAAAAATCGCATCCTCCGCACCCAGCAGCGCGGTGACGATGCCGAGATTCGCCATATAGCCCGTCGAGAAGAGCAGCGCGCGCTCGGCACCGACAAACCCAGCCAGACGCCGCTCCAGCGCTTCATGCGCGGCACTGTGGCCGCAAACCAGGTGCGAGGCACCGGCGCCCACGCCATAGCGCTGTGCGCCTTCCTGCGCGGCGGCGATGAGCGCCGGGTCGTTGGCGAGGCCGAGGTAATCGTTGCTGCAAAAGTTGATGAGCCGCTGGCCATCGACCGTGATCTCCGCCGCGCAGGGCGAGTCCACCATGCGACGCTGACGACGCAGCGTTTGCGCTTCCAGCTCGGCCAGCTCGTGCGAGAAATCCGTGCTGCTCATCGGCTCACCTGGCGCAAGGCCGCGAGGGTGCCGGCGACGAGAAAATCGATCTCGGCCTCCTCGATCACATAAGGCGGCATGAAGTACACGGTGTTGCCTATCGGTCTGAGCAAGAGTCCGCGTTCCAGCGCGGCGGCGAAGAAGCGGCGCGCGAAATCCGGTACGGCGCCCTCAACATCAAACGCCCAGATCATGCCGGTGTTGCGCCAGTGCCGGACGTTTCTCTCGGCAGCAAGCTCAATGGCACGCTCGTTGAGTAGGGCAGCACGGCGGCGATTTTCTACCAGCACGTTGTCCGACTCGAAAATGGCCAGCGTGGCCAGCGCGGCGCGGCAGGCCAGCGGGTTGCCGGTGTAGGAGTGCGAATGCAAGAAGCCGCGTGCGGTGTCGTCGTCGTAGAAGGCGGCGTAGATAGCATCCGTCGTGAGCACCACCGACAGCGGCAGGTAGCCGCCGCTGATGCCTTTCGACAAGCAAAGAAAATCGGGCGCCGAATTTTCCTCGCCCCCGGCCTGCTCGCAGGCGAAGAAAGTACCGCTGCGGCCGCAACCGACGGCGATCTCATCCGCGATGAGATGCACTTTGTAGCGCGTGCAAAGCTCGCGCGCACGGCGCAGATATTCGGCGTCGTGCATGGCCATGCCGGTGGCGCATTGCACCAGCGGCTCGATGATGAGCGCGGCAATTTCCTCGTGATGTGCCTGGAAAATGGCTTCCAGAGCGGCTGCGCAGCGTATTGCATAGTCGCGCGGCGATTCGCCGGGCTCCGCCAGTCGCCAATCCGGGCTGGGCACCGTACGACCGGGGCGCAGCAGTGGCGCATAGGCGTCGCGGAACAGCGCAACATCGGTCACGGCCAGCGCGCCGATTGTTTCGCCGTGATAGCTGTTGGCGAGTGCGAGAAAACGGTTCTTGTTCGGTTGCCCGCTGTTGCGCCAGTAATGGCTGCTCATCTTGAGCGCAATTTCCACGGCAGATGCGCCGTCGGAGGCGTAGAAGCAATGACCGAGTTTTTGTTCCATTGCGCCACCAGTCAGCGCAGAAAGTTTCTCGGAAAGTTCAACTACCGGGGCATGCGTGAAGCCGGCCAGCATGACGTGTTCGAGTTGCTCGAGTTGCTCGCGCAGGGCAGCGTTGATGCGTGGGTTGCAATGACCGAAGAGATTCACCCACCACGAGCTGATCGCATCGAGGTAACGGCGGCCGTCCTCGCCGATCAGCCACGGTCCCTCGCCGCGCTGGATGGCCAGCAGCGGCAAGGTTTCGTGCGCTTTCATCTGGGTGTAGGGGTGCCAGACGGCGGCGAGGCTGCGGGTGATGAGGCTTGAATGGCTCATGAGGCGGGTATTGTAACGGCAGGGCCCTGTCGTCGTCCGTCGTCACAGTGGCGTTGTCGGCGCACATAGGCGAAAATTCAGGTCTGGCCGATGCACACCGAGTCATCGGCTAAATTGAAAAGGAATGAACATGGAATTCAAGAAAATTGGTGTCGTCGGCGCCGGCACCATGGGCAACGGCATTGCGCAAGCCTTCGCCGTGGCAGGCTTCGATGTGACGATGACGGACGTGGCCGAGGCGGCGCTGCAAAAAGGCATGGCCACCATCACCGGCAGCTTCGATCGCCTCATCAAAAAAGAAAAGATGACGGCGGAGCAAAAGGCCGCCGCCCTGGGCCACATTCGCACCGCCACCGATGTCGGCGCGCTGAAGGATCGCGACCTCATTATCGAGGCCGCCACCGAGAACCTCGATCTCAAACTCAAAATCTTCAAGCAACTCGATGAAGTCGCGCCGGCCGGCGCGGTGATCGCCACTAACACCTCGTCGATTTCCATTACCAAAATCGCCGCCGCCACCAAGCGGCCGGAGAAAGTGATCGGCATGCACTTCTTCAACCCCGTGCCGCTGATGGCGCTGGTGGAATTGATCCGTGGCTTGCAGACGTCTGATGAAACCTATGCCTCGGTTGAAGCCGTCGCCCAGAAGATCGGCAAGACCTCTGTGCAAGTGAAGAACAGCCCCGGCTTCGTGGTGAACCGCCTGCTCTGCCCGATGATCAACGAAGCTATCTTTGTGTACAGCGAAGGCCTTGCCACCGCCGCCCAGATCGACGACGCCATGAAACTCGGCACCAACCAGCCCATCGGCCCGCTGGCACTGTGCGACCTCATCGGCCTCGACGTCGAACTGGCCGTGATGAACGTGCTGTATGACGGCTTCAAAGACCCCAAATACCGCCCCGCACCGCTGCTGGTCGAAATGGTCGAGGCTGGCTATCTGGGGCGCAAGACGGGGAAGGGGTTTTTTACTTACGCTTAAACGCTTAGACGCGGATTTTGCGGATGAACGCGGATTTGTTTTCCTAATTTTCGTAGGATGGGTGGAGGCGCCCGCGCCGTAACCCATCATTCGGCCATCGCTGATGGGTTACGCTGCGCTCCACCCATCCTACGCCCGCTGGCCACGTGCAACCATGAAGCTCACCGTGTAGAACAACAAATCCGCGTTCACCCACACAATCCGCGTCAAAAGCCTTTCCCCAAACTCTCCCGTGTCCCGTTTAATTCTCGCCCCGATGGAAGGTCTTGCCGACGACGTGTTGCGCGATGTACTCACGCGGGCGGCGGGCTATGACTGGTGCGTGACGGAATTCATCCGCGTCTCGGGGACGCTGTTGCCCTATCGTGCGTTTCGTCGTGTTGCGCGGGAGCTTTTGAACGGCGCGCGCACTGACGCCGGCACGCCGGTGCGGGTGCAGCTCATGGGCTCGGACCCGGCTTGTCTCGCCGAGAACGCCGCGCGGCTGGCTGAGTTGCAGCCCGCCGGCATCGACCTCAACTTTGGCTGTCCTGCGCCGCTCGTGAATCGCCATCGCGGTGGCGCGGCCTTGCTGGGTGAGCCCGAATTATTGAACCGCATCGTCACCGCCGTGCGCGCCGTTGTGCCGCCCGCCATGCCCGTCACCGCCAAGATGCGCTTGGGTATTGCCGACACGGCGCTGGCCATAGCGTGCGCTCTCGCCCTCGAAGCCGGCGGCGCGCAAGAAATTGTCGTGCATGGCCGTACCAAGGCTGACGGCTATCGCCCGCCGGCCCGCTGGGAATGGATCGCGCGCATCCGCGAGGCGGTCACGGTGCCGGTCATTGCCAACGGCGAAGTGTGGAACGTTACCGACTACCGCGACATGTGCGCGGTCTCCGGCTGCACGGACGCGATGCTCGCGCGTGGTGCCGTGGCTGATCCCTTCCTCGTCGCTCGCATCCGTGGCGAAAAGGAAACCTTGCCCACGCCTGCCGACTGGCAAGTCCTAAGCCCCTTGATAGCGGCCTTCTGGTCGCAGGTGCTGGTGAAAGTCGAAGCCCGCCATGCGCCGGGGCGACTCAAGCAATGGCTCAATCTCCTGCGGCGCAATTTCGCTGAAGCCGAAGTTCTCTACGGTCGCGTGCGCGAACTGCGTAGCGCCGCGGACGTGAGCGCAGCTTTGGCAACCGAATATCCCTACCTGGAACAGCCCTTGGCGGCATGACAATGGAAATTGAATTTCTGATTCGCGGCGAGTATATCCAGCTCGATCAACTTCTCAAGGCAACGGGCCTCGTGTCATCCGGCGGCCTAGCACACGCGGAGATTGATGCTGGTGCGGTGAGGGTAGATGGCACGGTGGAAACGCGCAAGCGCGCCAAGCTGCGGCCGGGGCAGCGCGTCGAGTACGGCGGACAGCTTGTCGTGCTCGGTGCGGAGTCGTAGGCCTTATCTAATTTGTTTGCGACCGAAAATTTCTTCATCGGCGCACGCTCGTGCTCGGCGCTCGCCTAATTCGTGAAATTAGCGCCGCGCTTGAGGCGAACCCACGCTGAACCCGCCTTACTGCGCGAGCTGGTCTAACGGGTTGCAGCGGATTTTGGTCTTCACCACGCTGCGGCAGGCGGCATGAAGAAAGCAAGTCTGTTCGCCCATATCAACCAGCGTGCGGGCGAAGTCGTCGCCTTCGGGCGTATCGAGATAGACATGGGTGACGACGGCTTCCGCGTGGCCGGCTTTGCCGGTGCCGCCCGATGTTCCCGACGCGCCCGACGCGCCGGGCAGGCTGAAGCGCGTGTCTTGCACGATGCGGTAACCGTCTAGCTGCTTTTTCACGATATGCGTATAGCGGCCGAGCTGCGTGAGGTAGCAGAAGGCGATGCCTGCGGAGAGATAGGCCAGCCCTGCCGGCGCGCGCGCCGGGCCGCCGACCAGTGCGCTGTCGTCGGAAAGAAAGCGAAACACGCTGCCTATGGGCTTGAGCAGTTGCACACTGATTTCCTTCAGCCCATCCGGGCGCAGGCGACACACGCCACGCACCTGCAGTTCGCGCTTTTGTTCCGCCGCGAGGCTGGTGCCGGCGCCACCTTCTACGCCGATTAGCGTCTGGGCCGATTCGAGCTTTTGGATAATGTCGCTGACGTAGCCCTGTTGTAGCGGCGAGGCCATATCGAAAACGGGGGCGGGGTCGGTGGGCGCATCGCCGGCATAAGCCGCCACACGCCCAGTGGGAACGCGCTGGCCGTTGACCGTCAGGCTGAACTCGCTGGTGAGCAGCTCGCGCAGCAAGCCGCTAGCGGGCGAGGCCGCTACGGCGGCGACAATGAGATCGTTTAGCGCGGCGGCATCGGCATCCGCATCGATGCGCACAGCGAGTTCCACCGGCAGTGCGCTGCCGGTCATGGTCCCGGCCAGCGCCGAACCTTCCATGCCGTAGCGGTTCTCCTGTGTGAACTCGATGTCACGCAGGACGATGCCGCGCTGCTTCGCCAGCGCGAGAATTTCCGACAAGGTGCTGAAGGCCAGCCCGGCGGTGAAGAAGGCCAGCGGAAAAGGCGCTAAATCCGTGCCATTCAGGTAAGGGCCTTCATCGCAGACCATGCGCCAGGCGGCGCCGTCTTGGCCATAGCTGACGAGGGCTTCCTTCTGCATGCCATCCAGCGCGCGCGCGACGGTGCGAATGGCGACGGGCGCTGGGTCGGCGCTGGCAATGCCCAGTGCGGCCGCGTGTTGCGTTTTGAATACCAGGGGGTGCGGCGATGTTTGAATGGAAGGCATGGCATGCGCAGGCGGGTGAGGTGCTTGCGATTCAATAGAAATCCGCCACCCATGTCAATGCGTTGCGAAATCGTTGCGTGGCGAAATCGTGTTGCGAAATCGTGTTGGGAACGCGCTGTTGCCAAGTCATGCAGGGGGTGCGTAAAAAAACCCCCGCCGTGGCTGGCGGGGCCTTTGCTCGCCGCGATGCGGGGGGGACTTAGACCTCAGACCTTCACCGCGTCGGCCACGTCGCTGAACTCTTTGATTTTGTCGAAGTTCATATAGCGATAAATTTTTTCGCCGTCCTTGTTGATGACGCCGATGTGGGCCATGTATTCCTCCATGGTCGGGATCTTGCCGAGCAGGGCGCAGATCGAGGCCAGTTCGGCGGAGCCGAGATAGACGCGGGTGTCGATGCCGAGGCGGTTGGGGAAGTTGCGCGTCGAGGTGGACATCGCCGTGCTGCCTTTCTTGATCTGCGCCTGATTGCCCATGCACAGCGAGCAGCCGGGCATTTCCATGCGCGCGCCGGTGCGGCCGAGGACGCCGTAGTGGCCTTCCTCGGTGAGCACCTGCTGGTCCATCTTGGTCGGCGGCGCGACCCACAGACGAACCGGGATGTCGGTCTTGCCTTCGAGCAGTTTGCTCGCGGCGCGGAAGTGGCCGATGTTGGTCATGCAAGAGCCAACGAAGACTTCGTCGATCTTGTCGCCGGCGACTTCGTGCAGTTCCTTCACGTCGTCCGGATCGTTCGGGCAGGCGACGACAGGTTCCTTGATATCGGCCAGATCAATGTTGATGATCGTTGCGTATTCGGCATCCGCATCGGCTTTGAGGAGTTCAGGCTTGGCGATCCACGCTTCCATTGCCTTAATGCGACGCTCTAGCGTGCGGCGGTCTTGGTAGTTGTTGGCGATCATGTATTTCATGAGCGTGATATTGGACGTCATGTACTCGATAATCGGCGCTTTATCCAGATGCACCGTGCAGCCTGCGCAGGAGCGTTCCGCCGAGGCATCGGAAAATTCAAACGCTTGCTCGACTTTAAGGTTAGGGAGACCTTCGATTTCGAGAATGCGGCCAGAGAAAATATTTTTCTTGCCCTTTTTCTCAACCGTGAGCACGCCCTGGCGAATGGCGTAGAGCGGGATGGCGTTGACCAGATCGCGCAGGGTGATACCAGGCTGCATTTCGCCCTTGAAGCGCACCAGCACGGATTCAGGCATGTCCAGCGGCATGACGCCGGTGGCCGCCGCAAAAGCAACGAGGCCCGAGCCACCGGGGAAGGAAATGCCGATGGGGAAGCGGGTGTGCGAATCGCCACCAGTCCCCACTGTGTCAGGCATGAGCAATCTGTTCAGCCAAGAGTGAATAATGCCGTCTCCTGGGCGCAGGCTGACGCCCCCGCGTGTGGAAATGAAGCTCGGCAGCTCGTGATGCATTTTCACATCGATGGGCTTGGGGTAAGCGGCGGTATGGCAGAAGGACTGCATCACCAGATCGGCGGAGAAGCCGAGACAGGCGAGGTCTTTCAACTCGTCGCGGGTCATCGGGCCGGTGGTGTCTTGCGAGCCGACGGTGGTCATGTGCGGTTCGCAATAGGTGCCGGGGCGAATGCCGATATTGTCAGCCAGGCCGCAAGCGCGCCCGACCATTTTTTGCGCCAGGCTATAGCCCTTGGTGGAAATCGCCGGGTTGGTGGGCAGGCGGAACAAGGTGGAGCGGGGCAAACCCAGCGCTTCGCGTGCGCGGGTGGTGAGACCGCGACCGATGATGAGCGGAATGCGGCCGCCGGCGCGTACTTCGTCGAATATGACATCAGACTTGACGGTGAATTCGGAAATCACTAGTCCGTTCTTCAGTGCGCGGCCTTCATAGGGGCGCAGTTCAACCACGTCGCCCATATCCATTTTCGAGATGTCGAGTTCGATGGGCAGGGCGCCGGCATCCTCCATGGTGTTGTAAAAAATCGGCGCGATCTTGGTGCCGAGGCAAACACCACCGAAGCGTTTGTTGGGCACAAAGGGAATGTCTTCGCCGGTGAACCACAACACGGAGTTGGTGGCGGACTTTCGCGAAGAGCCAGTGCCGACCACGTCGCCGACGTAAGCGATGAGGTGGCCTTTGGCCTTGAGCGCTTCGAGTTGCTTGAGCGGGCCGATCTTGCCTGGTTCGTCGGGCTGGATGCCGGCGCGCGCATTTTTCAGCATGGCCAGCGCATGCAGGGGAATGTCCGGGCGCGACCAGGCATCCGGCGCGGGTGAGAGGTCGTCGGTGTTGGTTTCACCCGTTACCTTGAAGACGGTCACGGTGAGCGACTTGGGCACTTCGGGACGCGAGGTGAACCATTCGGCATTGGCCCAGGACTGGAGAATTGCCTTGGCGTTGGTCGCAGCTGGGTTCACTCCTTTGTCGGCGAGTTCCTTCACGTCGTGGAAGTAGTCGAACATCAGCAGCGTTTTCTTCAAGCCTTCGGCAGCGACGGCGCCGACTTGCGCATCGGCCAGCAGATCGATCATCGGCTTGATGTTGAAGCCGCCGAGCATGGTGCCGAGGAGTTCGGTAGCCTTTTCGCGCGTAACCAGCGCGCACTTTTCCGTACCCTTGGCGACGGCGGCGAGGAAGGCGGCCTTCACCTTGGCGGCATCATCCACACCGGCGGGCACACGATGGATCAATAGTTCGACGAGGAAAGCTTCCTCACCCTTGGGTGGGTTCTTGAATAGCGCAACCAGTTCCGTGGTTTGTTCGGCGGACAAGGGCAGGGGCAGAATGCCAAGGGCGGCGCGCTCGGCGACATGCTGGCGGTAGGCTACTAACATGGTCAGGTTCCTCTATTTTGGGTCGTTGCGTTGTTGGATTACTCAGGCGAAGAATCGTTGCCGAGCGCTAGTGGGAAGCTGCATGCCCGTGGCTTGGGCGCGTTGCAGCAGCTCCCAGTAATAGCGAAAAGAGGCGCGGTCGTGCAGACGCGCGCCATGACGTATCGGCCCCCAATCGGCCTCCTGCGCGGCGATGAGGATGTAGCTGGCTTCATCCACCTCGGCGAAATCGGGACGCATGGCATCGACGATGGGTTGCACCTGATTGGGATGGATGCTCCACATGCGCAGATAGCCGAATTCGTGGCGGGCGCGGCGCGCGTCGGCGCGCACCGTCTCGGTGTCGCGCAGTTCGGTGGTGACGTTGTGCGAAGGCACCAGGCCGTTGCCCAGCGCGGCGGCAGCGATCTCGCACTTGGCGCGCGCCACCAGCGGATGATCGAACTGGCCGGGTGAGTGCATGGCGGATGAGGGAATCGCGCCGTGATGGCTGCTGATGAAATCCATCAGGCCGAAATCCAGTGTCTCCAGGCCGGGCAGGGCGGCAATGTCTTGCACTTCACGCAGCGCGCCATGCGTTTCGATCAGCACATGCACCGGGATGGTTCGTTCTAGGCCACAGCGCTTGGCGATGGCGGTGAGTGCCATGATCTGCGTCTGCGCGTCCTGGCGATTGCCGACTTTGGGCAGGGTGACGTAGGCGATGCGTTGGCCGGCCGCGGCGAGGATGATTTCCAGATCGTTGCGCCAATGCGGATGGCTGATGTCGTGGATGCGTGCGCCGACACGGCCATGACGGTTGTCCGCGCTGTTGATCATGGCGGCGACCATTTCGGCGTGACTGCGTTCGGAGCCCGCCGGGGCGCCGTCTTCGCAGTCGGCCGTGACATCGAATACCGGCCCGAGTGTTTGCTGCAGGGCCAGGGCCTTGGTGATGAGGTTTTCGCTGCCGGCGTAATGCTCGCAGCTTGGCAGGATGGGGAAAGGCTTGGTGGCCCCGTAGAGCACGGCGGAAGGGTGCAGTCGTGTGCTCATGAGTTGCTACTCCTCACCCCTCGCGCCGTTGTCCGTCATATCAGCCCAGCATGCTCGCGACGCCGGCTTGTTCTTCCTGCAACTCGGCCAGGGTCTTGTCCATCATGCCACGCGAATAGGCGTCGATTTCCAGGCCTTGCACGCGCTGGTATTCGCCATTGGTGCAAGTAACCGGCACGCCGTAAAGGATGTCCTGCGGAATGCCATACGAACCATCGGAGGGCACACCCATGGTGACCCACTTGCCGTTGGTGCCGAGCACCCAGTCGCGGATGTGGTCGATGGCGGCGTTGGCGGCGGAAGCAGCCGAAGAAGCGCCGCGCGCTTCGATAATGGCGGCGCCGCGCTTGCCGACTTTGGGGATGTACTCGTTCTTGTACCAGGCGTCGTCATTCACCAGTTTGGGCGCGGACTGACCGGTGACGGTGGTGAAGCGGAGGTCCGGATACATGGTCGGCGAATGGTTGCCCCAGACGATCATCTGCTCAATCTCAGAGACGGCCTTGCCGGTGCGCGTGGCCAGTTGCGAAATGGCGCGGTTGTGGTCCAGGCGCAGCATGGCGGTGAAATTTTTCTTGGGCAGATCGGGCGCCGACTTCATGGCGATATAGGCATTGGTGTTGGCCGGGTTGCCGACCACCAGCACCTTGACGTCACGGGCGGCGACAGCGTTGAGCGCCTTGCCTTGCGCTACGAAAATTTTGGCGTTTTCCAGCAATAGATCTTTGCGCTCCATGCCAGGGCCGCGCGGACGGGCGCCGACAAGCATGGCGATGTTGGCGTCTTTGAAGGCGACGTTGGGATCGTCGGTGCCAACCATGCCGGCCAGCAGCGGGAAGGCGCAGTCTTCGAGTTCCATCATGACGCCCTTGAGCGCCTGCTGAGCCTTGTCAACGGGCAGTTCCAGCATTTGCAGAATGACGGGCTGATCCTTGCCGAGCATTTCGCCGCTGGCGATGCGGAACAGCAGGGCATATCCGATTTGCCCGGCAGCGCCGGTGACGGTGACACGAACGGGGGCTTTGGCCATGAAAAACTCCTCTGATCTGGTTTTCGGAAATTGCGCTGCCTGGGTGTGGCGAGGCGATGAATCTACCCCACTAACAACAGCCAAGGGTGCGCAGGATGGTAAAATTCTTTTTGCAGCGTGTCAATCTTCATCTTATGTCTTATATAAGACATAAGATACCATGTAGACGATAGGGTAATTTTGTGCTGAAATAGGCCCTATGACGCAAGATTCTTCACCCACTTTCAGCCCGCTTTACCGTCAAATAAAAAACCTGATACTCCAAGGGCTTGCCTCTGGAGAATGGCGGCCGGGCGAAGCCATTCCCAGCGAGGCCGAACTGGCCACGCGTTTCAACGTCAGCCAGGGCACCGTGCGCAAGGCCATAGACGAAATGTCGGCCGAAAATCTGCTGGTGCGCAAGCAGGGCAAGGGTACTTTTGTTGCTTCGCACAACGATCCGCGCGCCTTCTTCCGCTTCCTCCGGCTGGTGCAAACCTCGGGCGGCGTCAGCGTGCCGCAAAGTGTGCCGCTGGAATGCTGGCGCGCCAAGGCCGGTCAGGAAGCGGCGCGCACGCTCCAAATTTCTCCAGGCGCTCCCATCATTATCGTCCGACGTCTGCTTAAGTTTAGCGGCAAACCTGTCGTAGTCGATGAAATCTACCTGCCGGGCGCGACCTTTCAAGGGCTCACGCTGGAAGTCTTGCAGGACTACCAAGGCTCGCTTTACAGCCTGTTTGAAACCAGCTTCGGCGTGCGCATGATCCGCGCCGAAGAACGTCTGCGCGCCGTGGCGGCGGACCGCTCCAGCGCTGAGTTGCTGGAAGTGGCCGAGGGCAGCCCACTGCTTCAGGTGGAGCGGGTCACCTACACCTATGGCGACAAGCCGGTGGAATGGCGGCGTGGGCTGTATTCGACGGCGGAGTACTACTACGACAATGAACTGAACTAAGTGACTGAACAGAATTCACTGGGCTGATTGTTGGCTATAAGGAATTGCGCTGCATCGCAGCGTGGCGCGATGGCGCAGTTATATAATTGTCGTTTTTTCACAAGTTGTCGCGACGGCTTATGTTGAGAGGAAAACCCACATGCCAGAAGTAGCGTTGAAAAAAGCGCGCCCAAAGCACTTGAACCTGATGGTCATCAGGTTGCCGCTGCCGGGCATCATGTCGATATTGCATCGAATCAGCGGGGCGGGGCTGTTCCTCATGCTGCCCTTTCTGATTTATCTTTTGCAACTCAGTCTTGAGTCGCCGCAGAGTTTCCTGAGCTTCAAAGAAATCGTCGCTAATCCTTTCGCCAAGCTGATCCTGCTGGGCCTGATGTGGGCTTATCTGCACCACTTCTGCATGGGCATACGCATCTTGCTAATCGACATGGGCATAGGCGTCGAACTCAAGCCCGCCCGCGGCAGCGCCTGGGTGGTGCTGCTGGTCAGCTTGACGCTGACGGTGATTTTGGGAGCCAAGCTATGGTGAAGAACATCATCGTGGGCGCCGGCTACGGTTTCAAAGATTGGCTCGCGCAGCGCGTCACTGCCGCGGTCATGGCGCTGTATACCCTCGTGCTGGGGGCGATCATTCTTTTCGGTGCGCCGTTCACTTTCGACTCCTGGCGTGCGATCTTCGCCAACAGCGCTATCCGCGTCGCCACTTTCCTGTTCATCCTCAGTCTCACCTACCACGCCTGGGTCGGCGTGCGCGACATCTGGATGGATTACCTGCAGCACACCGGCGTCCGCCTTGTGCTGCATGTGCTTACGCTACTTGCTCTGATCGGCTGCGCCGGCTGGGCTGTACAGATACTCTGGAGAATCTAATTGAAAGTCAGTCAACGCACATTCGATGCGGTTATTGTCGGCGCAGGTGGCGCCGGTATGCGCGCAGCACTCCAGCTTTCCGAATCGGGACTCAAAACCGCCGTGCTGACCAAGGTTTTTCCGACGCGTTCGCACACCGTGGCGGCGCAGGGTGGTGTCGCTGCTTCGCTAGGCAACTCCGAAGAGGACCACTGGCACTGGCACATGTATGACACCGTCAAGGGCTCGGACTGGCTCGGCGATCAGGACTCCATCGAGTTCATGTGCCGCAAGGCCAACGAGGCGGTGATCGAGCTGGAACACTATGGCATGCCCTTCGACCGTACCGATAGCGGCAAGATTTATCAGCGCCCTTTTGGCGGCCATATGTCCAACTTTGGCGAGAAGCCGGTGCGTCGTTCCTGCGCCGCGGCTGACCGCACCGGTCACGCCATGCTGCACGCCTTGTATCAGCGCAACGTGCGCGCCAACACGCAATTCTTCGTCGAGTGGATGGCGCTCGACTTGATCCGTGACGCAGACGGCGATGTGCTCGGCGTCACTGCGATGGAAATGGAAACCGGCGAGATCGTCGCTTTCCGCGCCAAAGCCACCATCTTCGCGACCGGCGGCGCGGGCCGCATCTACTATTCGTCGACCAACGCTTTCATCAACACCGGTGACGGACTCGGCATGGCGGCGCGTGCCGGTGTGCCGTTGGAGGACATGGAATTCTGGCAGTTTCACCCGACCGGCGTAGCCGGCGCCGGTGTGCTCATCACCGAGGGCGTGCGCGGCGAAGGCGGCATCCTGCGCAACAATTCCGGCGAGCGCTTCATGGAGCGCTACGCGCCGAATGCTAAGGACTTGGCTTCGCGTGACGTGGTTTCGCGCGCCATGGTGACCGAGATCAACGAAGGTCGCGGCTGCGGCCCGAATAAAGACTACGTGCTGCTGGATATCACCCACCTCGATCCCAAAGTCATCATGCAGCGTCTGCCGGGCATACGCGAAATCTCCATCCAGTTCGCCGGCACCGATCCGATCAAAGAACCTATTCCGGTAGTGCCGACCTGTCACTACCAGATGGGCGGCATTCCGACCAACTACAGCGGCCGCGTCATTGCCCCAAAAAATGGCGACCTCAATGCCACGGTGTCTGGCTTCTATGCCGCCGGCGAGTGCGCTTGCGCTTCGGTGCACGGCGCCAACCGGCTCGGCACCAACTCCTTGCTTGATCTCCTGGTGTTCGGCAAATCGGCCGGCGAAACCGCCGTCGAAGACGTCAAGAAAATGCCCAAGGAGCACAAAGATCTGCCGACCGACGCCATCGACCGCACGCTGGCGCGCCTCGCCCGTCTCGAAGGCCAGAAGGGTGGCGCCGATGTGCATGAGACGCGGCTGGCTATGCAGCGCACCATGCAGGCACACTGCGGCGTCTTCCGCTTCTCGGACAAGCTCAAGGAAGGCGTCAGCAAAATTCTCGACGTGCAAAAGAATGTGGCGCGCACCGAGATCAAGGATAAATCGCAGGTCTTCAACACCGCGCGCATCGAAGCGCTAGAACTGGACAACTTGATCGAAGTTGCCGTATCGACCATGGTTTCCGCCGAAGCGCGTAAAGAGTCGCGCGGCGCCCACGTGCGCGACGATGCGCCGGACACGGCGGCGCATCCCAACGGCCGCGATGACCAGAACTGGCTCAAACACACGCTGTGGTACCGCGAGGATAATCGCCTGGAATACAAGCCCGTCAATCTCAAACCGCTCAGCGTCGATACCATCGAGCTGAAGACACGCGCGTACTAAAGCTTACGGATAAGGAGCTTCTTGAATGACCACCCGCACCATGCAGTTCAAGATTTACCGTTACGATCCGGATCGCGACGAAAAGCCTTACATGCAGGACATTTCGGTCGAGGTGGATGAAACCGACCGCAAGCTGCTCGACGCCATGGTGAAGCTGAAGGCCAAGGACGACGCCTTCGCTTACCGCCGTTCCTGCCGCGAAGGCGTCTGCGGTTCCGACGCCATGAACATCAATGGCAAAAACGGCCTCGCTTGCCTTACCGACTTGAAGGATTTGAAAGAGCCGGTGGTGCTGCGGCCCTTGCCCGGCCTGCCGGTAATCCGCGATCTGATTGTCGATATGACGCAGTTCTTCAAGCAGTATCACTCCATCAAGCCTTACCTCATCAACAATGATCCGCTGCCGGAAACCGAGCGCCTGCAAACGCCGGATGAGCGCGAGGAGTTGAACGGCCTTTACGAGTGCATACTCTGCGCTTGCTGTTCGACGGCTTGCCCGTCGTTCTGGTGGAACCCGGACAAATTTGTCGGTCCGGCCGGTCTGTTGCAGGCTTACCGTTTCATCGCCGACACGCGCGACAAGGCCACGTCGGCACGCCTTGACGACCTGGACGATCCGTACAGATTATTCCGTTGCCATACCATCATGAACTGCGTTGACGTCTGTCCCAAGGGCCTCAATCCGACCAAGGCCATCGGCAAGATCAAAGACGCCATGGTGCGGCGCGCGGTTTGATGGCCGTGGTCGACGCGGAAAAAGAAAGACGTCTGCGCTGGCATTGTCGGCGTGGCTTGCTTGAGCTGGACTTAACGCTGGGCCGCTTCATGGACGAGAAGCTGGTGAGTTTGACGCCGGAACAGGTGATGCAGTTCGAAGCCTTGTTGGAGTATGAAGACAACGATCTCTGGGCGGTGCTGACGCGGCGCCAGGCGTGCACCGATCCGCGTCTGTTGAATATGGTTGAAATGCTGCGCGTAGTGTGAACAAAATGGCACTATAGGGGCCGAGGCAGGGGGGTCGCGGTGGCTGAGAAATTTTTGAAATCTTACGATCTGGGATGCAAACATGACGACTGAACGCACAGCAAAACTCATCATCGGCGACAAGACGACGGACTTCCCGATATTCTCAGGCAGCACCGGGCCCGATGTTATTGACATACGCCAGTTATATGCCAAGACCGGCATGTTTACTTTCGATCCGGGTTTCATGTCGACGGCTGCCTGTAAATCTGACATCACCTACATCGATGGCGACGCCGGCGTGCTGCTTTATCGCGGCTACCCGATCGAGCAACTCGCCCATCAGTGCGACTTTCTCGAAGTGGCCCAGCTCATCCTCAAGGGTGAGCTGCCGAACGCTTCGCAGAAGACCGAATTCGACAAGGTCATCCAGAACCACACCATGGTGCATGAGCAGTTGGCGCGCTTCTACCAGGGCTTCCGCCGCGATGCGCACCCGATGGCGATTCTGGTTGGCGTGGTGGGCGCACTCTCGGCCTTCTATCACGACGCCATGGACATCTCTGACCAGTTCCACCGCGACGTTTCGGCGCACCGCCTGATCGCCAAGATTCCGACCATCGTTGCCATGGCCTACAAGTACAACCTGGGCCAGCCCTTCATGTACCCGCGCAACGATTTGTCGTACTCGGCCAATTTCATGTACATGATGTTCGGTACGCCCTGCGAGAAATACGAGCCGAACCCGGTGCTGGTGCGCGCGCTCGACCGCATCCTCATCCTGCATGCCGATCACGAGCAGAACGCGTCCACGTCGACGGTACGCCTGGCCGGCTCCTCCGGCGCCAACCCCTTCGCCTGCATCTCCGCCGGTATCGCCTGTCTATGGGGGCCGGCGCACGGCGGCGCCAACGAGGCTTGCCTCAACATGCTGGAAGAAATCGGCGACGTCTCGCGCGTCGGCGAATACATCAAGCGCGCCAAGGACAAGAACGATTCCTTCAAGTTGATGGGCTTCGGGCACCGCGTGTACAAAAATTTCGATCCACGCGCCAAGCTGATGCGTGAAACCTGCCACGAAGTGCTGAACGAACTCGGTCTGCAAAATGACCGCCTTTTCAAACTCGCCATCGAGTTGGAAAAGATCGCGCTGGAAGACGAGTACTTTGTGGAGAAGAAACTTTATCCGAACGTCGATTTCTACTCCGGCATCGTGCAGCGTGCGCTGGGTATCCCGGTCAAGCTGTTCACCGGTATCTTCGCGCTGGCCCGCACCGTGGGCTGGATCGCGCAGTGGAATGAAATGATTTCGGACCCCGAACAGAAGATCGGCCGTCCGCGCCAGTTGTATGCCGGCGCGCCGCGCCGCGATGTGCCACCGATGGACAAACGGTGATGCGGTAAACCGTGATGCATGTGGGGTGCGGCGTCTCGCCGCCCCGCAGGTAGTGCTGGTAGCTCGGGCAGTATCCCGCAGCCCATCATGCGTCACGCAGAAACCGTCCCCCCGCCCGGAGAACGCGCCATGACGCTTATGCAGCAAATGCTCGGCAACTCCTATCTCTTCGGGGCCAACGCGCCCTTTATCGAAGAGCTGTACGAATCCTATCTCGACAATCCCGCCTCCGTTTCAGACGTCTGGCGGGATTATTTTGATCGTCTGCAGAACCTCCCCGGCGCAGACAATGGCGCCGGACCCGACGTGGCGCATGCGCCCATCGTTGCTTCCTTCGCCCAGCGCGCCAAGCTGGGTACACTGCGGCCAACTTCGGCCAGCGCGGTGGCGGACAAGAAGCAGGTGGCGGTGCTGCAACTCATCAACGCCTATCGTTTTCTCGGCAACCGCTGGGCGCAGCTCGATCCCTTGAAGCGCACTGAACGTCCGGCCATCGCCGAGCTGGAGCCTTCGTTCTACGGCTTCACCGAAGCCGATCTCGGCCAGACTTTCGCTACCGGTAACTTCGCCGGTGCGCCCGATCAGGCCACGCTGCGCGAGGTGCTGGAGTCGCTGCGCAAGAACTATTGCGGCGCCATCGGCGCGGAATACATGTACATGGCCGACATCGGCCAGAAGCGCTGGATACAGTCGCGGCTGGAGTCGACACGTTCGGCGCCGACATTTACGCCCGACAAAAAAAAGCGCCTGCTGGAACGCCTCACCGCCGCCGAGACGCTGGAAAAATATCTCCACACCAAATACGTCGGCCAGAAGCGTTTTTCACTAGAGGGCGGCGAGAGTCTCATTGTCGCGATGGACGAAACCATCCGTGTCGCCGGCAGCCTCGGTGTCGATGAGACAGTGATCGGCATGGCGCATCGCGGCCGCCTCAACGTGCTGGTGAATACGCTGGGCAAGCAGCCCGGCATGATGTTCGAGGAATTTGAAGGCAAGAAAGCCTCTGACCTCTCCGCCGGCGACGTGAAATACCACATGGGCTTCTCGTCCGATGTGGCTACGCCGGGCGGACCCATGCACCTCACCCTGGCCTTCAATCCCTCGCATCTGGAGATCGTCAATCCGGTGGTGGAAGGCTCGGTCTATGCGCGGCAATTGCGTCGAGGTGAGAGCGGCAAGGCGCAAGTGTTACCGATATTGATACACGGCGATGCCGCTGTGGCGGGCCAGGGCGTCAATCAGGAAATGCTCAACTTCTCGCAGACGCGCGGCTACGGCACCGGCGGCACGCTGCATATCGTGGTGAACAACCAGATTGGCTTCACTACTTCCGATCCGCGTGACTATCGATCTTCGCTGTATTGCACCGACATTTTCAAGATGGTGGAAGCGCCGATATTCCACGTGAATGGCGACGATCCCGAGGCGGTGGCCTTCGTTACCAAGCTTGCCGTCGAATTCCGCCAGGAGTTCAAGATGGACGTGGTGGTCGACATCATCTGCTTCCGCAAGCTCGGCCACAATGAGCAGGACGAGCCGATGGTGACGCAACCGCTAATGTACAAAAAAATCGCGCTGCATCCCGGCACGCGCAAGCTCTATGCCGACAAGTTGGTGGGCCAGGGCGTGCTGAAGGCGGACGAGCCGGAGCAGTTCATCAAGGATTATCGTCAAGCGCTCGATGAGGGCCGCTTGCAGGGCGACCCGGTGCTGACCAACTACAAGAGCAAGTTCGCCATCGACTGGACGCCTTATGTCGGCGTGCCTTACACGGAGCTTTGCAACACCAAGGTGCCGCTCAAGGAACTGCAAAGTCTGTCGCAGCGGCTGACAGATATTCCCGCCAATTTCACCTTGCAGTCACGCGTGCAGAAAATCAACGAAGACCGCCGCGCCATGGGCGAAGGCAAACTGCCGGTCGATTGGGGCATGGGCGAAAATCTGGCCTATGCCACCTTGCTCGTTTCCGGTTACAGCATCCGCCTCACCGGCGAAGATGTGAGCCGCGGCACCTTCTTCCATCGCCACGCCGCCCTGCATGACCAGAATCGCGAAACCTGGAACGAGGGCATCTACTATCCGCTCCAGCATCTTCAGGAGAGCCAGGGCCAGTTCCAGTGCTGGGACTCGGTACTCTCCGAAGAAGCGGTGCTCGGTTTTGAGGTCGGCTACGCGTCCGCCACCCCGAACGAGCTGGTGATTTGGGAAGCCCAGTTCGGCGATTTCGCCAATGGCGCCCAGGTGGTGATCGATCAGTTCCTCGCCGCCGGTGAAGCCAAGTGGGGCCGCGGCTGCGGCCTTGTGATGCTCTTGCCGCATGGTTATGAAGGGCAGGGGCCGGAGCACTCGTCGGCGCGTCTGGAACGCTACATGCAGCTTTCCGCCGAATTCAACTGGGAAATCTGTGTGCCTTCCAACGCCTCGCAGATTTACCATCTGCTGCGCCGGCAGATGTTGCGCAAATTGCGCAAGCCGCTCATCGTCATGACGCCCAAGTCACTGCTGCGCCACAAGGACGCCAGTTCCTCGCTGAAGGATTTGGCCAGTGGCACGTTCGAAACCATCATCGGCGAAACCGACGAACTCGATGCGAAGAAAGTCACCCGTGTCGTCGCCTGCGCTGGCAAGGTGTATTACGACCTGATTGCCGCAAGGCGCGAGCGCAAGATCGAGAACGTCGTGCTGTTGCGCGTCGAGCAACTCTATCCCTTCGACGACCGGCGTTTTAGTGACGAGCTGAAGAAATATCCCAACGCCCAAGAATTGGTGTGGTGTCAGGAAGAGCCGCTCAACCAGGGCGCCTGGTATGCCAAGCAGCATCGTCTGGTGCAGGCGCTGCGCAAGGGTCAGACGCTGGAAGTGGTGTCGCGTCCGTCCGCCGCTTCACCGGCGGTTGGTTATTACGCCAAGCACCACCTGCAGCAAAAAGAAGTCGTCGACGCCGCGCTGGGTAAATCACCAGGCAAGTCGAAAAAATAACCGAACGGAGTCGCCATGATTATTGAAGTCAAAGTGCCCCAGCTTTCGGAATCGGTCTCTGAGGCCGCCCTCGTTTCCTGGCACAAGCAAGCCGGTGAAGCCGTTGCCCGCGACGAGAATCTGATCGACATCGAGACCGACAAAGTGGTGCTGGAAACGCCGGCGCCCGATGGCGGCGTGCTGGTGGAAATTGTCAAAGGCAACGGCGAGAGTGTCACCAGCGGCGAAGTCATTGCGCGCATCGACACCGAGGCCAAAGCCGCTGCCGGCGCCGCCGTTGGCGCTGAAACGAAAAAAGCCGCGATAGGCGCATCCGCCGCAACCGCTGCTATTCCCGCTTCTGCTGCCCCAGCCAGTGCCGCCGCCATGCCCGCTGCGCGCAAGATGATCGAAGAGCAGGGCCTCACCGGCGCAGCCATCGAAGGCAGCGGCCGTGGTGGCCGTGTCACCAAAGGTGATGTCCTCAGTCATACTGAAAAACCCGCTGCTGCCTCTGCTACGGCCGCGTCTGCTGCATCTGCTACGTTTGCCGTGGCGAAACCGGCGCTGCCCCAGCCTGCCCCGCCTATCAGCATTGAAGCCATTCTTGCCGATCGTCCCGAGCAGCGTGTGCCCATGTCGCGCCTGCGCGCACGCATCGCCGAGCGCCTGGTGCAATCGCAATCCACCGCCGCCATACTCACCACCTTCAACGAAGTGAATATGGCGCCGGTGATGGAGCTGCGCGCGAAATACAAAGACAAGTTCGAGAAGGAACACGGCGCCAAGCTGGGCTTCATGTCTTTCTTCGTCAAGGCGGTTGTGGCGGCGCTGAAGAAATACCCGGTGCTCAACGCCTCCATCGACGGCAATGACATCGTCTATCACGGCTACTTTGACGTCGGCATCGCCGTGGGCAGCCCGCGCGGCCTGGTGGTGCCCATCCTGCGTGATGCGGATCAGCTCACGCTAGCGGAAATCGAAAAGAAGATTGCCGAGTTCGGCGCCAAAGCAAAAGACGGCAAACTCTCCATCGAAGAACTCACCGGTGGCACCTTCTCGGTTTCCAACGGTGGCGTCTATGGCTCCATGCTGTCCACGCCCATCATCAACCCGCCGCAGTCGGCCATCCTCGGCATCCACGCCACCAAGGATCGTGCGGTGGTTGAGAGCGGGCAGATCGTCATCCGACCGATGAATTACTTTGCGCTTTCCTACGACCACCGCATCATCGACGGCCGCGAAGCCGTGCTCGGGCTGGTGACCATGAAAGAAGCGCTGGAAGATCCGGCGCGATTGCTGCTCGATATTTGATATTCACCACAAAGGTTTTCCATGGCCAAACAATATGATGTACTCGTCATTGGCGGCGGGCCCGGTGGTTATGTTGCGGCCATACGCGCGGCGCAACTGGGTTTCTCGGCGGCGTGCATCGAGTCGGAAGCCTATGCCGACCCGAAAGGCGAAGTGCGTCTGGGCGGCACCTGTCTCAACGTCGGCTGCATACCGTCCAAGGCGCTGCTGCAATCCTCCGAACTTTTCGAGCAGGCCAATCATTCCTTCGTTATGCATGGCATCTCGGCCGAGGACGTAAAGATCGACATCAAGACGATGGTCAATCGCAAGGAAAACATTGTTACTCAGCTCACGAGTGGTATCAAAAGCCTGTTCAAGAAAAACAAGGTGACGCTGCTGCCCGGACACGGCCAGTTTGTCGGCGGCAACGAAGATGGCTGGGAAATCGA
>JAYUNL010000091.1:0-4255 GCA_043761745.1 Rhodocyclaceae bacterium
AAATTCTCAAAGCGATATTTACGAAGTTTCGGCTTGCTCGCTGCCTTTCTTGCGGCAGCGCTCATAGCGCCGAGCGCCTTCGCTCAGGACTACGCTCACCACCATGGGTACGCCGACGGTGGGTACGGGTACAGCGGCGGTCACCACGAACACCACGGCGGCCATGGGTATTCGGGGAACTACGCCCAAAACGGGGGCTATAACCACAGTGGCTACGGCCACGACCACATGGGCTACGGTCACAGCGGCGGCGGCTATTACGGATATGGCGGGGGCGACTTTGCGTATCCTAGCGACTACGGCTATAGCAGCAGCTACTTTAATGGTGGCGGCTTCAATGGCGGCTTCCATAATGCCTTTCATGACCATCACCATCATCACGGGCATTGGTGAGCCGCACACCGAAATCCAATGAACCATTCGCATACTTCGCAGCAGGAGTTTTACGTCTTCCTGCCAAGCTTAAACAAGGAAATTCTCTATGATTCAGCGAACAGTAGATAACAGTAGTGTCCCAACGTTGAAGGCGACGACGCGTTTAAGTTATTGAACATGATACAGAACATGCGCATTTTGCTTGGTCTCGATTTGAACATCGATTCGCTCTCGCGCACCGTGACCGCGGTCCCCGCCGCGGAGTTGATCGATGCATCAAGGCCAGCTCGTATTTGCGCAGTTGATGCGCCATCTTCCGTTGACGACGTTCCGCCGTTGCGTCGCGCTTTATGCCGGGGAGCACAAGGTCAAAAGCTTCTCGTGCCTCGACCAGTACTTGTGCATGGCATTCGCGCAGTTGACCTTCCGGGAGAGTCTGCGAGATATCGAGTCGAGTCTTCGAGCCCAAGCGGCGAAGCTCTATCATCTGGGGATTCGCGGCAACGTTTCGCGCAACACGCTGGCCAACGCCAATGCGACCCGCAATTGGCGTATCTACGCGAGCTTCGCCGAGCGCTTGATCGGCATCGCACGAGGCTTGTATGCCGAGGAGCCCTTCGGCGTGGACTTGGCCGAGACGGTTTACGCGCTCGATGCGACGACGATCGATTTGTGTCTGTCGGTCTTTCCCTGGGCGCCGTTTCGTTCGACGAAGGCCGCTGTCAAACTGCATACGCTGCTCGATCTGCGCAGCAATATCCCGAGCTTTATTCACATCTCCGACGGCAAGATGCACGACGTCAACGTACTCGACTTGCTCTCGCCGGAGCCGGGAGCCTACTACGTGATGGATCGAGGCTATCTCGATTTCGAGCGCCTGTACCACCTGCACGAGGCCGGCAGCTTCTTCGTCACGCGTGCCAAGTCGAACCTCAAAGCCGAGCGTCGTTACTCGCATCCGGTGAATCGAGCAACCGGGCTGATTTGCGATCAGACGGTGATCTTGAGTGGCTACTATTCGCACAAAGGGTTTCCCGTTCCGCTCCGTCGCATCAAGTACATCGATCCGAAGACCCACAAGCGCCTCGTTTTCTTGACCAATCAGTTTGGCTTGCCCGCATTGAGCATCGCCGACCTGTATCGCTGCCGCTGGCAGGTGGAGCTTTTCTTCAAATGGATAAAGCAGCACCTGCGGATCAAGGCGTTTTTCGGAACTTCCGAGAACGCGGTGAAAACACAAATCTGGATCGCCCTCTCGGTCTACGTCCTGGTCGCCATCGTCAAGAAGCGGATGAACCTGCCGCGGTCACTCTATGAAAATCTACAGATACTCAGCCTCACCCTCTGCGAGCAAAGGCCTTTGGATGAGCTACTTGCGCAAATCGATACCGATCAAAATCGGTCCGAAACGCATAACCAGATGAATTTATTCGATTAACGTTGGGACACTACTGATTTGCATACACTACTGTCCGGTTTAATTGCGGGCGACCGCTCGGAGAACAAGCAATGACGCGGAGTTCGGGCGTTTCATAGGTGTCCACGATTTGAACTGCGATTAGCCAATTTGCGATGCTTTCGGGTTCGACCGACCGAGGGTAACGCAAGAATGTTGGCAAGACGCTGTTTGCGCAGGTGATGGAGTTCGTGCCGTGGAAGACTTTCGGTCGCATCGTCCGGCGGCACAAGGGCGATGCGGGCGTGCGCACTCTGGGCTGTGCCGATTTGTTTCGCGTCATGGCTTTCGCGCAGCTTACGTGGCGCGAGTCGCTGCGAGATATAGAGGCCTGTCTGGCCGCCAATCAAGCCAAGCTGTTCCACATGGGAATGAAGGCGCCGCCGGCGCGCTCGACGTTGGCGGATGCTCTGAATCTTCGCGACTGGCGCATCTATCACGCACTCGCCCAGCGGCTGATCGCGCGCGCCAGGGCGCTCTACGCGCAGGAGCCATCGGTACTCGAACTGGATGCCAGCGTCTATGCGCTGGACTCCACCACCATCGATTTGTGCCTGAGTCTGTTCGACTGGGCGCCGTTTCGGTCGACCAAGGCGGCCATCAAGTTGCACACGCTGCTCGACCTGCGCGGCTCGATCCCGACCTTCATACACATCAGCGATGGCAAGCTGCACGATGTCAATGTGTTGGACATCTTGCCGGTCGATGCCGGTGCGTTCTACGTGATGGACCGAGGCTACCTGGACTTCGCGCGGTTGTACGCGATGCATCAGGCCGGCGCTTTCTTTGTCACGCGTGCCAAGCACGGAATGGATGCGTTGCGCGTGTACTCGTCCCCGACCCAGCGCGACACGGGCGTGATCTGCGACCAGCGCGTGATGCTCAATGGCTTCTACTCGGCCAAGGCGTATCCGGAGCACCTGCGGCGCATTCGCTTCAAGGATCCAGAGACCGACAAGACTCTCGTGTTCCTTACCAACAACACGGTCTTGCCGGCACTGACGATTGCTGCTTTGTACAAGAGTCGCTGGCAGGTCGAATTGTTTTTCAAATGGATAAAGCAGCACCTGCGCATCAAACGTTTCCTCGGCACCAGCGAAAACGCGGTCAAGACGCAAGTATGGTGCGCAGTGGCCACCTACGTGCTCATCGCTATCGTCAAGAAAGAACTTCAACTCGATGCTTCGCTCTACACGTGCCTACAGATCTTGTCGGTGTCAGTTTTCGAAAAAAACGAGCTTTCATGCGCCTTGCAGCCCGTTCGTGCCGAGCAAAAATTTCCCACCGATGATACTCAATTGATTTTCGAAGGTTTTTAACCGGACACTAGTGAGTTCAATGAACTACTGAATCACTATACTAGTGTGGTGTCTCACAAGTACGATTAATTAAGTATTTTAGCCGCTCGTGCAACGGAGGCAAGGATAACGTCAGCAGGTTTGCGCCAGACAAAAGGCTTGGGATTCTGATTGTGCTGGTTGATGTAGTGACGGATTGATTGCTCCAGATCCGCCACGCTGGTGTGCGCGGAACGCTTGATCCACTTTTCGCTTATCTGTGAGAAGAAGCGTTCGACCAGATTGAGCCAGGACGCCGAGGTGGGCGTGAAGTGCACGCGGTAACGAGGCCGCGCGGCAATCCAGGCACGTACCTTTTCAGTCTTGTGCGTACCGTAGTTGTCCATGATCAGGTGGATGGCCAGATTGGCGGGTACCGAGGCGTCAATGGCATTGAGGAACTGCAGGAACTCCGCGCTGCGGTGACGCCGTTTCAGACGCCCAATCACTTTCCCAGTGGCCACGTCCAGCGCAGCAAACAAGGACGTGGTGCCGTGGCGCTTATAGTCGTGGGTCCGCGTCGCCGGTTTGCCGAAGGTCAACGGCAAGCCAGGCTGCGTGCGATTCAGGGCCTGGATCTGGCTCTTCTCATCCACGCACAGCACCAAGGCACGATCCGGTGGATCCAGATACAAACCCACCACGTCGCGAACCTTGTCGACAAAGTTCGGATCCGTCGACAGCTTGAATGTGTCAAGCCGATGCGGCTTAAGTCCAAACGCGCGCCAGATCCGATGCACCGTGGGCGCCGACACGCCCGTCGCCGCACTCAACGTGCGCACGCTCCAATGCGTGGCGTTGTCGGGCTTGGTTTGTCGTACCCGATCCACCACCGCTTGCACTTGGTCATCGAGCACGCTGCGGGGGCGACCACTGCGTGGTGCGTCGGTCAACCCCGCTAATCGGTATGATTCATAGCGCCGCCGCCACTTCGACACCGTCTGAACCGTCGTCCTCCACCGTTCGGCAATGCGCGTGCCTGATTCGCCATCGGCACACGACAGCACGATCCGAATCCGTAGCTTCTCATCCGCCGGCGCCTTGCGCACCGCCAAGCGAGCGCGCAATTCGGCGCGCTCGTTCTGTG